>NZ_JANINU010000100.1 GCF_024508875.1 Phenylobacterium sp.
CTTCCGCCGCGCCTGCGGCCGCCCCGGCTCGCGCCAGCGGCGACGAGGTGAAGTCGCCGATGGTCGGCACGATCTACCTGCAACCCAACCCCGGCGCGCCGCACTTCGTGAAGGTCGGCGACACGGTCGAGGCCGGCCAGACGCTGTTCATCGTCGAGGCGATGAAGACCATGAACCCGATCCCCGCGCCGCGCGCCGGCAAGATCGTGGAGATCCTGGTCGACGACGCCCAGCCCGTGGAGTTCGGCGAACCCCTGGCCATCATCGAGTAGCCGGATGTTCGACAAGATCCTCATCGCCAACCGAGGCGAGATCGCGCTGCGGGTCCACCGCGCGTGCAAGGAGATGGGCATCTCCACCGTCGCCGTGCACTCGGAAGCGGACTCGTCCGCCATGTGGGTGCGGCTCGCGGACGAGAGCGTCTGCATCGGGCCGCCGCCCGCCGCCAAGAGCTACCTGCACATCCCGGCCATCATCGCGGCCTGCGAGATCACGGGCGCCCAGGCGGTGCACCCCGGCTACGGCTTCCTGTCGGAGAACGCCCGCTTCGCCGAGATCGTCACGGCGCACGGCTTCACCTTCATCGGCCCGAAGGCCGAGCATATCCGCCTGATGGGCGACAAGATCACCGCCAAGCAGGCGGTGAAGGAAGCCGGGATCCCCGTGGTGCCCGGCTCGGACGGCGCAGTGACCACCGAGGAAGAGGCCATCGCCGCGGCGAAGGAGATCGGCTTCCCGGTGCTGATCAAGGCGGCCGCCGGCGGCGGCGGCCGGGGCATGAAGGTGGCCAAGACCGAGGACGACCTGATCGAGGCCGTCCAGACCGCCCGTTCCGAGGCCAAGGCGGCCTTCGGCGACGACGCGGTCTACATGGAGCGCTACCTCCAGACCCCGCGCCATATCGAGCTGCAGGTCGTGGCCGACAGCCACGGCAACGTGGTGCACCTGGGCGAGCGCGACTGCTCGCTGCAGCGCCGCCACCAGAAGGTGCTGGAAGAGGCCCCCTCGCCCGTCATCGACGCCGCCGCGCGCGCGAAGATCGGCAAGGTCGTGGTCGATGCCGTCCGCGCCATCGGCTACCTCGGCGTCGGCACCATCGAGTTCCTGTACGAGAACGGCGAGTTCTTCTTCATCGAGATGAACACCCGCCTGCAGGTGGAGCACCCGGTGACGGAAGCGATCACCGGCATCGACCTTGTGCGCGAGCAGATCCGCATCGCCGCCGGCCTGCCGCTGTCATTCAAGCAGTCGGATGTGGTGTTCGAGGGCCATGCCATCGAATGCCGGGTGAACGCCGAGAACCCGAAGACCTTCGCCCCCTCGCCGGGGCTGGTGACCGACTATCACGCGCCGGGCGGCCTAGGCGTGCGGATGGATAGCGCGCTCTACGCCGGCTATTCGATCCCGCCGTACTACGACAGCCTGGTGGGCAAGCTGATCGTCCACGGCCGCGACCGCGAGGAGTGCATCGCGCGCCTCAACCGCTGCCTCGGCGAGATCGTGGTCGGCGGCATCGACACGAACATCCCCCTGTTCCAGGAACTGCTGCAGCAGCCCGACATCCTGAAGGGCGACTACAACATCCACTGGCTGGAACGCTGGATGGCGAGCCAGAAAAGCTAGTTACCCGATGCCCTTCAGACGGCTCGGGAGCAGCTCGCCGCCGGTGCGCAGGATGGGATAGGCGGCGGCTTCCACCAGGTGGGAGTTGATCCGCTTCAGGTCGCGCAGGGCGTCGAGGTGGAGCGAGCTGGTCTCGACGGTGCGCGGATCGCCGGCGCGCAGGCGCTGGAAGTGGGCCGCCACGCCCTCGGCCTCGATGGCGCGGAAGGCCTCCTTTTCGGCGACCAGCGCGCGGGCGGTGGCCGGGTCGCGGTTGAGGAACAGCGAGGCCGCCAGGCGCACGTTGGCGATCAGCCGGTCCACGAGGCCGACCAGCTCGGCCTCGCCCTCGGCCGAAAATGAGACTCCGCGGCTCTGGCGGCGTTCCGCGACGCTCAGCAGGTCGCGGGCGATCAGGTCGCCGGCGTGCTCGAGGTTGATCGCGAACATCAGCACTTCCGTCTGGCGCGCGGCGTCGGCCGGTTGCTGCAGGTCGGACGGGATCGCCAGGACGTAGCCCTTGATGGCGCTGTTCAGACCGTCGAGCACGTCGTCGAGCTGTTGGGTCCGGGTGATCGGCCCTCGCTTGTCGCTCTGGAGCGCCTCGCGCAGGCCGGCGAGCATGCCCTCCACGGTGTCGGCCATCCGCAGGGCCTCGCGGGTCGCGAGCGCCAGGGCCACGCTGGGCGTCTCGCGCGCCTGCGGGTCGAGGTAGATGGGCGAGCCCGGGCGGGCCTCGGCCGCGGGACTGGGCAGCAGCCGCCGGATCAGGTCGGCGTACGGCCGCAGAAACGGCAGGAAGGCGAGCGCCAAGACGAGGTTGAACAGCGTGTGGAAGTTGGCGAGCGCCCGGCCCGGATCCGGCCCGAGCCGGGCGGCGTAGGGCGCGGCCCAGGCGAAGGCGACCATGGCCACCGACAGGCCTGCGAGGCGGTTGAGGAAATTGCCCAGCGGCAGCCGCCGGCTGGCGGGATCGGCGCCCGAGCCGCCCTCCAGAAGCGGATTGATCGCGGACCCCAGGTTCGCGCCCAGGACCAAGGCGACGCCCGTCTCGATGCCGACCACACCCTTGGCGGCCAACGACATGGCCAGGAGGACGGTGACGACGCTGGAGTGCGCGGCCCAGGTCAGCAGCGCCGCGGCGGCGACAACCAGGGGCGTGTAGTCCTCTAACACCCGCAGCGCCTCGCTCACGCCGGGGCGCGCCACCAGCGGTTCCAGCAACGCCAGGAACTGGTGCAGCGACATCAGCACCAGGCCAAGCCCGATCAGGACCCGGCCGAAGTCGTGCGGCCGGTCCTCCCACCGCCGGAACAGGGTGACGCCGGCGAGGACGAGGATCGGGGCCAGCACCGTCACGTCGAAGGACAGCGCCTGGACCACCAGCGACGAGCCGACGTTGGCGCCCAGCATCACCGCCAGGGCCGGCGCCAGCTCCACCAGCCCGCCCGCGGAGAAGGCGGTCAGCATCAGGGCGGTCGCCGTGCTGCTCTGGAGCGCGACCGTGACCGCCGCGCCGGCGGCGAAGGCGCGGATCCGGTTGCGCAGGGCGCCCGCCAGGAAGTGGCGCAGCTTCGGCCCGAAGGTGCGCTGAACGCCGGTCTGCACCATGTGCACGCCCCACAGCAGCAGGGCCGCGAAGCCGGCGAGCTCCAGGATTACGACGGTGGTGTCTATGGCGGTTACGGTCCTCCGGACCGCCCATAAGGCGACCTTGCGGCGCGCGCATCAAGTGCGGAAGCGGACCGTCACGCGCAGGCCGGGTTGAGCATCCTCCAGGCGCAGCTCGGCGCGGTGCCGATCGGCGCCCGCCGCGACGAGGCTGAGCCCAAGGCCGAAACCGGCCGCCGACCCCGCCGGCCCCCGATAGAAGCGTTCAAGCACGCGGCCCCGCTCCTCCGCGGAGACGCCGGGTCCGTTGTCCGCGACCATCACCTCAGGCCCCGCCGCCCCTGCCCGGCCCTCCAGGCAGATCGCGCCCCCCGGCGGCGTGAACTTGACGGCGTTGTCGAGGAGGTTGCTGACCATCTGGAAGATGAGGTCGCGGTCGCCCCGCAACTTCAGCTCCGGCTCGATGCGGGTGATGAACCCAAGCTGGCGATCCTCGGCCGCGGGGCGATGTAGTTCGACCACGTCCTCCAGCAGCAGCGACAGGTCGACGGGCACGTCGGCGTCCTGGGGTCCACTCTCCAGACGCGCGATCCGTAGCAGGGCCTCGAACATCGACTGAAGGCGCGCGGCCTCTTCCAGGGCGGCTCCGGTCCGCTCGCGCACCTCGTCGGGTCCGTCGGCGGCGGAGAGTTCCTCGAGCTCGGTGCGCAGGCGGGTGAGCGGGGTGCGCAGCTCGTGGGCGATGCTGTCGGAGACGCGGCTGATGGAGGCCACCAGGTCCTCGATGCGCGCCAGCATCTCGTTGAGCGTCTCGGAAAGCTGGTCGAAGTCGTCGCCGCTGCCGTGGAGCGCGACGCGGCCCGAGAGGTCGCCCGCGATCACCGCGCGCGCCGCGCGGTTGATGCGGTCGAGCCGCTGGGAGACCGCGTAGGTCATCACAAGGCCGCCGATCAGGCCCAGCGCCAGGCTCATCCCCGCGCCCCACGACAGCGCCTCGAAGATCAGGTCCTCGCGCTCGTCCAAGTCCTCGGTGTCCAGGCCGACCAGCAGCCGGTATCCGTCGGGCAGCGCGACGTCGCGCATCACCGCCTCGTGTTCCTCCTCGGCGCCGGTCGCATAGGTGCCGAACTCATAGCGAAGCCACTCGCGGCCGGCGGCCCGCGGCCAGTCCACGAGATTGGCCGAGACGACCGCGCCGCCCGGGGCGGTGAGCACGTGGTACGGGAAGCGGCCGATGTGGGTTGTCTCCCGACGCTGGAGCGCGCGGATCAGGGCGTCGCGGCCCTCAGCCCGATAGAGGGCGGCCAGGGCGTCGCTATCGGCCCGGATCCGCGCCTCGACCTGCCGAAGCGGGCGCCAGACGCCGCCGACGTAGGTCGCGCCCAGCATCAGCCCGAACGAGCCGCAGAACAGGGCCATGTAGACCAGGGTGAGCCGCAGCGTGAGGCTGCGCAGGACGCGCGGCCAGGTCATGGCGCGCGCAGGCTGTAGCCCATGCCGCGCACCGTCTGGAGCAGCGGCGGCTGGAAGTCCTTGTCGATTTTGGCGCGCAGGCGGCTCACGTGCTGGTCGATGATGTTCGTCTGGGGGTCGAAGTTGTAGTCCCAGACGGCCTCCAGCAGCATGGAGCGGCTGACCACCCGGCCGGCGTTGCGCAGCAGGTATTCCAGGAGGGCGAACTCCCGCGTCGTCAGCTCGATGGGCTCGCCGCGCCGGGTGACGGTGCGGGTGAGCAGGTTCATCTGCAGGTCCGCCAGCGCCAGTTCGGTGGTCTCCTGCACGACACCCTTGCGACGGCTGAGCGCCTCGACCCGGGCCAGCAGTTCCGAGAAGGCGAAGGGCTTGGCGAGATAGTCGTCGCCGCCGGCCCGCAGCCCCTTCACGCGGTTGTCCACGTCGCCGAGCGCAGAGAGGATCAGCACAGGCGTGGAGTCGCCCGCGGCCCGCATGGTCTGGAGGATCTTCAGACCGTCGACGTTGGGCAGCATGCGGTCGAGGACGACGACGTCGTAGGTCTCGGCGGCCACCTGGAACAGGGCCTGGCGGCCGTCGGCCACATGGTCGACGAGCCAGCCCTCGGCCTTCAGCCCCTTGACCACGTGACCGGCGACGCGCGCGTCATCCTCCACGACCAGCACATGCATGCCCAGCGGTTCGCTCCGGTCAGTCGCCGATCAGCGGCGTGATGGCGCCGGTGCGCACGTCGACCAGGACGTCGCGGTCCTGGGCGCCGACCAGCTCCACCTCGTAGTAGTGGCGACCGCCGCGGCGCTCCAGCCCGATCTCGGCCACGCGACCCTTGGTGGCCTCCTCGACCATGGCGATGGTCTGGGTCAGGGTGCGCGGCGCCGTCTGGGCGGCTTTCAGGTGCTCGCCGACGATGGGCAGACGCGCGCGGATAGGCTTGGACTGGCGCACGACCTTGCCGGTCGTGGCGTCGATCAGCACCTCCATGGGCTTGCCGTTCTTCACCAGGCTCACCTCGTAGACCATGTCGCCGAGGTCCATGTCGAACTCGGCGTCGTAGGCCCGGGCCTGGAACTGGTTCTCGGCCGCCGCGACGGCTTCCGCCAGGGTGATCTTGGGCCGAGTCACCTGGGCGCCGGCCGGAGCGGCGACCACCGCCGCCGCGGCGGCGGTAAGGAAAAGGGCTCGAAGGTTCATATCAGGGCTCCATGTTTGTCCCCCGCAGCCCATCATCTAGTCCTCGGACATGGCCGGGGCCTTCGGGCAGCATTTGAATTTCGTCATGTTCCGAGCGGGCGCCGGCGACGATGCCGCACAGGCGCGCCGTGACGGCCTCGAGCCGGAACGCCGCCGCCCGGTCGCCCGGCAGGATCCGGGTCTCCGGCAGGGCCTGGCGCACGATGGCCCGTGCGAGGTCCGCCGGGTCGCGGGGATCGGCGAGCGCGCCGTAGCGGCCGCCGTCCAGCACCTCGGCCGCGTTGCCCGCCGTTCGTGACGCCACCAGCGGCACGCCCAGCGCGAGGGCTTCAAGCAGGCTGTTCGAGGCGCCCTCCCAAAGCGAGGGCAGGACGTAGGCGGCGGCGGCGGCGACCCAGGGGAACGGGTTGGCCGTCTCGCCGTGAAAGATCACGGCCGAGCCGATCCCGAGACCCTGAGCCTGGGCGACAAGCGCGCCTCGCGCCCTGGACGGCGCCGCGCCGACGATCCGCAATTGCAGGTCCGGCATCTGGCGGCGGGCCAGGGCCAGGGCGTCGATGAGCGCGCCGTAGTTCTTCTGTGGATGCGCCCGGCCGACGGCGACGATGTAGGGCGCCTGGCCACAGCGTGGGCCGCCGCGCCGCGCCAGGGCCTGGACCTTCGCCGCATCGACGCCGTTGGGCAGCACCTCCACCCGACGATCGCGCCGCGCGCGTCGGAAGGCGCCCTGCCCCGCGATTGCCTGCGACACACAGACAAGGCGCGTGGCGTCGGCCGCGACCAGCCGCAGGCCCAGGTCGCGCAGCGACGCGCCCCGCGTGGAGCGTCGCGGGTCGTTGCTGATCCGATAGAGGCGCGGAATGTCCGGCAGTCCGCGCAGGGCAGCCCAGACGGCGAGGTGAGCGTGGTTGCCCATCGACATGACCACCGACGGCGAAAGCGCCTGCAACCGCGCGTGCAGCGCCGGCACGGCTGCGGCCAACGCCAGGCCCCGCGGCCGCCGCCCTTGGCCCAGCGGCGTCACGATGGGGCCCTGCAGCTCGCCGGCCAGGGCGCCGCCCTTCAGGCAGATCACCTCCACCCGCGTCCCGCGCCGCGCCAGCGCGTTGGCCAGATGGACCGTGTTCCGAGCGACGCCGTCGCCGGCGAGGCCGCCCGTGAAGAGCACGACAGGACCGTCATTCCGCATGGCCGGAGCTAAGCTTCGGGCGCCTGACGGCGGCTTTCCGCCAACATTTGCTTTTGCCCATGTTCGGAGCGCGGGGGCGCGCGCTAGACATCGGGCATGTCCGCGTTCGACGCCGCCGACCTGCTCGACTGCTACGCCCGGGGCGTGTTCCCGATGGCGGACGCGCGGGAGGACGCGCGGGTCTTCCTGATCGATCCCGAGCGGCGGGGCGTGATCCCGCTGGACCGCTTCCACGTCTCGCGCCGGTTGGCGCGGACGGTGCGGAGCGACGCATTTGAGGTGCGGTTCGACACGGCGTTCCATCGGGTGGTGCTGGAGTGCGCCGCGTCGGGGCCGGGGCGGACGGAGACCTGGATCAACCGGCCGATCGAGGAGCTGTACCTGCAACTCCACGCCCTGGGCCGGGCGCACAGCGTCGAGTGCTGGCAGGACGGCGAGCTGGTGGGCGGACTGTACGGTGTCTCGCTACGCGGGGCGTTCTTCGGCGAGAGCATGTTCTCGCGGCGGCGGGACGCTTCGAAGGTGGCGCTGGTGCACCTGGTGGCGCGGCTGATCGCGGGCGGCTTCGTGCTGCTGGACGCCCAGTTCATGACCGAGCACCTGGCCCAGTTCGGCGCGCAGGAGATCACGCGCGCGGCCTATCACCAGCGGCTGCGGGCGGCGCTGGACGTGGACGCGCGCTTCTATGTCGGCGGCGCGGCGGGCGGCGTTTCGGCCGGCGCGGCCTTGGGCGTCGGCGTCGGGGCGGCCGGGGCGGCCTTGGGCTCGGGTGTCGCGGGCGCGGACTTGGCGGGCGGTGTCGCCGCCGGCGTCGCGGCCGGGAG
>NZ_JANINU010000101.1 GCF_024508875.1 Phenylobacterium sp.
GCCGAATGGCCCTGCAGGCGATCGCATTCTACCTCATGGCGGCGGTGACCGTGGCGGCCGGATTCTGCGTGGTTTCGGCCCGCAACCCGGTGCACTCGGTGCTGTGGCTGATCCTGGCCTTCTTCTCGGCCGCCGGCCTCTTCGTCCTGATGGGCGCCGAGTTCCTGGCGATGCTGCTGGTGGTGGTCTACGTGGGCGCCGTCGCGGTGCTCTTCCTCTTCGTGGTGATGATGTTGGACGTGGACTTCGCCGCCCTGCGGCAAGGCTTCGCCCGCTACATGCCGCTGGGCCTGCTGATCGGCGCGTTCCTCGCCGCCGAGATGGTGCTGGTGGCCACCACGGTCTCCAGCCAGGGCGCGGCCAAGGACGCGGTGGGGCCGGTGGCGTCCGGCCACGGCTCGGCCCTCTCGAACGCCGAGGCGATCGGGCGCGTGCTCTACACGGACTACATCTACTTCTTCCAGGCGGCCGGCCTGGTGCTGCTGGTGGCGATGATCGGCGCGATCGTGCTGACCCTGCGCCACAAGCCCGGCGTCCGCCGCCAGGTCATCATGGACCAGGTTCTGCGCACGCCGAAGACCGGCATGAAGCTCGTCAACCCCAACCGCGGCGAAGGGATCGGCGAATGATCATCGGCCTCGCACACTACCTCGCGGTCGCCGCGATCCTGTTCACGATCGGCGTCTTCGGCATCTTCGTGAACCGCAAGAACATCATCGTCATCCTGATGTCGATTGAGCTGATCCTGCTCGCCGTCAACATCAACCTGGTGGCGTTCTCGGTCTATCTGGGCAACCTGGTGGGGCAGATCTTCGCCATGTTCGTGCTCACCGTCGCGGCCGCCGAAGCCGCCGTGGGCCTCGCCATCCTCGTCACCTTCTTCCGTAACCGCGGCGACATCGCCGTGGACGACGCCTCGATGATGAAGGGCTAAGCGCAAGTGGATCCCCAAGCCCTCGTCACCATCATCCTGTTCGGCCCGCTGATCGGCGCGGCCACGGCGGGCCTGTTCGGCAAGCTCATCGGCGACAAGCCGTCGATGGCCGTCACCACTGGCTTCCTGTTCCTGTCGGCCGCCCTGTCGTGGGTGGTGTTCAGCCGCTGGACCTGGGGCGGCCTGGAGCCGTTCACCGTCACCTACGCGCCCTTCATCCACGTCGGGAACTTCATCTCCAACTGGTCCTTCCGACTGGACGGCCTTTCGGCGGTGATGCTGGTGGTCGTGACCACGGTGTCGTCGCTCGTGCACCTCTACTCGTGGGGGTACATGGCGGACGACCCGGCCAAGCCGCGGTTCTTCGCCTACCTGTCGCTCTTCACCTTCGCGATGCTGAGCCTGATCAGCGCCGCCGACTTCATGCAGCTCTTCTTCGGCTGGGAAGGCGTGGGCCTGGCGTCCTACCTGCTGATCGGCTTCTGGCACCACAAGGCCACGGCCAACGCCGCCTCCATCAAGGCCTTCGTCGTCAACCGGGTCGGCGACTTCGGCTTCGCCCTCGGGATCATGACGGTCTACTGGGCGTTTGGCACCATCGAGTTCGCCAAGCTGTTCCCCCTGATCGCCCCGGCGGTCGGCAAGGGCTGGGACTTCGCGGGCGGCCACTTCTCGCTGATCGACCTGTCGTGCGCGCTCCTGTTCGTGGGCGCCATGGGCAAGTCGGCGCAGTTCTTCCTGCACACCTGGCTGCCGGACGCCATGGAAGGCCCGACCCCCGTGTCGGCCCTGATCCACGCGGCCACCATGGTGACCGCCGGCGTCTACATGGTCTGCCTGCTGTCGCCGATGTTCGAATACGCTCCGGTGGCCAAGAACATCGTCACCGTCATCGGCGCCGTCACCGCGCTATTCGCCGCGACGGTCGGCCTGACGCAGAACGACATCAAGCGGGTCATCGCCTATTCGACCTGCTCGCAGCTCGGCTACATGTTCTTCGCCGCCGGCGTGGGCGCCTATCAGGCGGCCATGTTCCACCTGTTCACCCACGCCTTCTTCAAGGCGCTGCTGTTCCTGGGCGCCGGCTCGGTGATCCACGGCATGGCCCACGAGCAGGACATGCGCCGCTACGGCGCGCTGCAGAAGTACCTGCCGATCACCTATGCGGTGATGACCATCGGTACGATCGCCATCACCGGCCTGGGCATCCCGGGCATCGAGATCGGCTTCGCGGGCTTCTATTCCAAGGACGCGATCATCCACGCCGCCTATACGGCCGGCGGGGCAGGGCATCCGATGGGCTATTTCGCCTTCGCCATTGGCATCCTGGTCGCCGGCCTGACGGCCTTCTACTCCTGGCGCGTCGCGTTCTTCACGTTCAACGGCCACGCCCGATGGACCAGCGAGGATCTCGAGCACCACTGGCACAACCGCGACCATGGCCACGGCCATGACGACCACGCGAGCCATGCCCAGGCCGAGAGCCACGACGAGCCGCTGCCTGAGGCGCATGACGACCACGCTCACGGCCATGGTCACGACCATCTGCCGCACGAGAGCCCCTGGACGATGCGGATTCCGCTCCTCGTCCTGTCGGTGGGCGCCATCGCGGCGGGTTTCGCCTTCCACCACCAGTTCATCGGTCACGAGAACGGCGAGTTCTGGCGCGGCGCGATCTTCAACCTTCCGGCCGAGCACGGCGGGGGCGAGCACGAGGCGCCCCTGTGGGTGGTCTGGGCGCCGCTGGTGGTGTCGGTGGGCGGCCTGCTGGTCGCGGCCTACATGTACATCTGGCGCGAGGGCCTGGGCGCGAAGCTCGCGGCCAACAACGGCCTGCTCTACACCTTCTTCTACAACAAGTGGTTCTTCGACGAGATCTACCAGGCCACCTTCGTCCGTGCGGCGAAGCTCCTGGGCGACCTGTTCTGGAAGGGCGGCGACCAGAAGATCATCGACGGGCTGGGCCCGGACGGGGTCTCGGCGCTGTCGGTCCGGGTGGGCAAGGGCGCCGGGCGCCTGCAGTCCGGCTACGTCTACCACTACGCCTTCGTCATGCTCCTCGGCGTCGCGGGTCTCCTGACCTACGCGCTGTGGGCCTGGGCTGCTTGAGGGGACGACCTTAGATGCCGCTGCTTTCCCTCATCACCTACGCCCCGCTGGTCGGCGTCCTGGGCATCCTGGCGCTCCGCATGGGCGGCAAGGACGACGCCAAGAGCGCCGAGACCGCCCGCTGGATCGCGCTGGTCACCACCCTGGCGACGTTCGCGCTGTCGATCGTGCTGGTGGCGCAGTTCAACCCGAACGACGCGGGCTTCCAGTTCGTGGAAGAGGCGCCCTGGTTCATGGGCCTCAGCTATCGGATGGGCGTGGACGGCATCTCCGTCCTGTTCGTCCTGCTGACCGCCTTCCTGATGCCGATCTGTATCGCGGCGTCTTGGAAATCGATCGACAAGCGGGTGCACGAATACCTGATCGCGTTCCTGCTGCTGGAGACGCTGGTCGTCGGCGTGTTCTGCGCGCTCGACATCGTGCTGTTCTACGTCTTCTTCGAGTTCGGCCTGGTCCCGATGTTCCTGATCATCGGCATCTGGGGCGGCGCGCGGCGGGTGTACGCGGCCTTCAAGTTCTTCCTCTACACGCTGCTCGGCTCGATCCTGATGCTGGCCGCCATCCTCTGGATGATCGGGACCAGCGGCACCAGCTCGATCCCCGAGCTGATGACCTACCACTTCACGCCGCAGGCGCAGATCTGGCTCTGGCTTGCCTTCTTCGCCTCGTTCGCGGTGAAGATGCCGATGTGGCCGGTCCACACCTGGCTCCCCGACGCCCACGTCGAGGCGCCGACCGCGGGCTCGGTGATCCTGGCGGGCATCCTGCTGAAGATGGGGGGCTACGGCTTCCTGCGCTTCAGCCTGCCGATGTTCCCGAACGCGTCGGACTACTTCACGCCGCTGGTGTTCGCGCTGTCGGTGATCGCGGTGATCTACACCTCGCTGGTCGCCTTCCGGCAGACCGACGTGAAAAAGCTGATCGCCTATTCGTCCGTCGCCCACATGGGCCTGGTCACCATGGGCATCTTCTCGGGCAACGCCGAGGGTGAGCAGGGCGCCATCTACCAGATGCTGAGCCACGGGGTGATCTCGGGCGCGCTCTTCCTCTGCGTGGGTGTCATCTACGACCGGATGCACACCCGCGAGATCAAGTTCTACGGCGGGCTGGTGACGCGCATGCCCGTGTACGCGGCGGTCTTCATGCTGTTCACGATGGGCAACGTCGGCCTGCCGGGCACGTCGGGCTTCGTCGGCGAAATCCTGTCGATGACCGGCGCCTACCAGGCCTCGACCTGGACGGCGATCCTGGCGGCCACCGGCGTGATCCTCTCGGCGGTCTACATGCTGACGCTCTATCGCGCCGTGGTGTTCGGTCCGATGACCAACCCCAAGCTCGAAGGCATCACCGATCTCGACTGGCGTGAGGTGGCCATCTTCGCGCCGCTCATCATCTCGACGCTCTACATGGGCATCCAGCCCAACTCCGTGTTCAACCTGACGCAGACGTCGGTGGATCAGCTCGTGCGGGTCTACCAGGCGGCGATCGGCGGGTGAGGGACCAAAGATGATCTCCGCTCACCTGGCCTACGCCTATCCTGAAGTCATCCTCGCGGTCGGGGCCCTGGCCCTGCTCGTGGTCGGCGCGTTCCTGCCGAAGCAGACCTCCCTGGTCGGCGGCGCGAGCGTGCTGGTTCTGTTGGCCGCGGCGGTCGCCTCGGCGACCCAGCCGTTCGGCGAGGCCTTCAGCGGCGGCCTGATCTCGGACGCCACCGCCACCTTCGCCAAGGTGGCGATCTACGTCGCCTCGGCCGTCGCCATCCCGCTGGGCCAGCAGTGGTTTGCGCGGCGCGGCGTGAAAAACTTCGAGTACCCGGTGCTCATACTCCTGGCCGCGCTCGGCATGGGCATGATGGCGTCCTCGGGCGACCTCATCTCGCTGTATGTCGGCATCGAGCTCCACAGCCTGGCGCTCTACGTCCTGGCGGCCATGCACCGCGACAACGCCAAGGCGTCGGAAGCGGGGCTCAAGTACTTCGTTCTGGGCGCCCTGTCATCCGGTCTGCTGCTGTACGGCGCCAGCCTGATCTACGGCTTCGCGGGCTCGACGCTGTTCAGCCAGATCGCCGTCGCCGCGGGCTCGCAAGCCAATACCGGCCTGCTCTTCGGCCTCGTGTTCCTGATCTGCGGCCTCGCGTTCAAGGTCTCGGCCGCCCCGTTCCACATGTGGACGCCCGATGTCTACGAGGGCGCGCCGACGCCGGTCGTGGCCTTCTTCGCCGCGGCGCCCAAGCTTGCCGCCATGGTGCTGTTCGCCCGCGTCCTCGCCGACGGCTTCGCCGGCGCTGCGGGCCAGTGGCAGCAGGTGCTGGTCGCCATCGCCCTGATCTCGGTGGCGGTGGGCGCGTTCGCGGGCCTGGTTCAGAAGAACCTGAAGCGCCTGTGGGCCTACTCCTCGATCGCCAACATCGGCTACGCGCTGCTGGGCCTGTCGTCGGGCACCAGCGAGGGCGTGCAGGCCATGCTGGTCTTCATGGTCCTCTACATGATCGACGTGACCGGCTTCTTCGCCTGCCTCACCGCGCTGTCGCGCCAGGGCCGGGCGATGGAGACGATCGACGACATGGCGGGCCTCATCAAGGAGCGCCCCGGTATCGCCCTGGCCATGACGGCGTTCTCCCTGTCCGCCCTGGGCCTGCCGCCGTTCTCCGGCTTCTTCGCCAAGATCTTCGTGTTCAAGGCGGCGCTGGACGCGGGTCTCTGGGGCCCGGCGGTGATCGGCCTGCTGGGTTCGGTCGTGGCGGCCTTCTACTACCTGCGCCTCATCAAGGTGATGTGGTTCGACGGCAGCGTCGGGGCGACCGACAAGCCGCCTGTCGAGGCCAACGCCATCGCCATCGCCTCGGCGCTGTTCGCCTTCCCGGTCGTGATCGTGGCGCTGAGCTGGCTGAACCCGCTGGCCGAGCGTGCGGCGCACGCCCTGGGCCTGGCCTGACGGCTTGGCCGCCCGCCCGCCGATCGAGAACTATATCGAGCTCGACTCCACCAACGCCGAGGCGCGGCGGCGCGCCGAGGCGGGGGAGGTCGGACCGGTCTGGATCACGGCCGGGATGCAGACCGCCGGCCGCGGCCGCCGGGGTCGGGCCTGGTCGACCGAGCGGGGCAACCTCGCCGCCACCCTGCTGATGGCGACCGACCGACCGCCGGCCGAAGCCGCGCAGCTCTCGTTCGTCGCCGCCCTGTCCGCCTGCGATCTCGCCGACGCCTGCCTTGGCCCCGGCGCGGCGCGGCTCAAGTGGCCTAACGACGTGCTGGTCCACGGGCGAAAGGCGGTCGGGATCCTTGTCGAGTCGGGCGCGCGGCCCGACGGGCGGCTCTGGATCGCCGTGGGCGTCGGCGTGAACCTCAAACACGCCCCTGACGACGTCGAGCGGCCGGCCACGGCCTTCGCCGACCACATGGCCGCTCCCCCGCCCGAGCCCGTGGTGGCGCTCGACATCCTGGCCGTGTCATTCGAGCGCTGGCGGAGCCTGTGGGCCGCCCAGGGCTTCGCCCCGATCGCCGCGGGGTGGACAGAACGGGCGAGCGGACTTGGCGAGCGGTGCGTGGCGCGCCTGCCGAACCGCACGATCGAGGGCGTGGCCGAGGGGCTCGACACCGATGGCGCGCTGCGTCTCAGGCTGGACGACGGGGGCCTGGAGCGGATAACCGCGGGCGACGTATTCTTCGGGGGGGCGTGAATGCTTCTGGCGATCGAGCAGGGCAACACCAACACGCTCTTCGCGGTGCACGATGGCGAGGCGTGGACGGCGCAGTGGCGGGCGGCCACCCACTCCAGCCGCACGGCCGACGAATATGCCGTTTGGCTCTCGCAGCTGTTGGCCATGGCGGGCCTGTCTCTCGGCGCGTTCGACGGCTGCATCATCTCCAGCGTGGTGCCGCAGTCGATCTTCAACCTGCGCAACCTCGCGCGCCGATACCTGCACGTCGAACCGCTGGTGATCGGCGAGAACGTCGACCTCGGCATCCCGGTCCGGATCGACAAGCCGTCCGAAGCGGGCGCCGACCGGCTGGTCAATGCGATCGGGGCAAGCGTCGTCTATCCCGGCCCCCTGATCGTCATCGACAGCGGCACGGCCACGACGTTCGATGTCATTGCGGCGGATGGCGGCTTTGAGGGCGGCGTCATCGCGCCGGGGATCAACCTGTCGATGGAGGCGTTGCACAACGCGGCGGCCAAACTCCCGCGGGTCGCCATCCAGAAGCCGCAGCGGGTCGTAGGCAAGGATACCGTGGGGGCGATGCAGTCGGGCGTTTTCTGGGGCTATATCGCCCTGATCGAGGGGCTGGTGGCCCGCATCAAGGCCGAACGCGACGAGGCCCTCACCGTGATCGCCACCGGCGGCGTGGCCTCGCTGTTCCACGGCGCCACCAACAGCATCGACCACTTCGACCCTGACCTGACCATCCGCGGCCTGCTGGAGATCTGGCGCCGCAATCGGAGCGCCCGCTGATGGCCAAGGAGCCGGACGAGCTCATCTTCCTGCCGCTGGGCGGCTCGAACGAAATCGGGATGAACTTCAACCTCTACGGCTTCGGGCCGGCGCACGACCGCAAGTGGATCGTCGTCGACCTGGGCGTCACGTTTGGCGACCAGACCACGCCGGGCGTCGAGGTGATCCTCCCGGACCCCCAGTACATCGAGGAATACGCCGACCGCATCCTGGGCATCGTGCTGACCCACGCCCACGAAGACCACATCGGCGCCGTCGCCTGGCTGTGGCCGCGGCTGAAGGCGCCCGTCTACGCCACGCCGTTCACCGCCTTCATCCTGCGCGAAAAGCTGCGCGAGGCCG
>NZ_JANINU010000102.1 GCF_024508875.1 Phenylobacterium sp.
CGCCGAACTTGCCGCCGTCCTTCGGCGTGGCCCAGTCGAGCTGGTAGGCCCAGGTGGGCGCGCCGGACTTCGCGCGTTCCTCGACCTCGATGATCGCGCCGCGCCACGAACGGGCGGCGGTGGTGGCGGCGAACAGGACGTCGCTGGGAGAGTAAGCCGGGTAGAGGCGGCGGTACTCGGCGATCACGGTGTCGGGGTCGATGTCGACGCGCATGTTGGCCTGGGTGAGTTTCGCGGCAAGGCCATCCCAGCCGACCGAGAAGTTCGACGGGTCGTTCCCCAGGAAGGCGCGGGTCTCGTCGTGGGTGTTGCCGACGATCATCGGGATCTTCGCCGACTGGGCCGGCGCGTCGGGGTAGAACGGGTGGCGCTTAAGCGAGCGCTCGTCGAGAACGGGGCCAAAGTAGAGGCCGCCGAAGCCCAGCACCGGGTCCTCGGCGCCCAGCGCCTCGACCAACCGCTCGGCAGGCAGGGTGCGCACGTCCGCCGCCTGCTCGGGCTTGAGCTTCAGCGCATCCAGCCAGGCGAGGGTTCGCCGCGTGGCGTTGCCGGGGCCGGAGGCGGTGACCTGCTGGCCGCTCATGGTTGCGGCGCGGTGGAAGAGGCCGGCGGCCGCGGGGGTGGCCATCATCGTCGCGATCTTCGCGCCGCCGCCCGATTGGCCGAACACCATCACCTTGCCGGGGTCGCCGCCGAAGGCCGCGATGTTGTCCCGCACCCACTGCAGCGCCAGGATCAGGTCGAGCTGGCCGGCATTGCCGCTGTCGGCCAGTTCGGGGACCAGGCGGGCGAGGTAGGCGTATCCGAACGCGTTCAGGCGGTGGTTGACGGTCACTACCACCACGTCGCCCCGCTGGCAGAGCCGCACGCCGTCGTACAGCGGCGCCGAGCCCGAGCCGGTCGAATAGGCCCCGCCATGAATATAGACCATCACCGGCCGCCGGCCCGCGTCGAGGCCCGGCGTCCAGACGTTGAGGAACAGGCAGTCCTCGCTAGTCGGCTCGCCGCCACGAGATCTCTGCGGGGAGGCCGGGCCGTAGGACATGGTCTCGACGACGTCGGTCCAGGGAGGCGGGGGGGCCGGGGGCTGGAAGCGGCGCGGCCCGGTGTCGGCGCCGTAGCGGACGCCCCGAAACACGAAGACCCGGTCGTCGACGTAGCCCCGGACGGGACCGTGCCGTGTCTGGACCGGACGAGAGACGATGGCCTGGGTCGCGCGCGCGCCGGACGCGGCCGCCGCCAAGCCGAGGCCGCCCGCGACCGCATCGCGCCGGGTAAGCTGAAGACCCATCGATTCCGCCCTGTTTACTGCGTTTTCGGCACTATGACACCGGTAGCAATTTGCGCTACACCCCAACGCAACGAGAGAGGAAACGGCATGTTGCGGGGCGTATTGGCCGGTGTGATCGGCGCGTTGGTGCTGGCGTTCGCGGGGCCAGCGGCCGCGCAGCAGCCCAGCCGGGACCAGACCCTCGCCGCCATGAAGACCGCGACCCGGTTCATGGTCGAGACCGTGGCCTACAAGGGCGGCTACGTCTGGTCGTACACGGCGGACCTGAAGCGCCGCTGGGGCGAGTTGGAAGCCAAGCCGACGATGATCTGGGTGCAGCCGCCCGGCACCGGGACCATGGGGCATCTGTTCCTCGACGCCTATCACGCCACCGGCGACGAGTATTACTACCAGGCGGCCGAGCGCGCGGCGGAAGCGCTGATCTGGGGGCAGCATCCGAGCGGAGGCTGGCACTACATGATCGACTTCGGCGGGGAGGCCTCGCTGAAGGACTGGTACGCCACCTATGGCCAGAACGCCTGGCGGATGGAGGAATTCCAGCACTATTGGGGCAACGCCACCTTCGACGACGCGGGCACGTCCGAGGCCATGCAGTTCCTGCTGCGGCTGTACGTCGAGAAGCGCGATCCGAAGTGGAAGCCCGCGCTCGACAAGGCGGTGAACTTCGTCCTGGAGAGCCAGTATCCGATGGGCGGCTGGCCGCAGCGCTATCCGCTGAAGAACGAGTTCAGCCACCACGGCAAGCCGGACTACACCAGCTTCGTCACCTTCAACGACGACGTGGCGGGCGAGAACATCAAGTTCCTGGTGATGGTCTACCAGGCGCTTGGGGACACCCGGGCGCTGGACGCCGTGCGCCGGGCGATGGACAGCTTCATCGTAACCCAGCAGGGCCAGCCGCAGCCGGCCTGGGGTCTGCAGTACACGCCGGGCGACCTGAAGCCGGTGGGCGCGCGCACCTACGAGCCGACGGCGCTGACCACGCATACGACCGCCAACAACGTCAGCCAGCTCATGAACTTCTACGAGCTGACCGGGGACACGAAGTACCTGGCCCGCGTGGGCGAGGCGCTGGACTGGCTGGACAAGGTGAAGCTGAAGACGCCGCGGCCCGACGGGCGCACGCATCCGACCTACATCGAGATCGGGACCGACCGGCCGATCTACGTCCACCGCCGCGGCTCGAACGTCGTGAACGGCGAGTACTACTGGGACTATTCGGACCAGAAGACGCTGGCCCACTACGGCGCCTGGCGGAAGATCGACGTGGCGAAGCTGCGAGCTCGTTACGAGGCCCTGAAGACGAGCGATCCGGCGCAGGTGTCGAAGGACTCGCCGCTGAAGGCGAAGGGGCTGGTCCCGCTGCCGAAGTACTTCGCGACCCGCGACCTCGAGACATCTGACCTGAACATCAAGGCGCAGAAGGGGACGGCGGTGACGGCGGATGCGGCGGCGAAGCTGGTGGCCGGCCTGAACGCCCAGGGCTACTGGCCGACCCCGCTGGTGGCGACCAGCCATCCGTACGCGGGCGCGACGCCGCCGGCGAAGGCCGACAAGGACTATTCGACCACCCACGTGGGGGACGAGACGGACACCTCGCCCTATCCGACCGACAAGCCTGAGATGGGGATTTCGACCGGCGCCTACGTGCAGAACATGACGACGCTGATCGACTATCTGGACCAGGCGCGCTGAGGCCCTAGGCTCGCTCGCGAGCGGGGGAGTCGAGGATGCGCGTTCGGGGTATGTTGATCGGGGCGCTGGCGCTGGCCGCCGGCGCCGCTGCGGCCCAGGTGGCGAACCACGACCTGCCGGTGCAGGCGATCATGGCGACCGCCGTGAATCCGGCGGCGCTGGCGTTCTGGGCCGGCGGCAACGACCCGCCCGAGGGCGAGACGCCGGCCCAGGCGGACGCGCGCTGGGCCGCGGCGGTGCAGGGCGCGCAGACGCTGCAGGTGAAGGGCCGCGAACTGCTGCAGCACTCGCGTCCGGGCCGTTGGGACGAGTTCGCCCGGATGCTCGCGGAGGGCGCGGTCGCCGGCGAGGCGGCGGCCAGGGCGAAGGACGCGGAGAAGGCCTTCGAGATCGGCGGGGGGCCGATCTACGACGCCTGCAACGGCTGCCATAAGACCTATATCCCGACGCCGACACGGCTTCCCTAGCCGAGCCATCCCCTGCGGCCCGCCCAGGCCAGGAACAGCTCGGGCCAGGCGTGGGCCGGCTTGCCGCGGGCCAGCCAGATGCCGAAGCCGTGGCCGCCTTCCTCGAAGATGTGCGCCTCGGCCGGGATCTTGGCGGCGCGCAGGGCGGCGAGATGGTTCAGGCTGTTCTCCACCGGCACGGAGGCATCGTCCGCCGCATGGACGAGGAAGGTTGGCGGGGTCTCGGCCGTGACCTGGCGGTGGGGCGAATACCTGGCCTCGGTGTCGGGTGTCGGCGTGGCGCCGAGCAACGATGCGCGCGAGCCGGCGTGGGCGTAGGGCCGCGCCATGTCGATCACCGGATAGAGCAGGGCGCAGAGGTCGGGGCGGGCGGACTGGCGGTCGGCGTCGTCGATGGGCGCATAGACGGCGCGGCTGTGGCCGGTCGCGAGGCTGGCGGCGACGTGGCCGCCGGCCGAACAGCCGAGGACCGCCACGCGCCGCGGGTCTATGCCATAACGGCCGGCGTTGGCGCGGATCAGGCGGACGGCGCGCTGCGCATCCTGAAGGGGAACGTCCGATGGATCGGACCAGCCCTCGGCCGGCAGGCGGTAGCGCAGGACGAAACAGGCGACGCCCGCGGCCGTGAGCCGGTGGGCGATCTCGAAGCCTTCCTTGTCGATCACCACGCGGACGTAGCCGCCGCCCGGCGCGATGAGGCAGGCGGCGCCGCTCGGCTTGGCGGGGCGGAACACGGTCATCAGCGGCGCGCCGATCCCGGTGACGAAGCGGTCCTGGAAGCCGGACTTCGGGCGGCGGTCGACGATCTGCTCGCGGGGCAGGACGGAGAGCGCGCCGGGCGCCCGTCCGGGCCAGAGCTCTACGATCTCCGCCGGGTCCGGCGGCGGACGGGTGAGGTCCGGCGCGAGCTCGGCGGCGGTTGCGGCGGCCGGCGTCGCGGCGGCGAGGGCGAGCAGGGCGCGGCGGTCGAAATCCATAATGACACCGGTATCATTGTGCGTTTTCGTGGGCTAGACACGCCGACATGTGGACCCGACGCACAGTCCTGGCTTCCGGGGCGGCGCTCCTGGCGGCGCCGGCGAAGGCGGCGGACTATGCGCAGGCGCTGGCCCAAGCCTGGGGCGGCCCGCTCGATCCCGCCGCGGCCCACCGTGCGGCGCGGGGCGAGGCGCGGCGGCTACAGGCGCGGGCCGACCGGCTTTTGCGGAGGCAAGGCCTCGCGAAAGGCGACGTGGCGACCCGGCTGCGTCTGTTGTTCGCCGACGAGCGGTTCCTCTATGCCGACGACGGGGAGGGACGCGACCGGGCGGTAAGGGGGATGAACGCCGCCCTGGCGCGGCTGCGGCCCCGCTTGGCGCAGGCGTTCGGCGACCTGCCGATCCCCGAGGCCGAGGTCCGGCGGATGTCGCCGCAAGGCGAGGCGCGGGCGCGGGGCGGATATCGCGAACCGCCGGCCTATTACGTCGATCTCAGCGCAATCCGCGCCCGGCCTGCGTGGACGCTGCCCAGCGTCGCGTTCCACGAGACGGTTCCCGGCCATGCCCTCCAGACCAGCCTGCAATCGGCGGATCCGGCCAAGCAGGGGTGGTTCGGCGTCTATTCGGAAGCGTGGGCGACCTACGCCGAGCAACTGGCCTTCGACCTGGGCGCCTATGCCGGCGATCCGCTGGGCGAGCTGGGCTACTTGCACTGGCGGCTGTTTCGGATGGCGCGGGTGGTCGCCGACACTGGGCAGGGGGCGCTTGGCTGGAGCCTGGAGCGGACTATCGCCGAGATGCGCGCCGTTCAGGGGCCGGCCATCGCGTTCGCCGCAATCGAGGCCGACGCAGCGCGGATGCGGCGCCAGCCCGCCGTGTTCGCCGCGCAAGGCCTGGGCGCCCTGGAGATCGCGCGCCTGCGTCCGCGGCGGATCGTAGTCTGGCCCAAATTCCACCGGGCGATCCTGGCCGGGGGGCCGTCGCCGTGCGTTATGTTCGGGGCGTTGGCGCGTGGCGAGGAGTCGGGTCGATGATGGACATGCGGGTGGCGCCCGTGCCGGAGGCGGCGGCGGGCGAGGCGGTCCACTATCTCACCGCCCTGCTGGAAGACGTGATCCGCTACCTGGACGGCGAGGACGCCGCGGCGTTGGTGGTGCGGGCGCGGGACGTGGCGCGGCAGGACGACGAGGAGGCGCTGGAGGCGCTGTTCTCCACCCTGCGGCCGGACCAGGCGGTCTACCTCGCGCGGGCCTTCACCTGCGCCTCGCTGCTGTCGAACCTAGGCGAGGACGTGGCCGGGCGCCGCCGCGCGGTGGAGGCCGAGATGGAGGCCGGGGCGCTGCCCCACACCTTGATCGACGCCGCCGACCGCCTGGGGCCCAAGGCGGCGGGCCGGATCGTGCCGCGCATGGCGGTGGCCCCGGTGCTGACGGCGCACCCCACCGAGGTCCGCCGCCGAGCGGTGGTGGAGCGCGAGGCCGAGATCGCCCGGCTGATGTCGCTGCGCACCCACCACCTGGCGCCGCACATCGAGAAACGGCTGCGGGAGGACCTCTTCCGCGAGTTGGCGCTGCTGTGGAAGGCGCGGATGCACCGGCCCGACCGGATCAGCCCCGCCGACGAGATCCGCAACTCCCTGGCCATCGTGCGCCGATCGATCCTGCCGGCGCTGGCCGAGCTCTACGACGGCTGGAGCGAGCGGTTCGAGACGGCGACGCCGCTGACCCTAGGGTCGTGGCTGGGCGGCGACCGCGACGGCCACCCGGGGGTCACGGGCGAGACGCTGAGGCTGGCCATGCGCTCGCAGGCGCGGCTGATCCTCAACCACTACTCCGACGAGGTGCGCCGGCTGTGGTTCGACTTGGCGATCAGCGCGGACCTGACGCCGGCCAGCCCCGGCGTGCTGGCGCTGGCCGAGACCTCGCCGCACGCGGGCAAGGACGACGCGCATCGCAAGGATGAGCCCTATCGCCTGGCGCTGCAGGAGATCTGGGACCGGCTGTCGGCCACGGCCAACCGGCTGGCGGGCGGATCGTGGCCGACCGGCTCGCCGGCGTATGCGGCGGCGGCCGACTTCGTGGCCGACCTGGAGACCGTGCGGCAGTCGATCCGCGCCCACCTGGGCGAGCGGGTGGTGGGCGCGCGCCTTCGGACGCTGATCGCGGTCGCCAGGGCCTGCGGCTTCCACCTGCTGTCCATCGACCTGCGCCAGAACGCGGACGTCCACGAGCGAATGATCCACGAGCTGTACGTGCGGGCCGGGGTCAACATCGACTACCTGGGATCGGACGAGGCAGAGCGGGTGCGCGTGCTGACCAAGGAGCTCAGCCACGATCGGCCCCTGCGCTCGCCGTTCCTGGACTACAGCGAAGAGACCATGCGCGAGCTGGGCGTCCTGGACGCGGCGGCCGAGGTGGTGGGGCTGTATGGCGAGAAGGCGCTGGGGGCCTACATCATCTCGAAGACCGCCACCCTCTCGGACGTGCTGGAGCCGCTGGTGCTCCTGAAGCAGGCCGGCCTGGTTCAGGGCGGCGACAAGGGGCGCAGCGCCATCCGCATCGCACCGCTGCTGGAGACCATCGGCGACCTGGAGCACGGGCCGACGCTGCTGAAGGAGTGGCTGTCGCTGAAGCTGCCGCCGGAGATGTTCGGCGAGCCCAAGTGGCGCGAGGTCATGCTCGGCTATTCCGACAGCAACAAGGACGGCGGCTACGTCGCCTCGCGCTACAACGTGACCAAGGCGGCCGCGGTGCTGCAGGCGCAGGCCCAGACGCAGGGCGTCGACCTCTGGTACTTCCACGGCCGCGGCGGCTCGGTGGGCCGGGGCGGGGGACCCGCGGCCCAGGCGGTGATGGCCCAGCCGCCCGGCACGGTGAAGGGGCGTCTGCGCCTCACCGAGCAGGGCGAGATGATCTCGCGCCGGTTCGGCGACGAGCCGACCGCGCGTCGCAACCTGGACAGCCTGGCCGCGGCGGTGGCGATGGCGAGCGCGCGGACGGCCGACGAGGCCGAGGCGGGCCCGGCGCTGCTGGAGACCCTGAGCCAGGCCTCGTTCGCGGCCTATCGCGAGCTGGTCTATGAGACGCCAGGCTTCGAGGATTTCTTCTGGGGCGTGACCCCGATCGCCGAGATCGTGGGGCTGAACATCGGCAGCCGGCCGGCCTCGCGCACGGCCAGCCGGCGGATCGAGGACCTGCGGGCGATCCCGTGGGTGTTCTC
>NZ_JANINU010000103.1 GCF_024508875.1 Phenylobacterium sp.
GACGGGATCGCCTACGCCAAGCGCCTCACCCGCGCGGCCCTCGACCGCCCGATCTGGGAGGGCCTGGCCGACGAGCGCCGGAGCTTCCAGGCCGTTGTCCGGACGGTTTCGGCCCGCGAGGGCCTGCGCCGGGGCCGCCCCCCCGCTTCAATCCAGTCGCTGTAGCCTTGTCGATGATGTCCGGGCGGCTCGGCGCCTTCACCGGCCTCGCCGGCTTGGCCTTTGCGGCCGGCCGCGGCTTCTTGGGCGCGTGCGTAGTGGCCTTCGGCTTCGGCTTGGCCCAGCCGGCCTTGTAGGCAGGCTTCTCCTTCGGACCGCGCACCGGCGGAGCCGCCAGGTCGGCGGCGACCTTGGCCTCCTCCTGCGCCCGGCGCGAGGCGCTCTTGCGCGGCG
Organism: Phenylobacterium sp.; assembly: GCF_024508875.1. Taxonomy (GTDB): domain Bacteria; phylum Pseudomonadota; class Alphaproteobacteria; order Caulobacterales; family Caulobacteraceae; genus Phenylobacterium. The sequence continues at coordinate 394 of NZ_JANINU010000103.1, forward strand.
ACCGGTACTGCGGCCGCTCGCCCCTGGGCAAGTTGGCCGGGTCGATGTGCTCGGCGAATTGCTCGCGGATCACCCGCGGCCCCACCTCTTCCAGTTCGCCGACGCCCAGGGTTCCGAGGGCCAGCGGCCCGTAGGCCAGGCGGATCAGCCGGTTCACCTTCAGCCCGATGGATTCCAGCACCTTGCGGACCTCGCGGTTCTTGCCCTCGTGCAGGGTGACCGTGATCCACAGGTTCGCGCCCTGCGGCCCTTCCTTGGCCTTGTCCAGCTTGGCCTCGATCGGCCCGTAGCGGACGCCGTCCACCGTCGCGCCGTTCTTCAGCCGGTCCAGGCGCTCCTGCGTGGTGCGCCCGTGCGCCCGGGCGCGATAGCGGCGGACGATTCCGGTGGTCGGCATCTCCAGCGCGCGGGCCAGTTCGCCATCGTTGGTGAGCAGCAGCAGGCCTTCGGAGTTGATGTCCAGGCGGCCCACGGAGATCAGCCGCGGCAGGCCGTCGGGCAGCGCCTTGAACACCGTCGGGCGGCCGTTCGGGTCCTTGTGCGTCGTCACCAGCCCCACGGGCTTGTGGTAGCGGAACAGGCGCGCCGGCTCGGGCTCGCCCACCACGTCGCCGTCGACCGTGACAATGTCGCCGGGCTCCACCTTCACGCCGGGCGTGTCCAGCGTGCGGCCGTTGATCGCCACGCGGCCTTCCCCGATCAGCCGCTCCACGTCGCGGCGCGAGCCGACGCCGGCGCGGGCCAGCAGCTTGGCGACGCGTTCGCCGCCCTCGGCGTCGGGCGCCCCGTCGTCGTCGTCGTGGGCTTGACCTGGGTCGTCGCGCTGGGGTCGTAGTGGATCGTGGACCATGATCACCGGACAATGCGCATCGCGCTCGAAGCCGCGCAAGCCGCAGCCGCGGCCGGCGAGACGCCCGTAGGCGCCGCGATCGTCGATCCGGCCTCGGGCGAGGTCGTCGCCGTGGGGGCCAACCAGCCGATCGGCAGCCACGACCCGACCGCTCACGCCGAGATCGTCGCCATCCGCGCCGCGGCGCAGAAGCTGGGCAACTATCGCCTCACCGACCTCACCCTGTACGTCACCCTGGAACCCTGCGCCATGTGCGCCGGCGCCATCAGCCACGCCCGTATCGGCCGGGTGGTGTTCGGCGCCGAGGACCCCAAGGGCGGCGCGGTGGTGAACGGGCCCCGTTTCTTCGAGCAGCCCACCTGCCACTGGCGACCCGCCGTCGAAGGCGGCGTCCTGGCGCAAGAGGCCGGCGGCCTGCTCCGCGGCTTCTTCCGGGCCCGGCGCGGCAAGTGAGATACGCCGAGTTCCCCCCGCCTGCGTCCCTCAGGAAGTACGTCCACTGCCTCTGGGTGTTCGAGGGACACGACGCCGACGAGCCGCAGCGCATCGTGCCCGACGGGCGCTGCGAACTGATCCTGCACTGGGGCGCGCCCTATCTCGAGCGCGACGGCCAGGCCTGGACGCCGCAACCCCGCGCCCTCTTCGCCGGCCAACTCACCCGCCCGCTGCACCTCCTGGCCCGCGAGCCCGCTGGCGTCGTTGGCGTCCGCTTCCGCACCGTCGGCGCCGCGCCGTTCCTGCAGAGCCACGTCAATCCGTTCACCGACCGGCGCCTGCCGCTCGCTGGCGCACCCGACCTGCGCGACGTTCCGGACGAAACCCAGCGTCTGGCCGCTGCCGCCGCCTACGTCGCCGAGCGGCTCCACGATCAATTCTACGACCGCCGCATCGCTTCGGCCGCCGCCGAGTTGCGGGGCAGCGAGGGTCGCATCCCGCTGGACGAACTGGCGGCCAAGGTCGAGCTGTCGCCGCGCATGCTGCAGCGGCGGTTCCTGGAAGCGGTCGGCGTGCCCCCGCGCATGCTGGCCTCGGTCCTCCGCTTCCGTCGGCTGTTCGAGATTCTGCAGACCGAGGACGTTGCGAGCTGGACCGACGCGGCCCAGGCGGCCGGCTATTTCGACCACCCGCAGATGGCCCGCGATTTCCGTCGCTTCCTGGGCTGCACGCCGACCGAGTTCCTGGCCGCCAAGCCGGGCCTCGCTGTTCACCTTGTCGAGGATGACGCAATCGTACAAGCGCGGGCCGCGCCCCACGGTTAAGCCTGATGCGCCGGAGAAAACCCATGCGCATCGCCCTCATCGCCCTGATCGCCATCACGTTCGCCGTGCCCGCCCACGCCGCGCCGGCGGATGACCTGTTGAAGCTCGGCTGGATGGCCGGGAGCTGGATCGAGGAAAGGGACGGCGTGGTCACGCGCGAGACCTGGCTCGCGCCGCTGGACGGCGCCATGGCCGGCGCGGGCCAGACCAACCGTCCGCGCCGGCCGCCGCGCATCGAGCACATGAAGATCACGGTCGAGCCGGCGGGCCTCACCTTCACCGCCGTCCTGCCGGGCCAGCCGCCGACGCCCTTCGTCCTCCGGCCCGATGCCGGCGAGGAAATGGTGTTCGAGAACGCCGCCCATGACTTTCCCCAACGCGTGATCTACCGCCGCTGTGGGGAGGATCTCTGCGCGCGGATCGAGGGCTTGGTGAACGGTCGGCAGGCCTCCCAGGCCTGGCGCTACCGGCGGGCGCCCTGAACTTTTTCGTTAACGCTACCGAGGCGGAAATCCTTAATTTCAAAGAATTTTCGCCCCTGACGAAACCGCAGCGCCAAAGCGCGCGTATCTCGAGCATGACCTGGGAAGCCTATTGCCGAGAAGAGGCCCGCGAGTGCGAGAAGCTCGCCCGCGTGGCGCAGGGGGACGCCCGCAAGGACTGGGCCGACGCCGCACGCCAGTGGCGGATGCAGCTTGATCGCCTGTCGCGCTCCGAGACGACCCGCGTCGCCCAGCGCAAGCGCGCCTGATCGGGCCTTGGCGCCCGGCACCGGGAGTCCGATGATCCTTCCAAACAACGGTATGGGAGGAAGGCCATGGGACTGCTCGACGGCAAGGTCGCCATCATAACCGGCGCGGGCAACGGATTGGGCGAGGCCTACGCGAAACTGTTCGCCAGGGAAGGCGCCGCGGTCGTCGTCAACGATCTGGGCGGCCCGCGCGACGGGTCGGGATCCGGGTCGGTCTCCGCCGCGCAGAAGGTCGTCGACGAGATCCTCGCGGAGGGCGGCCGCGCCGTGGCCAACGGCGACGACGTCTCCACGGTCCAGGGCGGCGAGAACATCCTGAAGACCGCGCTGGACGCGTTCGGCCAGGTGGACATCCTGGTCTGCAACGCCGGCATCCTGCGCGACAAGACCTTTGCCAACACCTCCGAGGAGGACTGGGACAAGGTCATCAAGGTCCACCTCAAGGGGACCTACTGCTGTGCGCTCCCCGTCTGGAAGCACATGAAGGACCACGGCGGCGGCGCGATGGTGCTGACGTCGTCCACCTCCGGCCTCTACGGCAATTTCGGCCAGGCCAACTACGGCGCCGCCAAGGCCGGCATCTACGGCATGGTCCGGGTGATGGCCATCGAGGGGCGCAAGTACAACATCCGGGTCATGGGCCTGGCGCCGGGCGCCTACACCCGCATGACCTCCGACCTGCCCGGCCGCCAGGGCCGCGAGCCCGATCCGCTGAGCCTGCCGGAGAATGTCGCCCCGGGCGTGCTCTACATGGTCTCGGACCTGGCCGCGGACCATTCCGGCAAGATTCTCGGCGTCTCCTCCCGCGGCGTCCGCGAGATCAAGATGCTGGAGACCCCCGGCTTCACGCCCGGCCGTCCGTACACCGCGCAGGAGGTGGCGGAGAACGCCGACAAGGTCTTCTTCCCCGAGCGGGAAGGGCGGGCGGTGACGCTGGCTTAGGACGCCAGCGCCGCGAGCCGCGCGTCCAGCCGCTCGCGCACCGCGGGCCACTCGTCCGCCAGGATCGAGAAGATCACGGTGTCGCGGATTCGGCCGGTCCAGGTCAGCCGGTCCGCCCGCAGGATGCCCTCCTGTACGGCGCCGAGTTTGATCACGGCCGCCCGGCTGCGCGCGTTCAGCGCGTCGACGCGATAGACGACCCGGCGGGCGCCGCAGTCGAAGGCGTGGGCCATCATGAGGCGCTTGGCGGCCGGGTTCACCGCCCCACCCCGCACCTCGGGCCGATAGTAGGTGCCGCCCACCTCCAGCACGCTGTTCGGCGGGTCGATGGCGTAGAAGGTCGTAAGCCCCACCACCTCGCCGCCGGCGACCACCGCGTAGGGCTGGGTGTTCCCCGCGGCCTGGTCGGCCATCAGCTTGTCCCACGTCGGCTCAAAGTGCTCGTTCGCCCAGGAGAAGGGATAGAGCTCGGTCCAGATGCGCTGGTCCGCGTTGGTGGCCGCGCGCAGGCCCTCGCGATGGCCGTCGGCCATCGGCTCCAACCGCACGAAGCGGTTCTCCAGGACCTGGTGTTCGAGCTTCATGACATATCCTTTGACCATGGAGCGCCGCCATAGGCCGCCCTGCGGTCTGGCTGAAACGGCCAATTTCCCCGAACAAGCCAGACCATTCGATGGCCCCCGGCGAATTTTCCACACACAGCGTCAAAAAACCTGGTTTGCGGCCCTTGCAACCACTTCGGGACGACATACCTCAGGCGTGCCCATTCCTGGGCGTTTCCTCCCTAAAGACTTCCCCAGCCGGGCCAGATTTGGCCCGGCTCTTTTTTTGGAAGACGAGAGCGCGGCGCGCACCGCCGGGGGCGCCTCACCCCAGCATGAGTTGCGCGGCCTGCACGAGGTAGGTCGCCCCCACGCCCGTGACGATCCAGCGGGTCCAGCGCTTGAAGTTCACGTCGCTCATGCGGTTCAGGATCAGGCCCCCGACAGCGGTGCCGGCCATCGACAGCGGGATCGCCAGGATGAACACCCACGCCGGCGGCATCCCGACGCGCGAGCCGGCGACCAGCGGGGCGCCATAGACCAGGATCTTGGCCAGGTGGGCGAACACCTGGGTCGCGGCCTTGGTCGCCACGATCGCGTGTCGTGTCAGTTCCGTGCGCACGAAGAAGATGTCGAGCAGCGGGCCAGCCACCCCGGCCGTGAGGTTCAAGCCGGTCACGGACAGCCCCGACAGGAAGGCCTGCGGCGGCCGCGAGGCGTCGAGGTTGATCCATTTCTGCGGCAGCCAGGTCAGTCCCGGCACCAGGCCCAGCAGCAGGAACAGCAGCGGCTTGGACGGTGTGAAGCTGAGGAAGGCGACCACCAGGCCCGCCACGAGCGAGGCCAGCGCGTACCAGCCGACGATATCCCAGCGGACGTACTTACGATGCAGGATCGAGCGCCAACCGTTGGCGACAAGCTGAAGTATGCCGTGGGTGACGAAAGCCCCCTGCACGGGCAGGACAAGGGCCAGCGCCCCCATCAGGACGAGGCCGCCCGCCATCCCGAACACGCCCGAGAGCGTGGCCGTGACGAAGGCCATGCAGACCACGAAGGCGGCTGCAATCAGGTTCATGGGTATCCTCCGGAGTTGCGACCCACCCCGGAAGGCGGGCACAGGCCGCCTCCGGTCGCAGGTCTGCTGCGCGTCGCGCGCGGGACGGAGCGGGCGCTGCGAGCCCAAGGGCGAGCGCTCCGGTATGCGCCTGGGCCTCAGCCCGGCGAGGTATCTCGAATGCCGTGTCCATGACGGATCACCGTTCGCTTACACCCAAGCTCCGGCGAACGCCAAGCGCGCGGCGCCGCTGCCCTTCTCCCCTTGCGGGAGAAGGTGGCTCGCGAAGCGAGACGGATGAGGGGTCGCGCCAGCCACCCTGCATCAACGAAAAAGGGGTCGCCGGACACACCGGGCGACCCCTCATTCGTCGGCTGACGCCGACACCTTCTCCCGCAAGGGGAGAAGGTGCGCCAAAAGCGATCTAGTTCCGGAACACCGCCGCCATCGACGGGTCGGCCGGCATTTCGCGGTACTGCTGCAGCTCGTTGCGGCCGACCACCATGTGGTGCACCTCGTCCGGGCCGTCGGCGATGCGCAGCGTGCGGGTGTTGGCGTACATGCGGGCCAGCGGGGTGTGCTGCGAGACCCCCAGGGCGCCGTACATCTGGATCGCCTGGTCGATGATCTTGCAGACGCGCTCGGGCACCATGGCCTTGACCATATGGATCCAGATACGGGCTTCGCGGTTGCCCAGGACGTCCATGGCCTTGGCGGCCTTGAGCACCATCAGGCGCATGGCCTCGATCTCGATCCGCGCGCGGCTGACGATCTCGAGGTTGCCGCCGAGCTGGATGATCGGCTTGCCGAACGCCACCCGGCTCATCCCGCGGGTCACCATCAGGTCCAGCGCCTTTTCGGCCGAACCGATGGCGCGCATGCAGTGGTGGATGCGGCCGGGGCCCAGGCGAAGCTGGCTGATCTCGAAGCCGCGACCTTCGCCCAGCAGCATGTTCGAGGCCGGCACGCGGGCGTTGTTGAAGCGGATGTGCATGTGGCCGTGCGGCGCGTCGGGGTCGCCGAACACGTGCTGGCCGCCGACGATCTCGACGCCTTCGCAGGGCAGCGGCACCAGGATCTGCGACTGCTGCAGGTGGGGCGGATCATGCTCGCCGCCGGTCTTGACCATGCAGATCATGACCTTGCAGCGCGGGCTGCCGGCGCCCGAGATGTAGTGCTTCTCGCCGTTGATGATGTACTCGTCGCCCACGCGCACGGCGCGGGTGTCGATGTTCTTGGCGTCGGACGAGGCCGTGTTCAGCTCGGTCATGCAGTAGGCCGAGCGGATCTCGCCCTTCAGCAGGGGCTCCAGCCACTGCTTCTTCTGCTCGGGAGTGCCGACGCGCTCCAGCACTTCCATGTTGCCGGTGTCCGGCGCGGCGCAGTTCATGATTTCGGAGGCGAGGCGCACCTTGCCCAGTTCCACCGCGATATAAGCGTAATCCAGATTGGAAAGACCCTCGCCCGTCTCGGCGTCGGGCAGGAAGAAGTTCCACAGGCCGGCGGCCTTGGCCTTTTCCTTCGCGGCTTCCAGCACTTCGAGCTGGCCGGGGGCGTATTGCCAGACGTCCGGACGGCCCTCGCCCAGGCGGTGCCATTCCTCGGAGGCCGGCTCGGCCACTTCTCGGATGAACTCCTTCACCTTGTTGTAGAGCGGCAGCGCCTTGTCCGACATGCGCAGGTCGTTGAGTTCGTCCTGCGGGCTCAGGCCAAAGCTGGATTGGGGCCGTTCGGCGGCGATGTTCATCGGGTCACTCCCTGCGCGATTGTCTCACGCCACC
>NZ_JANINU010000104.1 GCF_024508875.1 Phenylobacterium sp.
GGGTCACGATCCCCTCCTCCACGAACGGCAGGAAACCGTCCTGCTGGGCGCGATTGAAGCGGTGGATCTCGTCGACGAACAAGAGGGTCGCCTGGCCGGCCAGACGGCGCGCGCGCGCCTGCTCGAACGCCTTCTTGAGGTCGGCGACCCCCGAAAACACGGCCGAGAGCTGCTGGAACTCGTAGCCGGCTTCCTTGGCCAGCAGGCGGGCGATGGTGGTCTTGCCGGTGCCGGGCGGGCCCCACAGGATCATCGACGACAGCCGCCGGGCCTCCGCCATTCGCCGGATAGGGCCTTCGGGCCCCAGCAGGTGATCTTGCCCGACCACCTCCTCCAGCTTCTGCGGACGCAGCCGGTCGGCCAGCGGCGAGGGCTGTTGCGGCGTGAGGCCCGCGGCTTCGAAGAGGTCGGCCATGGGCACCGTTTAGCAAACCGCCGGCCGGGACGCTCAGGAAAGTGGGCGCCCCGCGCCGCCGTCAGCCCGAGAACACCGCCGTCTGGATCCGGCCGTCGCGCTCGATGCTGATCCGCCAGGTGCGGACCTGCGCCGAGGTGGCGGCGAGCAGGTCGCGGACATTGCCGATCTTCACGCCGTTGACCTCGCGCACGAGGTCGCCGCGCTTCAGGCCGATGCCACGCGCCGCGCCGGCGTCGACGGCGGTCACGATCACGCCCGAGCCGGTGAACAGGTCCAGGCCCATCTCGTCGGCGACGGCCGGGGAGAGGTTCACGACCGTCGCGCCGTCGAACGGATTGCGCCCCGCGATCCGGCGCTCGTCGCGCGGCGGCGTCGCGGGCGCGGCCTCGGCGCGCAGCGTCACCGTCTGGTCGGGACCGCCCGAGGCCCGGCGGACCGTCAGGACGATGCTCTCCCCGGGGCGACGATTGCGGATCACGTAGTTGAGGGCGCCGGCGTCGTCGACCGGACGGCCGTCGGCCTGCAGAACCACGTCGCCCTGCCGCAGGCCCGCGCGCGCCGCGGGGCCGCCGGGATACAGGTCCGCCACCAGGGCGCCCTGCGGGACCGGCAGGCCGAGGCTGCGTGCGACCTCGGACGTCACGGACTGGGTCCGCGCGCCGAACCAGGGCCGGACGACCGCGCGGCCGCCGCCCACGGCGGTCTCGACCACCCGACGCACCACCGCCGCCGGAATGGCGAAACCAACGCCCGACGACTGGCCCGAGCGCGAAAGGATGAAGCTGTTCACCCCGATCAGGTCGCCGTCCATGTCGATCAGCGCGCCGCCGGAGTTGCCGGGATTGATGGCCGCGTCGGTCTGGATATAGGCCGAGCCGCCCTCCCCGGTCGGGTCGGTGATGCGGTTCAGCGCCGAGACGATGCCGTTGGTGACCGTCTGGCCCACGCCAAAGGGATCGCCAATGGCCAGCACGAGGTCGCCCACCTGGGTATCGCTGCTGTCGTCCATGGCCAGCATCGGCAGGCGCTCGCCGCCCGGAGCTTCGATCTTCAGCACGGCGAGGTCCGTGCGGGGATCCGCCAGCAGCACGCGCGCGGCGAACTCGCGGCGGTCGTTGAGCGCGACGGTGATCTCCTCGCCGCCCTCGATCACGTGGTTGTTGGTCACGACGATGCCGTCGCCGCGCACGATCACGCCAGAACCCAGCGATTGGGCGACCCGCGCCTGCGGGACGCCCAGGCCGAACATCTGCCAGAAGGGATCCACCTGCTGACGCACCACCCGCTTGGCCGAGATGTTGACCACGGCCGGAGCAGCGCGGCGAACGACCGGCGCGAACGAGGACTTCATGGCCGTGGCGCTCGCCGGCGCGGCGCGCGGCGTGGGCTCGGCGAAGGCCGCGGGTTGGGCGCACGCCTGGCCGGCGGCCAGGGCGAGGATGGCGGCAGGGATCAAGACGCTGGTCGCGCGCATGGGGTCTCCGTGTACGAACGGCGGAACGCTACGCAGGTTTCCGGCGCAAAGATGGCGAAGGTTGACGCCTATTCGGCCGGAGAGGCCAGCGGCGCGGCCCGCCGCGCCGTCGCCAGGGCGAGCAGGAACGCCAAGCCCATGAGCGCCGCCGCCAGGTAGATCGCCAGCCCCGGCGCGTGGAAGCCCTGCTGGCGGATCGACCAGGCGAACACCTCGCCGAAGATCAGCGGCCCGAAGATCGAGGCGACGCCCTGCAGGCTCTGGTTCGCGCCCTGAAGCTGGCCCTGCTCGTGCGGCGCGACCCGGCGGGTCATCAGGCCCTGCAGTCCGGGCATCAGGAAGCCGGCGAAGGCGAACACGGGCACGGCCGACAGGTAGAGCAGGCCGGTCGGCGCCCAGGCATACCAGCAGAAGCCGGCCGCCCCTGCGAGCGCCCCCAGCAACACCGCGTTACGCTCGCCGATCCGCGACACCACGGGGCCGATCAGCATGGTCTGGACCACCACGCCCGCCACGCCCGTGGCGATGAAGGTCATGCCGAGAATCCCCGGCGTCCAGCCGTAGCGATAACCGGCGTACAGCACGAAGATGGACGGCAGCACCATGTGGGCGAGTTGGAACAGGAAGCCGACGCCAGCCAGGCCCAGCAGGCCGGGATGCGCCTGCAGCAGCCGCAGCGACCCCAGGGGATTGGCCTTCTTCCAGTTGAAGGCGGTGGCGCGCCTCTCTGGCGGCAGGCTCTCGGGCAGCACGAACAGGCCGTAGAGGAAGTTCAGCAGGGTGATGGCCGCCGCGGCCAGGAACGGCAGGCGCAGGTCCACTTCCCCCAGCCAGCCGCCCATGGCCGGGCCGAAGATGAAGCCGAAGCTGAACGCCGAGCTCATCCAGCCGAACACCTTGGCCCGCTCGGCCGGCGGCGTGACGTCGGCGAGGTACGCGTTGGCGGTCGAGAAGCTGGCGGCGGTCATCCCGTTCAGCACGCGCCCCACGAACAGCCACCACAGTGTCGGCGCGAAGGCCATGAACAGGAAGTCCACGCCCAGGCCGAACAGGGAGATCAGCAGCACCGGACGGCGGCCCCAGCGATCGGCCACCAGGCCCAGCACCGGGCCGCAGAGGAACTGCATCAGCCCCCAGGTGGTGGCGAACAGCACGTTCCATTCCGACGCGGCGGCCGTATCACCGCCGGTGAACTGCTTGATGAGATTGGGCAGGATCGGAATCATGATCCCGAAGGACAGCGAGTTCATCAGCGCCAGCGCGAAGATGAAGCGGAAGCTGGCCTGCCGGCTGCGCCCGGCGGCCGCGGTTTCGCCCGTCATGTCGTTGCCCTCTCCCCAAACACCATGAAACAAACTGCGAACACGCGCAACGCTGTTACGCCGCGCGTTCGCCAAGCGCCCGGATCTGCGCCTGCCAGAATTCGGCGAGACGCGCGAGCAGCGCACGGTCCGGGAAGCCGTGGCGCGCCGCGCTCCCGGCCGGCACGTTGTGGAAGCCCCGATGTTCGACGCTGACGCGGGTCTCGTCGCCCACGGCCTCGAAGCGCACCTCGACCTCGGTCTTCAGATCGGCCGGAAACGTCGCCTGCCGCCAGGCGAAGACGAGCCGCTCCGGCGGCTCCCAGACGAGCACCTTGCCGATCTCGAAGACCTTGCCGTTCGCCAGCGTCTCGATCAGCCTGCCGCCCTCGAAGGCCAAGCGCCCCGGCGCGCGCGGTGTCGTCTGGAAGAGGCCGCTCGGCCGCCACCAGTCGCCGATCTCCTGCGTGAACACGGCGAAGGCCCGTTCGGGCGAAGCCTTCACGCGCAGGGCGACATAGACCTTGGAGGTCATTCCCCCTCGGCGTCCTTCTCGATATGCGCCTTGAACGCCAGGAGTTGGGCGCTCCAGAGCCGTTCGCTCTCCTCCAGCCAGCGCAGCAAGTGGACCATAGGCTCGGGCCTCAAGGCGTAGATGCGCACGCGCGCGTCGAACTCGGGGTGGCTCTCCTCCACCAGGCCGCTGGCGCGCAGGGTGCGCAGGTGGCGGCTCATGGCCGGCGCCGAGACGTCCAGCTCCCGCGCCAGCTCGCCGGCTGCTCGCGGCCGCCGCGCAAGCAGGTCCACAGCGCGCCGCCGCACCGGGTCGGCCAGCGCCGCCAGCGTCAGGTCTAGAGCGGCGTTCAAACCCAGCCCGTAATCTTGAGCCCGGTCGCCTGTTCGGCCTCCTCGCGGCTCACGGCCTGGACGGTCTGCGCGACGGTCCAGATGTGACCTTCCGGATCGCGGCAGCGATAGGTGCGGTCGCCGTAGAACTGGGTTTCCGGCTCGACCAGGATCTCGAAGCCAGCCTTGCGCGCCCGTTCGCAGTGGACGTCGACGTCGGTTTCGATCTGGATGTGGACGGTCTGGGTGTTCTTGCCGCCGATCGAGGCGGGACTTTTGTGGTCGTCACTCCACTCGTTGCCGACCATGACGACGGCGTCGCCGAAGCGCATCTCGGAGTGGGCCAGGTTTCCCTGCTCGTCCTCGATCAGCATCGACAGCTCGAACCCGAAGGCGTCCTCCAGGAACCGCAGCGCCGCCTTGGGATCGCGGTAGCAGACGGCCGACATGAGGGGCGCGCGCCAGTCCTTGCGTGCAGCGTCCATGCTCAAGCCTCCCCGCGCGATCTGCGAATATGCCGATGGAGGACTGCGGTGTCGGACGCGCGGAAGCACATGACGATCTCCTTGCCAAGATCGTCAATATTTAACGCACATCGCAATTATCTCGTCAAGGCCGCCGCCGTGTCGGACGCTCGTCCGTCTCCCGCCAACGCCTTCACCCCCAGCAATCGGGCCAGGAGCGGATAGACGCTGACGTTGTCGAACGTGGGCAACACCACTCCCGGCCGGAAGGCTGGGCCGTTGGCGATGAACACAGCCGCCATCTCCGGGCTGTACGGATCGAAGCCGTGATTCCCCAGCTCCGGCTTCTTGGCCTTGTAATCCCGGGTCGTGATGGTCCAGCCGGTCTCGGGCAGGCAGAAGTAGGCCGCGACGCGTGGATTGCGGCCGTAGTGATATCGCCTGGGAATGTCGCCCTTGGCCCAGCACTGCAGGTGATCGTGCGCCTTCAGCAGCGCGCCCGCCACCTCGCGTTCGTGACCGGGCTGCGGATACAGCGTCATGAACGCCCCGCCCGACAGCGAGCGGTAGGCGACCTTGGGCAGCAGGTCGTCCATGTAGAGTTTCCGCGCCTCCGACAGCGGCGCCATGCCATGGTCGGCGACGATGACGAGGTTGGCGGCGAGCCCCCTCGCCTGCAGCCCCTCCGCCAGCCGGGCAATCTGGCCGTCCACCTCGGCCACCGCGGCCACAGTCTCGGGCGCCCCTGGGCCATAGTCGTGCCCCGCCGTGTCCACCGTGTCGAAGTAGAGGGTCAGGAAGGCGGGCCGGCTGGCGGGCGGCCGGTCCAGCAGCGCCAGGAGGTCGTCCACCCGCTTGCCGTTCGGCGTCTCCATGTCGAAGGGGACGTAGACGCGGGGACGCACCCCGTGGATCGCCGCCTCGGCCCCGGGCCAAAACACCGGTGCGGTGACCAGGCCGGCGCGCTCCGCGGTCACCCAGATCGGCGTCCCCTCGTCCCACCAGAAGCGGTCCTTCACCTCCTGGCGGTTCGACATCTTGAAGACGACGCCGGGGCGGCGCGGATCCTCGAACGTGTTCTCCACCATGCCGCTGCGATCCGGGCGCAGGCCGGTGACCAGGGCGTAGTGGTTGGGGAAGGTCTTCGACGGGAACGACGGCCGCATCGCCGCCCGCGCGCCCCCGGCGGCGAGCTTCGACATCGCCGGCGTGACCCCCGGGTCCAGGTAGTCGGCCCGGAATCCGTCGATGGACACAAGGATGGTCGGCGGTCGGCCCGCAGCCGCCGCTGGCGCGGTCAGGGCGAGAAGCGTGAAGAGAAGGACGAGCAGGCGGGCGATCATCCCGGCTCTCTAGCCGCAGTCTGCGACGCTTCCGCAAACGAAAAGCCCCGGAAGCGGCGCTTCCGGGGCTCGTCTGCTCGCTTGTGCGAGGATCTTACTCTTCGCCGCCGAAACCGGCTTCAGCCGTGGGGCCCGAGTCCTTGCCCTTCTCGGCCGGATCGCGGTCCACGAACTCGATGACCGCCATGGCGGCGTTGTCGCCGTGACGGAAGCCGGCCTTCAGCACGCGGACGTAGCCGCCGTTGCGGTTGGCGTAGCGCGGGCCGAGCACCGAGAACAGCTTGCCGACCTGTTCGACGTCGCGAACCTGGCTGATCGCCTGACGGCGGGCATGCAGGTCGCCGCGCTTGCCGAGGGTCACCAGCTTCTCGACGAAGGGACGCAGTTCCTTCGCCTTCGGAAGGGTGGTCACGATCTGCTCGTGCTTGATCAGGCTGGCCGACATGTTGGCGAACATGGCGGTGCGGTGGGCGGACGTACGGCCCAGTTTGCGGTGGGCTTTACCGTGGCGCATTTCAATTCTCCTGGGTCATCCGACCCGCTGGACGCTTCCGATCGTCTGGAAGCGTCACCTGACCAAGTCCCAGCCTGCTCCCGCCTGGGTCAACACGATGCGCCGGGGCCCTCCGCCGCGACTGCGGCTTCATCGGGCCCGAACCGCCGAGACGGTCCGGAGTTGGCGCGAAGACCAAATTACATCTGGTCTTCGAACTTCTTCGCGAGCTCTTCGATGTTCTCCGGCGGCCAGTTCGGCACGTCCATGCCGAGGTGGAGGCCCATCCCGGCGAGAACTTCCTTGATCTCGTTCAGCGACTTGCGGCCGAAGTTCGGGGTGCGGAGCATCTCCGCCTCCGTCTTCTGGATCAGGTCGCCGATGTAGACGATGTTGTCGTTCTTCAGGCAGTTGGCCGAACGGACCGAGAGCTCCAACTCGTCGACCTTCTTCAGCAGCGCCGGGTTGAACGGCAGTTCCGGCTTGGCTTCGCCTTCGACCTTCTTCTTCGGCTCTTCGAAGGTGATGAAGATCTGGAGCTGGTCCTGGAGGATGCGGGCGGCGTAGGCCACCGCGTCAACGGGGCTGATGGCGCCGTTGGTTTCCACTTCCATGATCAGCTTGTCGTAGTCGAGCGACTGGCCCTGACGGGTGGGCTCGACGCGGAACGCGACGCGCTTGACCGGCGAATAGAGGGCGTCGACGGCGATCAGGCCGATCGGGGCGTCCTCGGGACGGTTCAGCTCGGCGGCGACATAGCCCTTGCCGGTCTGGACGGTGAACTCCATGCGCACGCTGGCGCCGTCGTCCAACGTGCAGAGCACGTGGTCGGGGTTCAGGATCTCGATGTCCGCCGGCGCTTCGATCTGGCCGGCGGTCACGGGGCCCGGGCCGGTGGCGCGGAGCGTCATGCGCTTCGGGCCCTCGGCGTGCATGCGAAGGGCCAGTTGCTTGATGTTCAGGACGATGTCGACGACGTCCTCACGCACGCCTTCCAGCGAGGAGAACTCGTGAACCACACCGTCGATCTGCACCGCGGTCACCGCCGCGCCCTGCAGGGAGGAGAGAAGCACGCGCCGCAGGCTGTTGCCCAGGGTCACGCCGAACCCGCGCTCGAGGGGCTCGGCCACCAGACGCGCCTTGCGGCTGGCGTCGGCGCCGGTCTCGATTTGCG
>NZ_JANINU010000105.1 GCF_024508875.1 Phenylobacterium sp.
CCAGGGTCAGGCGGGCGATGTCGCCGCCCACCCGGGCCACCAGGGTGTTCAGGGCCCCCTCCAGCTCGCGCACGCTGTCGGTGAAGCGGTCGGCCAGGAACTGCAGGACTTCGGGCCGGGCGGCGGGCACGAAGCCGCCAGCCTGGGCCAGGGTGTTCAGCTTGCGCTCCAGGATGCCCAGCCGCAGGTGGCGGTCGGCCGGCTCGATGCCGCAGACGAGGCCCGCCTGCAGGTGCGAACGCAGGCGCGGCTCCATCTCGCTGAGCTCGGTGGGCGAGCGGTCTGCAGTCAGCACCACGCGGCGGCCGTCCTCGACCAGGGCGATGAGCGTGTGGAACAGCTCTTCCTGGGTCTGGGTCTTGCCGGCCACGAAGTGGACGTCGTCGATCAGCAGCAGGTCGGCGTTGCGCAGCTCTTCCTTGAAGGCGGCGGTCTGTCGGGTCTGCAGGGCGTTGACGAAGGTGGAGGTGAACCGCTCGGCCGAGAGATACACCACCCGCTTCCCATTGCCCGTGCGCATGGCCTCCCAGGCCAGGGCGTTCAGCAGGTGGGTCTTCCCAAAGCCGTAGGGACCGTGGAAGACCACCGGGTTGAAGTGGCCGTCCGCCCACGAGGCCACCCGGCGGGCGACGGCGAAGGCGAACTCGTTCGCCGGCCCCGCCACGAAGTTCTCGAACGAGTATCGCTCCTGGAGGCCCTGGAGGCGTCCCTGGCGGGCGGTGACGGGCGCGGCGGCCTCCACCTCTATCTCGAACACTTCGGCCGTCTGGGCGGCCGCCTGGGCCGCGCCGAGCGGCGCGGGCGCGCTCACCACCGGGCCGTTGGCGGCGACCGGCCGCGTGGTCATCGAGGCGGCCTCGACCTCCATGCGCGACTTCAGGTCCAGGCGCCGACCCAGCGGGTCGTTCTGCGCCCAGAGTTCGCCGATCCGGCGCCAGGCGTTGTGGCGGATCCAGTCGCGCGCGACACCGGTCGCAGCGACCACGCACACCTCGTCCCCGGACTCGCGCAGCGCCGCCTGGCCCAGCCAGGAGCCGAATGTCGCGTCACCCAGCTCGCGCTTCAGAACCTGGCAGGTCTTGCTCCACACGGCCATTGCCGGCGCGCTTGCCATAGCTCCCGCAGCCCCCCCGCTTGTCATCCCTCAAACCCCATAGAACCAAACAAGGACAAGCCAGGGCCCCGAACCCCCCGACAGACGCGATTACTCAATGCAAACAGGTTCTTGTTCGCCGAACACATGTGGTCCGCCGCCGTCCCGGTTTCGGCCGGGATCAAGTCAAAGACGCCTGTAAGACCCCCGACACTAATGAGGGCCCCTAGGGGGTCAACGGTGATTCTTTTCGCCGTCGAGACTTATTTCTGTTGACTCGGCAGGGAGCCTTTTCAGTCCAAGGGAAAGGCCAAAAACCGAGTGCGGAGACTGAGCAAATCGGTCGCAGGGGGCGCATCCGAAAGCCCAATTCCACGCACAAAAAAGCAGCGCCCGAGAGGGCGCCGCTGATCAGAATTCCTAGAGGCTAACGAGGGTAAATCCGCCCTCTACGGCAAAGCTCGAAGCGGAGGCGCCGGGCGCCTCCACGCGGGGCCTTAGGCCGCCGACATCTTCTTGAGCTGGGCGGACAGGCGCGAGACCTTCCGCGAGCCGGTGTTCTTGTGCACGACGCCCTTGCCGACCGCGCGCATCAGCTCCGACTGGGCTTCCACGAAGGCGGCCTTGGCGGCGCCGGCGTCGCCCGAGGCCACGGCCTCTTCGAACTTGCGCAGGAAGGTGCGAACGCGCGACCGGCGGGCGGTGTTCACTTCGGTGCGGCGGGCGATCTTGCGGACCGCCTTCTTGGCGCCGGGCGTATTGGCCATTCGATTGAGCTCTCAATAAACGGATAGCGCGCCCGGTTTGGCCGGACGGGCGAAATTGGAGGCGCGGATATACTGAAACCGGCCGGGCGGGTCAATGCCGTCCGGCGCGACTCTATGCACCGCGCTGGCCTGAGGTTCAGCTTCCCTTGAAGTCCGGCTTCCGCTTCTCGACGAAGGCGGCCATCCCTTCCTTCTGGTCGTCGAAGGCGAACAGGGAGTGGAACAGGCGCCGCTCCACCGCCACGCCGGTGCTAAGCGTCGTTTCGAAGGCGGTGTTCACCAGCTCCTTGTTCATCATGACGGCCAACGGCGACTGACCGGCGATCTTGCTCGCGGCCGCCAGGGCCTCGTCCAGCAGCTTGCCGGCCGGCACGACGCGCGAGACCAGGCCCGCCCGCTCGGCCTCGGCGGCGTCCATCATCCGGGCGGTCAGCACCATGTCCATGGCCTTGGCCTTGCCAACCGCGCGCGGCAGGCGCTGGGTGCCGCCGATCCCCGGCATGACGCCCAGGTTGATCTCGGGCTGGCCGAACTTCGCGGTTTCGGCGGCGATGATGAAGTCGCAGAGCATCGCCAGCTCGCAGCCGCCGCCCAGGGCGTAGCCCGCCACCGCGGCGATGATCGGCTTCCTGAACTGTTCGACCCGGCGGCCCGCCTGGCCGAAGAAGTCGGCGGCGAACATCTGGGCGTAGGACTTGTCGGACATCTCCTTGATGTCGGCGCCCGCAGCGAAGGCCCGGTCCGAACCCGTGAGCACCACGCAGCGCACGCCCGTGTCGGCCTCGGCCGCCTGCAGCGCCTGGCCCAGTTCGCCGAGAAGCTGGCTGTTCAGCGCGTTCAGCGCCTCGGGCCGGTTCAGGCGGATCAGTGTCACGCCGGCGGCCGGCGTCTCAACGATCAGGGTCTCGTAGCTCATGGGGCGCTCTCTCGCTTCGGTGCGGAGCCGCTTAAGGCCCTGTGACCGAATAGCCAAGCGCGCGCAGGCGGGAGGGCAGGCCGCCTTCACCTATCAAGTGGCCGACGCCGACCACCACCACGGTCCGACCCTTGCCCTTGAGGCGGGTCTCCAGCCGGCCGATCCAGCGCGCGTTGCGATCGGTCACCAGGCGCTTGAAGAGGGCGGGCGAGGCCTTGCGCATGGGTTCGAGCGCCTCATCGTCCAAGACGCGCGTGTCGCCGGCCATCCAGGCCCGGACGAGCTTGCCGTAGGCGTCCGGGTCTTCGGCCAGCTCCCGCACGGTCTGGTTCAGCGAGGCGATCTGTTCGTCCAGCGGCGAGTTGTCGAAGAGGCCGAGCTGTTCGGCCGGCGTCTCGAACGCGGCGCGCTTCACCCGGGACGGCGTCGCGCCTTCCACGGACTTCTCCACGCCATTGTCGGTGTCGGCGCCGGCGGCCCGATACGAGGCGGCGGCGATCGCCACCTCGGCCAGCCAGGGCTCCAGGCGGTCCAGGGTCGCCTTGTCGACCCCTAGCTCCTCGGCCGCCCGGAGCAGCAACTCGGCGTCCTTCGGCGTCAGCAGGGCGAACAGCGACTTGCCCGGCGGGAGCACGCCCGTGGTCGCGGCGAGCCGGGCGATCTCCTGCTCGGCGACCGGCCCGGGCGGCAGTTCGAACCAAAGATCGTCGGCCTGCTTGAGCGCGGCGTCCAGCGTCGGCGGGCTCCAGGCCAGCCCTGGGGGCAGCACGTGGATCGAGCCGAAGAGGACCATCTCGGAGTCGGCGTCACGGACCACCCAAACGGGCGGAGCCGCCCTTGCCGGCGACGGGGCGGCGGGCAGCGCGAGGACAAGGGCGGCCAGCAGGCCCGCGAGGATACGCATCAGGTTTGGCACACCGGACAGAAGAAGGTGGAGCGGCCGGCCTGGACCTGACGGTCGATCACGCCGGGGCAGCCGGGATTGCAGCAGGGCTGGCCCTCGCGGTCGTAGGTCCGGAACCGGTGCTGAAAATAACCCAGCGCGCCGTCCGCCTGGGCGAAGTCACGCAACGTGGAGCCGCCGGCGGCGATGGCCTCCTGCAGCACGGCCTTGATCTCGGGGACCAGCCTGCCGAGCCGCGCCGCGCTGATCCCGCCGGCCGGCCGGAACGGGGAGATCTTGGCGCGGTTCAGCGCCTCGCAGACGTAGATGTTGCCGAGGCCGGCGACGATCTTCTGATCGAGCAGCAGGGTTTTCGGCCCCTGCTTGCGGCCGGCGAAGGCCTCCTTGAGGCGGCGGGCGTCGAAGGCGTCGGACAGCGGCTCGGGGCCCAGCCCGGCGAACCACGGGTGCAGGGGCAGGGTCGCGGTGTTGACCAGCGCCATGTAGCCGAACCGCCGCGGGTCGTAATAGGTCACCCGCGCGCCGGCCTCGGTCTCGAACACGATGTGGGCGTGCTTGGGATCCGGATCCGGCGCGTAGTGGAAGCGGCCCGGCCGTTCGTCGCCCTCGGGACGGGCGATCTCGAAGCGGCCGCTCATGCCGAGGTGCATGACCAGCGTGTCCTCGCGATCCAGGCGCGCGAGGAGGTATTTCGCTCGCCGTTCCAGCTTCTGGATCGTGGCGCCGGTTAGGATCTGGACGAAGTTCGGGGGCAGCGGAAAGCGCAGGTCGGGCCGGCGGGCTTCCACGCGGGCGAGGCGGTGGCCCTCCAGCACGGGCGCCAGGCCGCCCCGCACCGTCTCGACTTCCGGCAACTCAGGCATGGGCGCTGGCTTGGCACGGCATCGCTGGCGCGCCAAGGCCCTTGGCGATCCCGCTTTCGGAATGGCGAAAGAGAGCTCGAGATCGGACTGCGCCTTTCCGGGCGCACTCCGGGAGGCTAAGAGCAGCGCCATGACGGGACCTTCCGCCACCTTTGGCTTCCGCGACGTCGACGCCTCCGAGAAGGCCGGGCTCGTGCGCGGCGTCTTCGACCGCGTGGCCAAGCGCTACGACCTGATGAACGACCTGATGAGCGGTGGCGTGCACCGGCTCTGGAAGGACGCGGTGGCCGCCCGGCTCAATCCGCAGCCCGGAGAGGTGATCGTCGACTGCGCTGGCGGGACCGGCGACATGGCGCGCCGCTTCTCGAAGATGGCCCGCAAGGTCCAGGAGCGCCGCGGCGGCGAGGACGCCAGGGTCTTCGTGGTCGACTACAACGCCGAGATGATCATGGCGGGCCGGGAGAAGGGCTCGCTGCCGGAGATGGCGTGGGCGGTTGGCGACGCCCAGCGGCTGCCGCTGCCCGACGCCTGCGCGGACGCCTATGTGATCAGCTTCGGCATCCGGAACGTCACGGACATCCCCGCGGCCCTGCGCGAGGCGCGGCGGGTGCTGAAGCCGGCCGGCCGCTTCCTCTGCCTGGAGTTCTCGCGTCCGACCACCGAGGCGCTGCGGGCGGCCTACGACGCCTATTCCTTCAAGGTGATTCCCGAGATCGGCGCGCGCGTCGCCAACGACCGCGACAGCTATCAGTATCTCGTCGAGAGCATCCGCCGGTTCCCCGATCAGCGGACGTTCGCCGCGATGATCTCGGACGCCGGGTTCGGCCAGGTCGGCTGGACCAACTTCGCCGGCGGCGTCGCCGCGCTCCATACCGGCCGGGCGATCTGAGGCCGATGTCGTCGCTGGGCGCCTATGTGCGGCTTTTCGGAGCCGGGTGGACGCTGGTCCGCAATGACGCCCTGCTGCCGCGCGAACTCGACGCCTACTACTCGCCCATGGTGCGGTTGGCGGCGAATAGCCTGCGCCTGTTCGCGACGCGGCGCAGCGGGCGGCCGGGCGAGCGGTTGGCCCGCTCGCTGGAAGGCCTCGGGCCCGTGGCGATCAAGCTGGGTCAGCTCCTCTCCACGCGCGGCGATATCTTCGGCCGCCAGTTCGCCGAGGACATGGGCCATCTGAAGGATCGGCTACCGCCGTTTCCCATGCCCGAGGCGCGGGCGCTGATCGCGCAGGAACTTGGCCGGCCGGCGGACGAGATCTTCGTGGGGCTCAGCGCGCCCGTCGCCGCCGCGTCCCTGGCCCAGGCGCATGAGGCCGCTCTGCCGGACGGTCGCCGTGTGGCGGTCAAGGTGCTGCGGCCGGGCATCGAGCGGCGCGTGGCCGCCGACTCGGCGGTGCTGGAGCTGGCGGCGCGGCTGATCGAGCGCATCGCGGCGCCGCTGCGACGCCTGGAGCCGGTGAAGTTCGCGCAGACGGTGGTGCGCGCCACCGAGCTGGAGCTGGACCTGCGCCTCGAAGCCGCCGGGGCCGACGAGCTGGCCGAGGTGATGGCGCGGGACGGCTACATGTCGGCGCCGAAGGTGCTGTGGGAGGGCGTCGGCAAGCGCGTGCTGACCATGGAATGGGCGGACGGCATGCCGCTGTCGGACGAGGCGGCGTTGAGCCAGCCGGGCCTGGACCGCAAGGCCCTCGCCGACAACCTGACCCGCGCGTTCCTGGCCCAGGCGCTGGACCACGGCGTCTTCCACGCCGACCTGCACGAGGGGAACCTGTTCGCCGCCGCGCCGGCGAAGCTGACGGCGGTCGACTTCGGGATCGTGGGGCGGCTGGGTCCCGTTGAGCGGCGCTACCTGGCCGAGATCCTGTGGGGCTTCCTGCAGCGCGACTATCCGCGGGTCGCCCAGGTGCATTTCGACGCCGGCTATGTGCCGCGCAAGCACAGTGTGGCGGCGTTCGCCCAGGCGCTGCGGGCGGTGGGCGAGCCGGTGTTCGGCCAAAAGGCCAACGCGGTGGCCATGAGCCGCGTCCTGACCCAGCTCTTCGAGATCACCGCGCTCTACGACATGCACCTGCGGCCCGAGCTGGTGCTGCTGCAGAAGACGATGATGACGGTCGAGGGCGTGGCCCGCCGCATCGATCCCGAGCACGACATCTGGGCCGCCTCCGAGCCGGTGGTCCGCCGCTGGATCGCCCGCGAACTGTCGCCGGTGAGCCGGGTGAAGCAGTTCGCGGCCGAGGCGGAGACCGCGCTTCGCAACATCGCCCGGATGGCGGCCGAGCCGCAGCCGGCCGTGGTGGTGGAGGCTGAGCCGGAGCGGCCCGCCGCGCTGCTCTGGTTCGCGCTGGGCGCCGCCGTGGCCGGCGCGGCGTTCCTGGCCGGGATGTGGCTGGGGTAGGGCTTCGCTACGCCTCGTCGTCGTCGCGGTTGCGGCGGCTGGCCTGGCGGCGGGCTTCGCGGGCCTTCTGTTCTTCCCAATAGGCCATGCCCTCGTCGGGCTTGAACATGGTGCGGGGCGCGCCCGCCTTGCTGGCGACGGCGAAGACGTTGCCCTTGGGGTCGTAGAACAGCCTGTCGCCGTTCTTGCGCGTCAGTGTCAGCGTGCCCTTCGGCGGATGGCTGACGAAGCCGTGGGCCTTGCTGACGAACTCGTCGACGCTGTCGGCGCCGAAGGCGCGGCCGTTGCGGTCGAAGGCGCGCTGGGCGTTCTGCTGGGCCGAGAACTTGCGGCTGGCCGACCACATCGGCTTGCCGTCGACTTCCGGAACCGGATCGCGGCGATGATCCTCCCGCCGCGCGCCCTGATCGTCGTCGAAAGACGTTGCAGAAGATGTAGGCGTCTCGTTGGACGCCATTTGGGTCCCGGCGGCCTGCTTGGGCGCGACGGCCGAAGGGCCGTTGTCGCACGCGCTTAGGGCCAGGGCGGCGCCGGCGAGCAGCAGGACAATCTTCGATTTCAGCATCTCGGTCCCCATCCTATGGTCGAGATGGAACAAAGAAAGAACACAAGCTCGGGCGTTTGTCGAGTCTCTCCGGATGACCTACATCGGAGCCCTCTTTCACGGGGTGTCGGGCCTTGGCCGAGCAGCGGGTTCTCCTCATCGTCGGCGGCGGGATCGCGGCCTACAAGGCGCTGGAACTGACCCGGCTGCTGCGCAAGGCGGGGGTGGGCGTGCGGCCGATCCTGACCAAGGCGGGGCACGAGTTCGTCACGCCGCTCAGCCTGTCGGCGCTCAGCGAGGACAAGGTCTATTCCGAGCTGTTCAGTCTCACCGACGAGGCCGAGATGGGGCACATCGAGCTGTCGCGCTCGGCCGACCTGGTCGTGGTGGCGCCGGCGACGGCGGACCTGATGGCGAAGGCGGCGAACGGCCACGCGAACGACCTGGCCTCGACCACGATCCTCGCCACCGACAAGCCGGTGCTGATGGCTCCGGCGATGAACGTGCGCATGTGGGAGCACGCGGCGACCCGGCGGAACGTCGAGACCCTCAAGGCCGACGGGGTGCTGTTCGTGGGGCCGGACGAGGGGGCCATGGCCTGCGGCGAGTTCGGGCCGGGCCGGATGGCCGAGCCGCCGGCGATCCTGGAGGCGATCCTGAACGCGCTGTCGGGCGCAGCGGCGCGGCCGCTCGCGGGCAAGCGCGCGATCGTAACCGCCGGCCCGACCGCCGAGCCAATCGACCCGGTGCGCTATCTCTCGAACCGCTCGTCGGGCAAGCAGGGCTACGCCATCGCCTCGGCCCTCGCGGCGCTGGGCGCCGAGGTGACGCTGGTCAGCGGCCCGACGGCGCTCTCCGCCCCGCCGGGGGTGAAGCGGGTGAACATCGAGACGGCGCGCGAGATGCTGGCGGCCTGCGAGGCCGCGCTGCCGGCCGACATCGCGGTCTGCGTCGCCGCCGTGGCCGACTGGCGCCCGGAAACGGTGGGCGGGGGCAAGATCAAGAAGAGCGACGGCGGGCCGCCGGCCATCGCGCTCGTGGAGAACCCCGACATCCTGGCGACGCTCTCCAAGGCCAAGACGCGGCCGAAGCTGGTGGTCGGCTTCGCCGCCGAGACCAACGACGTGGAGGCCTACGCCCAGGCCAAGCTGGCCAAGAAGGGCTGCGACTGGATCGTCGCCAACGACGTCAGCGTCGAAGGGACCATGGGCGGCGACCAGAACGCCGTCGCCATAGTCTCGGCGGGCGGAATCGAGCGATGGGACCGCATGGCCAAGGGCGAGGTCGCCCGCCGGCTGGCCGCCCGCATCGCCGAGGAATTCTAGCGTGTCCCCCACCGTCCCGATCACCCGCCTGCCGCACGGCCAGGACATCCCGCTGCCGGCCTACGAGACGGCGCAGGCCGCGGGGATGGACCTGCGCGCCGCGGTTCCGGCGGACGAGCCCCTGGTGCTGCATCCCGGCGACCGGTTCGCGGTGCCGACCGGGCTGGCGTTCGCGCTGCCGGCCGGCTTCGAGGCGCAGGTGCGGCCGCGTTCCGGTCTGGCGTTCAAGAACGG
Organism: Phenylobacterium sp.; assembly: GCF_024508875.1. Taxonomy (GTDB): domain Bacteria; phylum Pseudomonadota; class Alphaproteobacteria; order Caulobacterales; family Caulobacteraceae; genus Phenylobacterium. The sequence goes on from NZ_JANINU010000105.1 coordinate 9,041, forward strand.
CATCACCTGCCTGAACTCGCCGGGCACGGTCGACGCGGACTACCGGGGCGAGGTGAAGGTGATCCTGATCAACCACGGGCCCGAGGCCTTCACGATCCGCCGCGGCGACCGCATCGCCCAGCTCGTGATCGCGCCGGTGGTGCAGGCGAGCTGGACCGAGGTCGAGAGCCTCGACGAGACCGCCCGCGGCGCCGGCGGCTTCGGATCCACCGGCGCGAGCTGACGCGCGGAACGAGCTGGGCCTTTCGCAGTTCTCACCGCTGCGTGCGGATTGCGACCTACAATGTGAACGGGGTGAACGGCCGGCTGGAAAGCCTGCTGGCCTGGCTGGCCGAGACCCGGCCGGACGTCGTCTGCCTGCAGGAGCTGAAGGCGCCGGAGGAGCGGTTTCCGCAGGCCGAGTTGCGGCGCGCGGGCTATGGCGCGATCTGGCACGGCCAGAGCCGGTGGAACGGCGTGGCGATCCTGGCCCGCGATTGCGAGCCGGTCGCGACCCGCAGGGGCCTGCCGGGCGACAAGACCGACGTGCAGAGCCGCTACATCGAGGCGGCCGTCAACGGCGTGATCGTCGCCTCGCTCTACGCGCCGAACGGCAACCCGCAGCCGGGCCCGAAATTCGAGTTCAAGAGGCGCTGGCTGGAGCGCCTGGAGACCCACGCCGCGGGCCTGCTGGCGAGCGGCCATCCGGTGGTGCTGGCCGGCGACTTCAACATCATCCCCGAGCCACGCGACGTCTATGCGCCGGAACGCTGGCTGGACGACGCCCTGTTCCATCCGGACGTGCGGGCGGCCTATCAGCGCCTGCTGGCGCAGGGCTGGACCGACGCCCTGCGGGCGCAGTTCCCGGACGAGACGGTCTACACGTTCTGGAAGTACTGGCGCGGGGCGCTGGAGCGGGACGCCGGCCTGCGGATCGACCACCTGCTGCTGAGCCCGACCCTCGCGCCGGCGCTCAAGGACGCCGGCGTCGACCGCGCGTTCCGGGCGCGGGACGGCGCCAGCGACCACGCGGCGGTCTGGATCGAGATCGAGGACTGAGGGCGGCGGTGGTCGAGAAGTTGATCGCACCCGGAGCGCGAGACTCCGAAGCCAACCTGCGCAATAAAATCAGCCGGTGGGGGTTTACGGCGGCATTTCTGATCCAATGTCTGACAGCGATACGCGTGAGCGCCCTGCGCACCGAGGACTAGTTGTCCTAGGGGCTCTTCTTCTTTGCGCGACCATTCTTTCGTTTTGTGCATGGCAGGTGCGCTCCACGTTTTCTCGAAGCCTCCACCACGCCTATGGCGAGTATGATCCACAGGAGAAACCCCGCAGTTACGAGCAGCAGCGCCCCAGTTGGGCCGACGCATGGCAGGCCTGGAATACAGACGCGGCCCTTGATGTAGCGGTCTTCCAGTTGATGGTTGGCCTCTTCGGTGTCGCGGGGGTGGGTTACACCGTCCACTATGCCCGGTTGGCTTGGAAAACCGCTGAGGAGACGTTGAGGGAAACGCGCGACTCCTCAGAGCGCCAACTGCGTGCTTACGTCTACATCTCGAAAGCAGTCTATAGAAGCGACCAAGATGGCGAACGCGTGGAGTTAGTGTTCCACAACCACGGGCAAACACCAGCTTACGACCTCTGGATCGAACGCGCCGGCAGCGTCAGAGATTTGCCGCTCACTGAAGCGCTGTCGGTGCCGGTTCGATACGAAAGTCGCTTTGACCTCGCCCCAAACGCTGAAGCTGGTCGAATGAGCATCCATTTTGCCGAATGGGATGATCCGAGCCCTCAGCGCTTCGGTCATGGCGGAACCGCGCTCTATATTCATGGAGCGCTCCACTATCGGGACGCCTTTGGAAAATCCCGACAGACCGACTTTCGGTATCTCGTGCGAAGCCGAACTGACCACGGTGTGAGCCCCTGCGAGGAGGGCAACTCGTCGACCTAAGGTGAACCGCCACTACATCCTGCGTCACCGCTTCCGATGACGCCAGCCACCCGATGCAGGCGTGGTCGCCGTGTGCTTGGCGTGTTTGCTGAATACTACCCGCATCGTTGCCCTTTAGCGGACGCTCCGAACGTCAGCGAGCGGGTGGTTAGCCATCGCTTCCGGAAGGGAACCGATCGAGAGCCACCGATGAGCAGAACGCCAGCAGGTCGGCTCCATAAGCCGGCTCTATGAAGACGAGGGCGGCCTCGCCCTTGGCAACCTGATCGAGCTTGACCGCGAGAAACTCCTCATGCCGCCTGTGGTAGTGGGCTTCTGCGATTGGGTACGGCCCTGGAAACAGTATCTCCATAGCTTCTCGGACTGTGTCGGTCGGCACGTCGTCCGCGTCCAGACTTTTGCCTGTAACCGACCAAATGCGCATGATGATGTTGCCTTCGCGGAAACCATCGATGCTGAGCGCCTGCAGGCCCGCGAGTGTCATCCGGTACGCCGTACCGTCTGCTTGCTTGAGGCCTAAGACAGCCTCTCCCTCGGCGACCGAGATCGACGCGAGATAGCCGTCGTGAAACGGAAAGGTTGTCGCACTCACCAAATCAATCCGAATGGTCGCTGCGGCCTATGTTTGGTTCGGGAATAAGCTTCCACAATGGGTCTAATGGGGGGCTACCCTCTCCCCTCTCGCTTCGCCGGGGGCGAGGAGGGCACCGTCACCACTCGTATGGGATGCAGGTGAAGCCGAAGTCCCTTTCGAGGGCCAGCGCCGCGTCGTCTGCCGCCTGTGCAGACTTCGCGACGATGTACTCACACAGAATGCGGCGATTTCCCCCGTCTTGGATCGGGTCGATGACGTGGGTCACGAAGAAGGCCCCTTCACCCAGCGACGTGCGCAGGATCGGATGACTGCACAACGGCTCGATAAGGTCGCCTACTGAGGGTTCTCTTGCCAAGCTGAGACACCCATCTGTGTCCCCCCATGGAGTCCATGAGTTCGAGAAAATCATGACGCTGATGTCGAACTTCATCTCGTCAAGCGCTTCGGCAACTTGGATGGGCAAGGGTGGCCGACGCGGGATGAAGAGTCCGCTAAGGGTGGAAAGCCGACCTTCCACATTCTAGCTTTCGGTTAGCTGACCTAAGAACCGTGCGAACCGAGCGCCTGGAAGGCGACTGACGCTACGAGCAAAGCACAGCGACTCCTCCTCTCCCCCGACCCCGGCTTCGAGCCGGGGGAAGAGAGGGGAGAGGGGCGACGCGGGACGCGCCGCCGCCGCTCGGGTTTCAGCCAGGGCCCACAGGAGCGCCGGGGCTGGCGTGCTTCAGACTGCAAGCGCTACGCCTGAACACCGCTTTGGGTGATGGCCGAACCGGCGCGCAAGCGTTCAGGCCTGCGTCGCCCCTCTCCCTGCCCTCTCCCCTCTCGCTTCGCGGGGGGAGAGGAGGGCGCCGCCTACGCCGCTGGCGGGGGGCTGACGAAGCCGCGGACGTTTTCGTCGATGGCCTGGGCGATGGCGAGGGTCTTGGCGTCGCCGGCGTGGGGGCCGATGATCTGGGCGCCGACGGGCAGGCCGGCGGGCGTGAGGCCGGCGGGGACCGCGGTGGCCGGCAGGCGCAGGGCGGTGGCGACCGAAATCCAGGTGAGCATCGAATTGTAGGGGATGGTGCGGCCATCCGAGGTGGCGAGCGAGCGCCGCTGGAACGGGCGCTTGTCGTGCGGGAACGGCGGCACGGGCGCGATGGGGGCCAGGATGGCGTGGTATTTGTCGAACGTGGCGTCGATCTCGGAGCGCAGGCGCGCCCGCACGGCGTCGGCGGCCATCCACTCGGTGTGCCGGGCGGTGTAGGCCATCACCATGGCGGCGTTCGACAGGGGCCCGGCCTTCTCCACCGCCCCCCGCATGAAGAAGCGGGCCCGCTCCATGCCGCGCATCGTGCGCGGCGGCAGGTCCTCGCCCAGCACGGCGCCCAGCAGGGTCTGGTAGGCGTGCAGCAGGGCGCGCATGTCGACCGGGCTGGGGATGGTCTCGACCTCGGCGCCGGCGGCGCGCAACTCGTCGGCGAAGGTCTGCATCACGGCGCGCACCTGGGGGTCCAGCGGGCAGAGCGGATCGTCGAGCCACAGCGCGATGCGGGTTTCCGACAGGTCGGCGGGCGGCGCCTTGGGCGCCAGCGGGCCGTTCTCGATGATGGACAGCAGGAGGCGCAGGTCGCGGGCCGAGCGGGCCATGGGGCCGACCACGTTTAGGTCGCGCTCGGCGAACGAGCCGGGGCTGGGCGGCACGTGGCCGCGCTGGCTGACCATGCCCCAGGTGGGCTTGTGGCTGAACACGCCGCAGAAGCTGGCGGGCACGCGCAGGGAGCCGCCGATGTCGGAGCCGATCTCCAGGGGCGTCACGCCGACCGCGAGCGCCGCCGCCGCCCCGCCGGACGAGCCGCCCGGCGTGCGGGCGACGTCCCAGGGGTTCTTGGTGACGCCGTAGAGGGCGTTGGCGCTCTGCCAGTCGGCGGCCATCACCGGCACGTTGGTCTTGCCCCAGATCACCGCCCCGGCCCGGCGGGCGTGGCCGACGGCCGAGGCGTCCTCGGTCATCCGCCGCTTGAACTCGGCCAGACCCGAGGAGGCCGCCATGCCGGCGACGTCGAAGGTGTCCTTGATGGTCATGGGCAGGCCGGCGAGCGGTCCCAGGGGCTCGCCGCGCACGCGCGCGTCGTCGATGGCCTTGGCCCGCTCCAGCGCCCGGGCCGGGTCGGCCATCACCACGGCGTTGAGCCGGGCGTGGGTCTCGGCATGCCGGGCGAGCGCGGCCTTGAGCAGCTCCACCGCCGAGATGCGCTTGCTGACCAGGGCGACGAGCTGGCTGGTGGCGTCCTGGTCGAGGAGGTCGGCCATCGGTCAGTCCTTCGAAAAGCCGAGCACGTCCTGCATGTCGTAGAGGCCTGGCGGCCGACCGGCGACCCACTTGGCCGCCGCCACCGCGCCGCGCGCGAAGAGGCCCCGGTCGCGCCCGGAGTGGCTCAGGGTCAAGATCTCGTCCTCGGCGGCGAAGGTGACGCTGTGCTCGCCGACGATGCCGCCGCCGCGCAGGACCGAGAAGCCGATCTCGCCGATGGGGCGCTCTCCGGTGATGCCGTCGCGGGCATGGCGAGCCACGTCCTTCAGCTTCACGCCCCGCCCCTTGGCGGCCGCGTCGCCGAGCATCAGGGCGGTGCCGGACGGCGCGTCCACCTTGTGGCGGTGGTGCGCCTCGAAGACCTCGATGTCGTAGGCGTCGGCGGGCAGGGCCCGGGCGGCCTGGGCGACGAGGCCCATCAGCATGTTCACGCCCAGCGAATAGTTGCCGGCGAAGACGATGGGCGTCCGCTTCGCCGCCTCGGCGATGGCGGCGCGCTGCTCCTCGCTGGCGCCGGTCGCGCCGATCACCAGGGCGACGTCGTGGTCCGCGGCCTTGCGCGCCAGGTCCACCGACGCGGCGGGGGTGGTGAAGTCGATAACCACGTCGGCGGCGGCCAGGGCCTCGTCCGCGCTCACCATGCCCGGGCCGTCCGCGCCGGGGCGGTCGAACCGCGCCGCCAGCGCCAGCGTCGGGTCGGCGGCCACGGCCTTGTCCACCGCCTGACCCATGCGGCCCAGGGCGCCGGCGATGGCGATACGGATCGGATCGGGCACGGCTGGGTCTCCGGTTGCGCCCGCCGCAAATGCAGGCGCGCCGGGGTAGCGGTCAACCGTGGCGTCAGTTCTCGCGCGCGTCGCGGGTCAGATCGTTCAGCTCGGCGATGCGCGCCTCGTAGACGTCCTCCACCGCCCAGGGCGCCTCGCGGGCGGCCGCGGCGCGCGCCTGGAGCCAACGGGCCTGCTGGCGCCGCAGGGCCGAGGCCGGCACCCCGGCCGCCTCGGCGTTGCGGTAGGCCTGCTGGAGCTGGCGATCGCGGACGCCCAGCCGCCGGTCGGCGCAGACCGCCGCCTCGCCGGGGTCGCCGGCCGCGCAGGCGTCGTTGCGGGCCACGCGCATCGGTCCTTCGCCGACGGGCCCCTTTCCCACCGGCGTCGGGCGGCGGGCGGGCGGCTTCGGCGCGGCGGCCTTGGCCGGGGCCGGGCGGACCGACGCCTTTTGCGCCTTGGGCGGCGTCCGGGCCTGGGCGACCTCGACCTTCTTCTTCGCGACTTCCGCCTTCAGCCGGGCGGGCGCCGTCTTCACCGCCTTGACCAGGGTTGTGAGGCGCCGGCTTTCGGGGGTGGGCTTCCGCGGATCGGCCTTGGCGAGCTTCGTGGCCTTCGCCTTCGCCGCCTTGGCCTTGTCAGCCTTGGCCAGTTTTCCGGCCTTTTCGGACCTGGCCCGCTCCGCCTTCGCGAGGCGCGCGTCCTTCTCGGCCTTGGCCTTTTCGGCGCGGGCGCGTTGGACCCTGGCTTGTTCGGTCCTGGTCTTCTCCGCCTTGGCCTGCTCGATCCTGGCCTTCTCCGCCTTCGCCTTCTCGACCTTCGCCCGCTCCACCTTCGCCGCGTCGGCCTGCGCGCGCGCATTCGCGGCCGCGAGCTTGTCGGCCTTCGGCGGGAGGAGGGGCACCGGCGGCGCGGCCTTGTGGATCGGCGCTTCCGTGGGCGCCGAAGCCGCCTTCTGGAGCTTCGGCTCGATCTTCACGGCGGGCGCCAGCAGGGGCTCGGCCGCCACCACGGCGTCCACCTTCATGAGGCCGGCCGTGCGGCGGGGCGCCTGGAGCTCGGGCGGATCGGGACGGGCGGGTTCGGCGGCGGGCGCGGGCGGCTCGCCCGGCAGCACCTCCAGCAGCGGACCGATGGGGGCCGGGCCGTCGTCCACGACGATCTGCAGCGCCGGACGCGGCGCCTCCGGCGCGACCGGGCCCGCGACCGGCTCGGGCGGCGAGGCGGGCCGCGCCCAGAGGCCTAGGCCCGCGCCCAAGGCCAGGGCTCCCACCACCCCGGCGGCCACGATCCGGCCGGATCCAGACGGTTTCGGCGCCGGAACCTCTTGCGATGGTTGCTCGAAATCGACCTGCGTCATGAGGCGCCCCCTGATACACCGGGTCCCTCGACGCATCGGACAGGGGCGGACGACGGCGGACGCCGCTCAGCTTGCCCCAACCCCGAACTCTCTCCCGCCCACAGATTGAGGCAAAACCGTGCCGTTGGAAATCCCCGTCCTGGAGACAGAACGCCTCATCCTGCGCGCGCCCGAGCCCGGCGACTTCGAGGCCTGGGCGGCGTTCTGCGCGGACGCGGAGGCGGCGCGCTATATCGGGGGCGTGCAGGACCGGATCGGCGCCTGGCGGATCATGAGCGTCATGGCCGGCGGGTGGCTGAGCCGCGGCTATTCGATGTTCTCGGTCATCGAGAAGGAGACCGGCCGCTGGGTGGGCCGGGTGGGCCCGTGGCAGCCGGAGGGATGGCCGGGGACGGAGGTGGGCTGGGGCGTCGTCCGCGACTGCTGGGGCAAGGGCTACGCCACCGAGGCGGCGGCCGCGACCATCGACTGGGCGTTCGCCACGCACGGCTGGACCGAGGTGATCCACACCATCGAGCCCGCCAACACGAACTCGCAGAAGGTCGCGCAGCGGCTCGGCTCGCGCATCTTGCGCCAGGCGACCCTGCCGCCGCCGATGAGCGTGGCCGTGGACTGCTGGGGCCAGAGCCGGGACGAGTGGCTGGCGCGGCGGCGCTGACGGGGCTCGCCGAGCGTCCTCAGATCCAGCCCTTGTCGCGCAGCACGCCGGCGTAGGTGCGGCTGACCGGAACTTCGGAGCCGTCCTTCAGCGTCAGGGTGGCGCGGCCGTCGCCGCGGCGGGCGTCGGCGATGGCGTCGCGGGCGACCCACCACGAGCGGTGGACCTGGGCGCCCTCGATCCCCTCCAGCTCGGCGACGGCGTCGGCCAGGCGCATCAGGATCAGGTCCTGGCCCCGGGAGGTGTGGAGCCGCAGGTAGTGGTCCTCGGCCTCCACGGCCCAGACTTCGGCGCCGCGCAGCTTCAGCGGCAGGCGCTCCAGGAAGCGCGGGGGCTCGGGACTGGCCTCGGTGATGGCGACGCGGCGGCTCTCGATCAGCATGTTGATGACCGTCAGCGCCAGGGCGACGAGCAGGACGTAGCCGAACAGGATCGGGATGCCGGCCACGGGGATGTCGGATCGCAGCAGCGTGCGGCTGGCGACCCAGACGATGAAGGTGAAGGGGACCGACATGACCAGCGCGGCCAGCGCCGCGTCCAGCCACATGTTGCCCGACCGCCGCTGGCCCGAGCGGAAGAACCAGCCGGCGACGAACGAGCCGATGAAGTAGCCGGACACCATCATCAGCATCCAGTAGCCGAACCGGACCGGGAGCTGGACGCGGTCGGTGCCGAAGGCGCCCGAGAAGGTGAGGAAGACCCCGGCCGCGGCGGCCACCGCCAGTCCGCGGGTCCAGCCCTGCAGGTCGTCGTGGGGCCCGAAGCGGAACTTGCGCGTCATGCGGCCGCCGCTCGCGAAGCGTGAGCGGCGCGCGGCGGCGTTTCGCGAAGCCCGGCCGTCGCCCGACGCATCACCGCTCGCACCGCTCTCCGACCCCCGCCATGACCAGCTTCGACGGGGCGGCGAGACGCGCCCCAGGACGAGCTTCGGAGATAAAGGATGTCGCCCAAATCGCAAACGCCGGCCCGCAAGCCGATGAGCTTCGGCCTCCGCTTCGGCCTCACCATGGCCGCGGTGGTGATCATCGTCGCGCTGTCGCTGGGCGGCGCGTGGAAGGCGGTCGGCGCGCTGGCGGCGAGCGCCCGGCCGCATGCCCCGGACATGGCGCTGTTCGCGAGCCTGACGCCGGCGATCAAGGTCCACCTGCTGGCGGCGCTGGCGGCGCTGGTGCTGGGCGGGGTGCTGATGTTCGCCCGCAAGGGGCGGCTGTTCCACCGGATCGCGGGCTGGGTCTGGGTGCTGCTGGCGCTGACCACGGCCGGCGCCACGCTGTTCATCACCAGCCTGAACCACGGCAAGTGGTCGATCCTGCACCTGTTCACCGGCTGGACCCTGCTGATGCTGCCGCTGGCGGTGATCTGGGTGAAGCGGCGCGATGTCGCACGTCACCGGCGCACGATGATGGGCCTCTTCTACGGCGGCTTCGCGATCAACCTGTTCATCGCCTTCATCCCGGGGCGGACGATGTGGATGATGTTCTTCGGATAACGGAGCCTGCCCGGAATCCGCCGCAGTCGGCGATCATAGGGCGCGCACCTCAAGCTGAGCCCTAGCCTTCGCCATGGCCGCCGACCTCATCTTCCACGATCCCAGCGGCCGCCGCTCGCGCTGGGTGCGCCTGGTCTCCGGACTGCTGATCGCGCTGGCGCTGCTGATGGGGGCGGGGTTCTTCGCCACGCTGGCCTTCGCCCCGCGGATCCCGGGCGTGACGCTGAAGGACCCGCACGTCCTGCGCGCGCTGCACGTGGAGAGCGCCCACCGGCTGAAGGGCCGCCACGCCTGGACGCGGGTGCCGCACCCCAAGAACCTCGACGAGGGCGGCCCGGCCCGGCCGCTGGCCGTGGGCTTCTACGTCTCGTGGGACGAGACCTCGCGCTCGTCCCTGCGGGCCCACGTGGACCAGTTGGACGTGGTCTCGCCCCAGTGGGTGGGCCTGACGGCGGACGGCAAGCTGGACGTCACCAAGGACCCCGAGGCGCGGGCGATCATCGCGGCCTCGAACAGCAAGCCCTCGCTGATGCCGGGCGTCTACAACGCCAAGGACGGGATCTGGAACGGGCCCGCCGCCGACCGCGTCCTGCTCGACCCCGCCCGCCGCAAGGCCATGCTGGACCAGCTCGTGGCGCTGGCGAAGGCGCAGGGGTTCTCGGGCTACGTCTTCGACCTGGAGAACCTGTCGCCGGCCGCGGTGGCCGCCTATCCGGCGTTCATCGGGCAGGCGCGGGCGGCGCTGAAGCCGCTGGGCCGCGAGGTGTGGGTCACCGCGCCGTTCGACGACGAGTCCTGGCCGCTGAAGAAGCTGCAGGCCTCGGCAGACGCCGTGGTGCTGATGGCCTACGACGAGCACTGGGGCGGCGGCGATCCCGGGCCGCCGGCCGGGCAGGACTGGTTCCAGCAGCACCTGGCCGAGTGGATGGGCAAGCTGGACCCGTCGCGGACGATCGTGGCGCTGGGCGCGTACGGCTACGACTGGACGCTGCCGCAGAAGGGCCAGAAGGGCGCCGCGAACGCGGTGACCTACACCGAGGCGACCCAGATCGCCCACGACAGCGCCGCGACCGCCAGCATGGACGCCGCCTCGCTGAACCCGACCTTCGCCTACGCGGACGACGCCGGGCGGCGGCACGAGGTGTGGTTCCTGGACGCCGTGACGCTGCACAACCAGCTTCGGGTGGCCGACGGCTTCCGGCCGCTGGGCTACGCGCTGTGGCGGATGGGGGGCGAGGATCCCCTGAGCTGGACGCTGATGCGCCATCCCTACGGCGGGGTGCGCGCGGACGGCCTGTCGAACCTCAACCCCGGCCAGGACGTGAATTTCGACGGCACGGGCGAGGTGCTGGCGGTGACCAACACGCCGCGCGCCGGCCACCGGACGCTGCAGATGGACCCGGCCACGGGGCTGGTCTCGGCCGAGACCTACGACGTGAACCCGACCTCCTACGTGATCGAGCGCTACGGCGCGCGGCCCGGGCTGGTGGCGCTCACCTTCGACGACGGGCCCGACCGGCGCTGGACGCCGAAAATCCTGGACATCCTCAAGGCCAAGCATGCGCCGGCCACGTTCTTCGTGATCGGCAAGAACATGTCGGAGAACCCCGACCTGGTGGCGCGGGAGGTGGACGAGGGCCACAACGTGGGCAACCACACCTGGACCCACCCGAACATCGGCGAGGTGCCGGTGGCCGAGACGGCGGTGGAGCTTTCCGCCACCCAGCGCCTGTTCGAGACGATCACCGGGCGCTCGATGCGCCTGTTCCGCGCGCCCTACTTCGGGGACGCCGAGCCCTCGACCCCGCAGGAGGTGGCGCCGCTGCTGGACGGCCAGGCGCAGGGCTACATCTCGGTCGGCCTGCGCATCGACCCGGACGACTGGAAGAAGCCGGACCCGCGGCACATCGTCGACACCACCCTCACGCGGCTCGCCGACACGGTGCGGCCCGGCCAGGTGGTGCTGCTGCACGATTCCGGCGGCGACCGCAGCCGCACGGTCGAGGCGCTGCCCGCACTCATCGACGCGATCCGCGCCCACGGCTACCGCCTGGTCACGGTGGGCGAGTTGGCGGGCATGACGCCGGCCCAGGTGATGCCGGCCGCGGACCGCAGCACGGTGGAGCTGACGCTGGACCGCATCGGCTTCGGCTTCCTGCGCACGGCCGACGACGTGCTGCGCGTGCTGTTCACGGCTGCGATCGCGCTGGGCGTCGCGCGGCTGCTGTTCCTCGCGGTCCTGGCGGTGACGCACAGCCTGCGCCTGCGGCCCCCGCCGATGCCGGCGCCGGGCGCGGGGCCGCTGATCAGCGTGCTGATCCCCTGCTTCAACGAGGAGAAGGTGATCGAAGCCTCGGTGCGCCGGATCCTGGCGTCGGACTGGACGAACCTCGAGATCCTGGTGCTGGACGACGGCTCGTCGGACAAGACCTCGGAGATCGTGGAGCGCGCCTTCGCCGGCGAGCCGCGCGTGGCGCTGATGACCTTCCCGAACGGCGGCAAGGCGCGGGCGCTCAACCGCGGCCTGGCGCAGGCGCACGGCGAGATCGTCGTGGCCCTGGACGCCGACACCCAGTTCCCGCCGGACACCCTGGGCCGGCTGGCGCGCTGGTTCGACGACCCGGCGATCGGCGCGGTGGCCGGCAACGCCATCGTCGGCAACCGCTGCAACCTCATCACCCGCTGGCAGGCGCTGGAGTACGTCACGGCGCAGAACCTGGAGCGGCGGGCGCTCGCCGCCCTGGGCGCGGTCACGGTGGTGCCCGGGGCGGTCGGGGCCTGGCGGCGCAGCGCGCTCACGGCCCTGGGCGGCTATCCGGCCGACACCCTGGCCGAGGACCAGGACCTGACGCTGGCGATCCAGCGGGCGGGCTGGAAGGTGGAGTTCGATCCCGAGGCGCGGGCCTATACCGAGGCGCCCGAGACGGTCGGCGGCCTGCTGAAGCAGCGCTTCCGCTGGTCGTTCGGCACGCTGCAGTGCATCTGGAAGCACCGCCGGGCCCTGTTCAGCCTGAAGCACCCGGTGCTGGGCTTCGTGGCGCTGCCGCAGATCTGGCTGTTCCAGATCGTCCTGACCGCCATCGCGCCGCTGGTGGACCTGGCGGTGATCTGGAGCCTGATCTCGGCCGGCTACGCCTTCGCATTCCATCCGGTGGAGTGGTCGCCCGACGACCTCTACCGCTCGATATTCTACTGGGCCGCGTTCGTGCTGCTGGACCTGTCGGCCGGCGCGACGGGGATGGCGCTGGAGCGGCGCGCGCCCTGGGGCGACCTGATCTGGATGCCGGTGCAGCGGTTCGGCTACCGCCAGCTCATGTACTATGTCGTGGTCAAGTCGATCGACGCGGCGCTGCACGGCGCGCGGGTCGGCTGGGGCAAGCTGGAGCGGCGGGCCAGCGTGGCGGTCGATAAGGTGGGCTGACCTAGAGGTAACTTCGATGGCTTTCGCGTACTCACGCGGTTGTCATCGCAGGAGGCGGCGCCTATAAGCCGGCTCACTCGCCGCCAGGGGCGAGCCTTCCCCTCAGTCGCCCCAAAGGCCTCATGAACATCCACGAACACCAAGCCAAAGCCGTCCTCGCGGAGTTCGGCGTGGCGGTCCCGCGCGGCTATGCCGCCTTCTCCGTCGACGAAGCGGTCGAAGCCGCCAAGAAGCTGGGCGGTCCGGTTTTCGTCGTGAAGTCCCAGATCCACGCCGGCGGGCGCGGCAAGGGCCGCTTCGAAGGCCTCGGCCCTGACGCCAAGGGCGGCGTGCGGGTCGTGAAGTCGGTGGACGACGTGAAGGCCAACGCCCAGGAGATGCTGGGCCGGGTGCTGGTCACGCACCAGACCGGGCCGAAGGGCAAGCAGGTGAACCGCCTCTACATCGAGGAAGGCGCCGCCATCGCCAAGGAATTCTACCTGTCGCTGCTGGTCGACCGCGAAACGAGCCGGGTCTCGGTCGTGGCGTCCACCGAAGGCGGGATGGACATCGAGGACGTGGCGCACAACACGCCCGACAAGATCCACACCTTCACCGTCGACCCGGCCACCGGCGTCTTCCCGCATCACGCCCGCGCCCTCGCCGGCGCGCTGGGCCTGAAGGGCGACCTCGCCAAGCAGGCGGCCACGCTGCTCTCCCAGCTCTATGCGGCGTTCGTCGCCAAGGACATGGAGATGCTGGAAATCAACCCGCTGATCGTCACCGCCGACGACCAGCTCCGCGTGCTGGACGCCAAGGTCAGCTTCGACGGCAACGCGCTGTTCCGCCACAAGGACATCGTGGCGCTGCGTGACGAGAGCGAAGAGGACCCGAAGGAAATCGAGGCCTCGAAGTACGACCTCAGCTACATCGCCCTGGATGGCGAGATCGGCTGCATGGTCAACGGCGCCGGCCTGGCCATGGCGACCATGGACATCATCAAGCTCTACGGCGCCGAGCCGGCGAACTTCCTCGACGTCGGCGGCGGCGCCAGCAAGGAGAAGGTCACCGCGGCCTTCAAGATCATCACCGCCGACCCGAACGTGAAGGGCATCCTGGTCAACATCTTCGGCGGCATCATGCGCTGCGACATCATCGCGGAAGGCGTGGTCGCCGCGGTGAAGGAAGTCGGCCTGCAGGTTCCGCTGGTGGTGCGCCTAGAGGGCACCAACGTCGACCTGGGTAAGAAGATCATCAACGAGAGCGGCCTGAACGTGATCGCCGCGAACGACCTCTCGGATGGCGCCGAGAAGATCGTCAAGGCCGTGCGGGGCGCTGCGTAAGACATGTCGATCCTGATCAACAAGAACACCCGCGTCATCTGCCAGGGCATCACCGGCAGCCAGGGCACCTTCCACACCGAGCAGGCCATCGCCTACGGCACGAAGATGGTCGGGGGCGTCACGCCGGGCAAAGGCGGCACGACCCACGTGGGCGTCCCCGTGTTCGACACGGTTGCCGAGGCCGTGAAGCAGACCGGCGCCGACGCCAGCGTGATCTATGTCCCGCCGCCGTTCGCCGCGGACTCGATCCTCGAGGCCATCGACGCCGAGGTCCCCCTGATCGTCTGCATCACCGAGGGCATCCCGGTCGCCGACATGATCAAGGTGAAGCGCTCGCTCAGCGGCTCAAAATCCAGGCTGATCGGCCCGAATTGCCCGGGTGTTCTCACCCCGGGTGAGTGCAAAATCGGCATCATGCCCGGCAACATCTTCAAGAAGGGCTCGGTGGGCGTTGTTTCCCGCTCGGGCACCCTTACCTATGAGGCCGTGTTCCAGACCTCGCAGGTGGGCCTCGGCCAGACGTCGGCCGTGGGCATCGGCGGGGACCCGGTGAAGGGCACCGAGTTCATCGACGTGCTCGACATGTTCCTGAAGGACCCCGAGACCGAGTCGATCATCATGATCGGCGAGATCGGCGGTTCGGCGGAAGAAGATGCGGCTGAATTCATCAAGAATTCAGCAATCAAGAAGCCTATGGTCGGCTTCATCGCGGGGCGCACGGCGCCTCCGGGTCGGCGCATGGGCCACGCCGGCGCGATCATCTCGGGCGGCAAGGGCGGCGCCGAGGACAAGATCGCGGCGATGGAGGCTGCGGGTATCCGGGTTTCGCCGTCTCCGGCGGCCCTCGGGACCACGCTGTTGGAAGTGCTCAAGGGCGCGTAAGCGCCCGAAATCTGGTTTAGGGCGGCCCGCGCTCGGCTCCTTCTTCCGAAGTCCGTGGGCCCGCCCGCGGAAGGCGAAGGACATGGCGGACGACGCAGGCCTGATCAACGAAGTTCTGGCCGAGACCTCTTTCCTCTACGGCGGCAATGCGGCCTTCGTGGAGGACCTCTATGCGAAGTGGGCGGCCGACCCGAACGCGGTCGCCCCCTCCTGGCAGGCCTTCTTCGCCTCCCTGCTGGACGGCAAGTCGGACGTCGCCCGCGCGGCCGGCAAGCCCGCCTGGGCCAAGCCCGAGACCCCGATCGCCCGCACCGACTGGATGAGCGCCATCGACGGCCTCTGGCCGGCGGTCGAGGCCAAGATCGGCAAGACGATCGAGGAAAAGAAGCCGACCGCCTCGGTCGACGAGGTGCGCGCCGCGACACTGGATTCGCTGCGGGCCATCATGATGATCCGCGCGTACCGCATGCGCGGCCACCTGAAGGCCAACCTGGACCCGCTGGGCATCGCCGCCACGCCGGGCGACGCCTCGGAGCTGGACCCGGCCACCTACGGCTTCGCCGAGGCCGACTACGACCGTCCCATCTTCCTGGACTTCGTGCTGGGCCTGGAGACGGCGTCGGTGCGCGAGATCCTGGCGATCCTGCGCCGCACCTACTGCGGCAACGTCGGCGTGCAGTACATGCACGTCTCGGACCCCAAGGAGAAGGCCTGGCTGCAGGAGCGCATCGAGGGCCGCGACAAGGAGATCGTCTTCACCAAGGAGGGCAAGGTCGCCATCCTGAAGAAGCTGATCGAGACGCAAGGGTTCGAACAGTTCCTGCACCGCCGCTTCCCCGGCACCAAGCGCTTCGGCCTGGACGGCGGGGAGGCGATGGTCCCGGCGCTGGAGCAGATCATCAAGCGCGGCGGCGCCATGGGCGTGAAGGACATCGTGGTCGGCATGCCGCACCGCGGGCGCCTGAACGTGCTGGCCGCCGTGATGGGCAAGCCCTACCACATCATCTTCCACGAGTTCCAAGGCGGCTCGGCCGTGCCCTCCGACGTGCAGGGCTCGGGCGACGTGAAGTACCACCTGGGCGCCTCGTCGGACCGTGAGTTCGACGGCAACAGCGTCCACCTGTCGCTCACCGCCAACCCCTCGCACCTGGAGATCGTGAACCCGGTCGTGATCGGGAAGGTGCGCGCCAAGCAGGCCTTCACCCTGCGCGAGCAGCCGTCGGCGGGCCGTGGCCACGTGCTGCCGCTGCTGCTGCACGGCGACGCCGCCTTCGCCGGCCAGGGCGTGGTGGCCGAGTGCTTCGCGCTGTCGGGCCTGCGCGGCTACGGCGTGGGCGGGACCATGCACTTCGTGGTCAACAACCAGATCGGCTTCACCACCAGCCCGAAGAACAGCCGCAGCTCGCCGTATCCCACCGACGTGGCGCTGATGGTCGAGACGCCGATCTTCCACGTGAACGGCGACGACCCCGAGGCCGTCACCTTCGCCGCCAAGGTCGCCACCGAGTACCGCCAACTGTTCGGCAAGGACGTGGTGGTCGACATGTTCTGCTACCGCCGGTTCGGTCACAACGAGGGGGACGACCCCACGATGACCCAGCCGCTGATGTACGCGAAGATCAAGAACCACCCATCGGTTCGCGACCTGTACGCCTCGCGCCTCATCGGCGAGGGCGTCTGCACCCAGGACGACGTGGACGGCTGGATCGCGGCCTTCGACAAGTTCCTCGACGAGGAGTTCGAGAGCGGCAAGCAGTACAAGGCCAACAAGGCCGACTGGCTGGACGGCAAGTGGGCCGGCCTGCAACTGCCCACCGGCGACGAGCGCTTCGCCACCGGCGTGCCGAAGCAGAAGCTGCTGGACCTCGGCCGCAAGATCACCACGATCCCCGAGCGGGTCGCCGTCCACAAGACGGTGGAACGGGTCATCGCGGGACGCCGCGAGGCGATCGAGTCCGGCCAGGGCCTGGACTGGGCGACGGCCGAGCACCTGGCCTTCGCCAGCCTGCTCGACCAGGGCTATCCGGTCCGCCTGTCGGGCCAGGACAGCGTGCGCGGCACCTTCAGCCAGCGCCACTCCGGCATCATCGACCAGAAGACCGAGGAAGTTTACTTCCCCCTCCGCAACCTGGGCCCGAACCAGGCGCACTTCGAAGTGCTGGATTCGGCGCTGTCGGAAGAGGCGGTGCTGGGCTTCGAATACGGCTTCTCGCTGACCGACCCGAACACCCTGACCATGTGGGAAGGCCAGTTCGGCGACTTCGTGAACGGCGCGCAGGTGGTGATCGACCAGTTCATCAGCTCGGGCGAGCGCAAGTGGCTGCGGATGAGCGGCCTCGTGATGCTGCTGCCGCACGGCTACGAAGGCCAGGGGCCCGAGCACTCCTCGGCGCGCCTGGAGCGCTTCCTGCAGCTCTGCGCGGAAGACAACATGCAGGTCGTCAACTGCACGACGCCGGCGAACTACTTCCACGCCCTGCGCCGCCAGTTGCTGCGCGAATTCCGCAAGCCGCTGATCGTGATGTCGCCGAAGTCGCTGCTGCGCCACAAGCGGGCGGTGTCGAACCTGGCCGACATGGAGCAGGGCACGGGCTTCCACCGCGTGATGGTGGACGGCGCCGAGGCCGGTTGCGACGTGGGCGGCGTGACCCTGCAGGCGGACGACAAGATCAACCGCGTCATCGTCTGCTCGGGGAAGGTCTACTTCGACCTCGTGGAACAGCGCGCCAAGAGCGGTCGCGACGACGTCTACATCCTGCGCCTGGAACAGTTCTATCCGTGGCCGCTGAAGTCGCTGACCAATGAGCTGAAGCGCTTCAAGAACGCCGAGCTGGTCTGGTGCCAGGAAGAGCCCAAGAACATGGGCGGCTGGCAGTTCGTCGATCCGTGGCTGGAACTGACGCTGGAGCGCATGAACATCAAGGCCAAGCGCGCGCGCTACGTGGGCCGTCCGGCCTCGGCGTCCACCGCCGCCGGCCTCATGAGCCGCCACCTGAAAGAACTCGACGCCTTCCTCACCGAAGCGTTCGCCTAAAATCCCTCACCTACGCCTGCGAAGACCCTAAGGAGCCGACCCCCCAATGGCCGACATCATGACCCCCGCCCTCGGTGAATCCGTCACCGAAGCCACGGTGGCGCGCTGGGCGAAGAAGGCCGGCGATGCGGTGCGCAAGGACGAGATCCTGGTCGAGCTGGAAACCGACAAGGTGAGCCTGGAAGTGGCCGCCCCGTCGGACGGCGTGCTGAGCGAGATCACCGCCGAGGAAGGCGCGACGGTCGAGCCGGGCGCGATCCTGGGCAAGATCAGCGAAGGCGGGGCCGCGGCCGCGGCGCCGAAGAAGGCCGAGGCCCCGAAGGCGGAAGCCAAGCCCGAACCCGCCCCGGCCCCCGCGCCTGCGCCCGCCGCCGCCAAGACCGCCGCCGAGCCGGTGCTGGCGCCGTCGGCCCAGCGTGTCGCCGCCGAGAACAACCTGGACCCCGCCTCCATCCCCGGCACCGGCAAGGACGGCCGCGTGACCAAGGGCGACGCCCTGGCCGCGCTGGAAGCCCGCGCCAAGGCCCCGGCCGCCGCGCCGGCGGCGCCGGCCGCGCCCCGCGCGATCCACGAGCGCGAGGAGCGGGTGAAGATGACCCGCCTGCGCCAGACGATCGCGCGCCGGCTGAAGGAAGCCCAGAACAACGCCGCCATGCTGACCACCTTCAACGAGGTGGACATGACCGAGGTCATGGCGCTGCGGAACGCCTACAAGGACGTGTTCGAGAAGAAGCACGGCGTGAAGCTGGGCTTCATGTCCTTCTTCGTGAAGGCGGTGATCCACGGCCTGAAGCAGGTTCCGGACGTCAACGCCGAGATCGACGGCACGGACGTCATCTACAAGAACCACTACGACATCTCGGTCGCGGTCGGCACCGAGAAGGGCCTGGTGACGCCGGTGGTCCGCGACGCCGACGCCATGAGCCTGGCCGACATCGAGAAGGAGATCGGCGCCCTGGGCAAGAAGGCCCGCGACGGCGCGCTCTCGATGGAGGACCTGCAGGGCGGCACCTTCACCATCTCGAACGGCGGCATCTACGGCTCGCTGATGTCGACGCCGATCCTGAACCCGCCGCAGTCGGGCATCCTGGGCATGCACAAAATCCAGGAGCGGCCGATGGTGGTGAACGGCCAGATCGTGGCCCGGCCGATGATGTACCTGGCCCTGAGCTACGATCACCGGATCGTCGACGGCAAGGGCGCGGTGACCTTCCTGGTCCACGTGAAGGAAGCCATCGAAGACCCGCAGCGCCTGCTGCTGGACGTCTAAGGCAAAAGAGCCTTGCCCGGGGGCCTCCGTGGCTCCCGGTCGGGAGCCTCCTCGGGGGGCCAAGTGCGTTCCGGCGCACCTTCCGGCTGTCGATCTACACCGAGACCACTTCGGGTCGGCGGCGGATCGCCGCAGGCCCCGCTGCAAGGGCGAGCGGAGCGAACGGCGTTTCCCACAATTCACCAATGCTTAGGTTCAGGCTGGGAAAACTCCCTGAAAAGGAAAGCCTTTCCATGTCGGCCCTGAATGTGAGCGAAGGTTTCGCGCCCAGCGTCGCGATCACGATGGACGTCCTGTCCGGCGAGATCGAGCTGGCGGCCGCGCGTTGCATCCGCCTGGACAAGATCCTGGGCGAGTTCATGGACAGCCTTCCGTCGGCCGAGCGCCAGGTGCTGACCGAGAGCCTGCATGGCGTGGACCTGCTGGCGCAGCATCTGACCGGCCTCGCCAGCTTCGCGCGCAACGTCTGCTTCGCCTCGCCGGACGGCCTTGCGGTCCCCGTGGAGGGCGCCCTCGCGAGCCTGACCCTGGGCGCGCTGGCCGAGCGCATGGCCGAGGGGCTGGGCGCGCCGGTGGTGGAGGCCGAACAGGTCGACCCCGGCGAAGTGGACCTGTTCTGAGAGACCCCACCCAGATGCACTTCGATCCCCCGCCATCGTACCGGGTCCTCGTGGTCGACCACGACCGCACGGTCCTGGAAATGATCCAGATCCGGTTGGACGTGGCCGGCTACGCCGTCTCGGCCATCCGCGACCCGGCCGAGGCCATCGCCGTGCTGGAAGCCGGCGGCGTCGACGCCGTGGTGCTGGAGCGCCGCCTGCCCGACATGGCCAGCCTCGAAGTGCTGGAAGCCCTGGCGACGGCGCCGGGCGGTCCGGTTCCGGTCCTGCTGATCGGCCGAGGGCTGACCCAGGAACACGTCGAAGCCGCGGCCGGCCACGGCGTCTGCGACGGCCTCGCGAAGCCCTTCAGCGGCGCCGAGCTGCTGGAGCGCGTGGACCGCATGCTGGCCGCCGGCGCGCCGACGCTCGCGCCCGAGCCGCGGGACGCCTGGATCGAGGTCTGAGGCCCGCCTCGCCGACCGCTGTTTGACCTGCGGCGGCCTTGGCGCGGCTGCGACGCGGCCCTCGCGGGCGAAATGCGCCGCCCCGGGTGGCGCCGCGCAAAACCGGACTCCACATTTGCCCCGCGCGCACTAGGTTGCGCGCCCATCTAAGGCGCAGGCGAACCATGGCTGAAACACCCACCTACGACGTCGTCATCATCGGGGGCGGCCCCGGCGGCTACAACGGCGCGATCCGCGCGGGCCAGCTTGGCCTGAAGGTCGCCTGCGTGGACAAGGGCGTCGAAGGTGGCATCGGCCTGGGCGGCACCTGCCTCAACGTCGGCTGCATGCCGTCGAAGGCGATGCTCCATGCGTCGGAGCTGTTCGACGCGGCCAACAGCGAGTTCGCGACGCTGGGCATCGAGGTGACGCCGAAGCTGAACCTCGCCCAGATGATGAAGCAGAAGACCGACTCGGTGACCCAGCTCACCAAGGGCATCGAGTTCCTCTTCAAGAAGAACAAGGTCGACCGCTACCAGGGCGTGGGCGCGATCGCCGGCCCGGGCAAGGTGACCGTGACCGCCGCCGATGGCGCGGTGACGACGCTGGCGGCCAAGGACATCGTGATCGCCACGGGCTCGCTGCCGTCGGGCCTGCCGGGCGTCGAGGTGGACCAGAAGCGGATCGTGGACTCCACCGGCGCGCTGTCGCTGCCGGAAGTGCCCGGCCACTTGGTGGTGATCGGCGCGGGCATCATCGGGCTGGAGCTGGGCTCGGTGTGGCGCCGGCTGGGCGCGAAGGTCACCGTCATCGAGTTCCTGGACCGGATCACGCCCGGGATGGACGCCGAGGTCGCCAAGACCTTCCAGCGCGCCCTCACCAAGCAGGGCATGGCGTTCAAACTGGGCGCCAAGGTCACGGGCGCCAAGACCTCCAAGACGGGCGTCACCCTGACGTTCGAGCCGGTCGCGGGCGGCGCGGCCGAGACCATCGACGCCGACTGCGTGCTGCTGGCGATCGGCCGGCGACCCTATACCGAGGGCCTGGGCCTGGAGACGGTGGGCATCACGCCGGACAAACGCGGCTTCATCGAGACCGACCACTGGAAGACCTCGGCGCCTGGCGTTTGGGCGATCGGCGACGTCACCCACGGTCCGATGCTGGCGCACAAGGCCGAGGAAGAGGCCGTGGCCTGCATCGAGGCGATCGCCGGCAAGGCCGGCCACGTGAGCTACGGCCTGATCCCAAGCGTCGTGTACACGAGCCCGGAGGTGGCCTGGGTCGGCAAGACCGAGGAAGAGCTGAAGGCCGAGGGCCGGGCCTACAAGGTCGGCAAGTTCCCCTTCACCGCCAACAGCCGCGCCAAGATCAACCACGAGACCGAGGGCTTCGCGAAGGTGCTGGCCGACGCCAAGACCGACGAGATCCTGGGCGCTCATCTGATCGGGCCCAGCGTGTCGGAGATGATCGGCGAGTACGCGGTCGCGATGGAGTTCCGCGCCGCGTCCGAGGACGTCGCCCGCACCTGTCACCCGCATCCGACGCGTTCCGAGGCGCTGCGGCAGGCGGCGATGGGGGTCGAAGGTTGGACGATGCAGGCCTGACGCCTTCGGGCCTCGTCCTGCGACGTGCGCGGGCGGAAGAGCTGGCCGAGTGCGCCAGCCTCTACGTCCGCGTGCTCACCGACACCTTCACCTGGATCCCGCCCGAACGGCACCGCGCGGCCGATTTCCTGGCCGCGGCGCGCGACGAGGAGATCTTCGTCGCCGTCAGGGGTGGCCAGATCGTCGGCCTGGCGGCGCTGTACCGCCCGCAGGCCTTCCTGCATTCGCTCTATGTGACCGAGCGTGGGCGCGGCGTCGGCCGCGCGCTGCTGCACTATGTGGCCGCCTCGGCGGGCGGACGGCTGCAGCTCAAGTGCCAGGCCGCCAACGTCCGCGCCCAGGCCTTCTACGACCGCGAGGGCTTCCGCTGCACCGAGCGCGGCCGCGACAACGGCGTGGACTGGCTGCGCTACGTGCGGGACTGAGGCGAGAGGCCTCGCGGGATTCGGACATCATCGGTCGCTGAGCCGTAAAACAGCAGTCACGTGGCCGAAACTTAATTTGGCGGTTGCGCCAACCGGTGGCAGCTTGCTTCCCGCTTGCAAAGAGGGAGGCTGCAATGCTGGCGATGCTCGCCGCCGCTGCGATGACCGTCGCCGTGGCCGCAACGCCCGCCGCCGAGAGCCGGCCGCTGGTCATCGTGACCCCGCCGGCCGACACGCCCGCCTGCAAGACCAATGGCCGCTACGAGGTGGCCGACCGCGCCCTGCTGTATCGCAACAAGGGCCGGGCGAAGGCATCGGTCCTGGGCGAACTGCCCAAGGCCAACCACGAGAAGACGGTCCTGCGCACCATCGACGGCTGCGCGGCGCCGCTCGTGGTGGGGTACGAGGTGGGGCGCTAGTGGATCCAGTTTCGCTTATCATCGCCGCTACGCTGGCGTCGGCCCAGCCGGCGGTGAAGGACCTGAACGATGCGCGGACGCCGATCCGCTGCCGGCCGGCGCCCTATTACATCGCCGAGCGCTCGGGGCGGCAGATCCCGCGCATGCTGCTGGACACGCCGAAGGGCCGCTCGATCACCGTTCTCGACAAGCGCGGCCGGCCCTGCCACCTGACCCGCACGCCGAACGAAGGCCGCACGACCTTCCGCAACGCTGACGACTGACCTTCAGGCCCGGGGATGGGCCTGGTTGTAGACGCTGAGCAGGGCGGCGGCGTCGACCTCGGTATAGCGCTGCGTCGTCGAGAGCGAGGCGTGGCCCAGCAGTTCCTGGATCGAACGCAGGTCGGCGCCGGCGCCCAGCAGGTGGGTGGCGAACGAGTGGCGCAGCGCGTGCGGCGTGGCGCTGGCGGGCAATCCCAGGCGGCCCCTTAGGTTCTGCATGGTCGCCTGGACGTGGCGCGGTCCCAGCGCCCCGCCCCGTTTGGCCCGGAACAGCGGCCCGTCGGGCTCCAGGGCGAAGGGGGCCTCGGCCAGATAGGCGTCCACCGCCGCGCGGACGGCCGGCAGCACCGGGACCATGCGCGTCTTGCCGCCCTTGCCGGTAATGCGCAGCAGCTCGGGAAGGGGCGCGTCAGACCGCTTGAGGGACAGGCCTTCGGAAATCCGCAGGCCGCAGCCGTAGAGGAGGGCGAGGACGGCCTGGTCGCGCGCGGCTTCCCAGTCCTCGCGGTCGGGGTCCAGCGCAGGCTCCGCCAGCAGGCCGGCGGCCTGATCCTCGGTCACGGGGCGTGGCGCGCCGGGCTTCACCCGCGGGCCCCGGACCAGGGCGATGGCCGCGTTGGGCGTGTCGAGCCGGCGGTCGAGGAAACGGTGGAAGGTGCGGATCGCCGACAGCGCCTGGCTGAGCGAGCGCGGCGACAGGGGGTGGTCGCCGGCGCGCAGGTGCGCGAGCCAGGCGCGCACCTCGCCGGCCGTGACCGTCGCGAGATCGCGCACCGACAGGCTTTCACCCCGGTGCTGTTCCAGGAAGGCGATGTAGCGGCCGGCCGCGAAGCCATAGGCCTCGAGCGTGCGCGGCGAGGCGCGCCGCTCGTGCGCCAGGTGTTCGAGCCACTGGAGCCTGGCGTCGTGTGCGCTCAGAGCAGCGGCCATCGCTCCGCCGTCCGCTCGACCACCCGGGCCAGGAAAGCCACCAGCTCGGCGCCCATGTCCGGGGCGAAGTCGTCGGCGTTGGCCGAACCGAAGGCCAGCAGGCCCTGGCGCGAGGGCTCCCAGATCGAGAGCCGCACCATGGCCATAGAACGGATTTCGCCAGCCTCGGGGGCGAAGAGGCCGAGCGCGGTGGGCGCAAAGCCCATGCGGGCGTCGGGCCGCGCTCCGTCGAGCAGCAGGTTCACCTGGCCCTCGACCAGCGGCCGCCAGCCGGCGGGCGGCAGGCCCTCGCATTCCAGGGCGATCAGGCCGGCGGCGAGGCCGAAGCGGCCGCGGGCCAAGTCGTCCACGCGCCGGGCCAGGTCGGCGAGGTTACGGGCCTCCAGCAGGTCCACGACGGCGCCGTGGGTCTGGGCCTGGGCGGCGAAGTTGGCGCGGGCCAGCTCCTCCAGCATCTGGCGCTGCTCGGCCTCGCGCTGATGGTCGGCGCGGACGCGCGCCATCGGGGCGAATTCGACGACGTTGCCGCCGGCGACGCTGAGGCCGAGCTGGGCCAGCAGGGCCTCGTCGGCCGTCAGGAAGTCGGGGTTCTCGGCCAGGAAGCGGCGCACGTCGGCCGGGTCGAGCGTGCGCTCGACCGCCGGGCCGGCGGCGCGCCGGGCCGCCTTGGCCTTGGCCGCCGGGGCCGCCGCGGGGATGTCGAAACTGAACTCACCCTGCGACCCGTCCATGTCACTCCAGCCTCGTTACAGGATGGACTGGCCCGTCTTGGCCCAGTCCGCCATGAACTGTTGGAGCCCCTGTTCGGTTAACGGATGCTTGAAGAGCGCCTGGAACACCGCCGGCGGAATGGTGGCGCAGTCGGCGCCGGCGAGGGCGGCTTCCTTGACGTGGGCCGGGGTGCGGATGGAGGCGGCCAGGATCTCGGTGTCGAAGCCGTAGTTGTCGTAGATGGCCCGGATCTCGCTGATCAGGTCCATGCCCTCGGCGCCGTGGTCGTCCAGGCGGCCGATGAAGGGGCTGATGTAGCTGGCGCCGGCCTTGGCGGCGAGCAGGGCCTGGGTCGCCGAGAAGCAGAGCGTCACGTTGGTCTGGATGCCCTCGGCCGAGAATTCCTTGGTGGCGGTCAGGCCCTCGCGGGTCAGCGGCACCTTCACGACCACGTTGGGCGCCACGCCCGCCAGCTTGCGGCCCTCGGCCAGCATGCCGGCGACGTCCATGGCCGCCACCTCGGCCGAGACGGGGCCTTCGACCAGGCCGCAGATCTCGGCGATCACCTCCAGCATGTTGCGGCCGGACTTGGCGATCAGCGAGGGGTTGGTGGTCACGCCGTCGACCAGGCCGGTTTCGGCAAGGTCCTTCAGGACGGCGGTGTCGGTGGTGTCGAGGAAGAGCTGCATTATCTGACCTTGGACTTGTTCAGGGCGCTTGTAGCTGCCCGGGCGCAGGTCCGCAAAAGTCGAAACCGGTTTTGCGTCCGACTGCGCCCAGACCTTTGCCTCGCGCGCCACCCGGGCGGCGAACCGCATTCCACTTCGCCTGACGGCGCGCCGGGCGCAGTCCGCAAAAGTGGAAACCGGTTTTGCGTCCGACTGCGCCCAGACCTTTGCTTGGCGCGCCGTCCGGGCGGCGAACCGCATTCCACTTCGCCTGACGGCGCGCTAAGCCGTGATCCTCAACCCATGAGCCGCATCGCCTCCGTCCTCCTGCCCATGCCCCTGCCCGAGGCGTTCGACTACGCCGAGCCGGAAGGCATGGGGCTGGAAGCGGGCGACCAGGTGGCCGTGCCGCTGGGGCCGCGCCTGATCCGCGGGGTGGTCACCGAGTTGCGCGATGCGATGGGCGGAAACCGCCCGCTGAAACCGGTCGCCGAGCGGCTCGACGATCCGCGCCTGCCGCCGGGCACGGTGGAGTTCGTGCAGTGGGCGGCGCGCTATGCCGTGGACGCGCCCGGTCAGCCGCTGGCGATCGCCCTGCGCGGAGCCCGGGCGCCGAAGCCGCGGCCCGTGCGGGTGGTGGTGGCCACCGGAACCTCGCCCGCGCGTCCCACGCCGGCCCGCGAGAAGGTGATCGAGGCGGCCCTCCAGCCGATGGCCGCCGCCGACCTCGCCCGCGCGGCCGGGGTCTCGGCCGGGGTCGTGAAGGCCCTGCTGGACGAGGGCGTGCTCGCGGTCCGCGAGATCCTCCCCGAAGCGCGGTTCGACCCGCCGGACCTCTCCCGCCCCGGCCCGCAGCTCAGCGCCAGCCAGGCGGCGGCGGCCGAGGCCCTGAAGGACCTGGTGGCGGACGGCTTCGGTGTCGCGCTGCTGGACGGGGTCACCGGCTCGGGGAAGACCGAGGTGTACCTGGAGGCCGCAGCGGCGGCGCTCGCGGCCGACCCCGACGCCCAGGTGCTGATCCTGCTGCCCGAGATCGCCCTGACTCAGGCGGTGATCGCGCGTGTCGCCGCCCGCTTCGGCGCCCAGCCGGGCGAGTGGCACTCGGACGTCGCCCCGCCGGGTCGCCGGCGCGTCTGGGAGGCCGTGGCGGCGGGGACCTGCCGGATCGTCGTAGGCGCGCGCTCGGCGCTGTTCCTGCCCTTCCGCAAGCTGCGCCTGATCGTCGTGGACGAGGAGCACGACGGCTCGTTCAAGCAGGAGGACGGCTTCATCTACCACGCCCGCGACCTGGCGGTGGTGCGGGGCCGGATCGAGGGCGCGGCGGTGATCCTGGCGTCGGCCACGCCGTCGCTGGAGACGCTGCGCAACGCCGAGGCGGGCCGCTATCGATGGCTCAGGCTCTCGGCGCGGCACGGGACCGCGCGCCTGCCGGACATCGAGCTGATCGACCTGCGCGAGACGCCGCCCGAGGCGGGGCGGTGGCTTTCGCCCCCGCTGGTCAAGGCCATGGCCGAGACCTGGGCCCGGGGCGAGCAGAGCCTGCTGTTCCTGAACCGCCGGGGCTACGCGCCCCTGGTGCTGTGCAAGGCGTGCGGGGAGCGGATGACCGCGCCCGACACCGATTCCTGGCTGGTGGAGCACCGCTACACCGGCCGCCTCGTCTGCCACCTGACCGGGTTCTCGATGCCGAAGCCGGCGGCCTGTCCGCATTGCGGGGCGAAGGACAGCCTGGTCTCTATCGGGCCGGGTGTGGAGCGGGTGGAGGAGGAGGCTCGCGCCCTGTTCCCGGAGGCGCGGATCGCGGTCTTCTCGTCGGACACGGTCTTCGACGCCCGCGAGGCCCGGCGACTGGTCGAGACCATGGCGGCCGGGGAGATCGACATCCTGGTGGCCACTCAGGCGGCGGCGAAGGGGCACAATTTCCCCAAGCTGACGCTGGTGGGGGTGGTGGACGCCGACCTCGGACTGCGGGGCGGCGATCTGCGGGCGGCCGAGCGGACCTACCAGCTCCTGGCGCAGGCGACCGGGCGGGCGGGGCGCAAGGACCGGCCGGGCCGGGCGCTGCTGCAGACCTACGCCCCCGAGCACGCCGTCATGCAGGCGCTGAAGGCCCAGGACCGGGACGCGTTCGTGGCCGCCGAGATGGCCGAGCGGGAGCTGGCGGGGCTGCCGCCATTCGGGCGGCTGGCGGCTGTGGTCGCCTCTGGGCCAGACGCCGCGCAACTGGACGCCTTCGTGCAGGGCATGGCGCAGGCGGCGCCCAACACGCCGGGGGTCGAGGTCTACGGTCCGGCCGACGCGCCGCTCGGTCTCGTGCGGGGCCGGCGGCGCAAGCGCTTCCTGGTGCGGGCGGACCGCTCGGTGGACCTGTCCGCCTACATGGCGGCCTGGCGGGCCCGCGTGCGGCCGCCCGGCCAGATCCGCGTGGCCATCGACATCGATCCCTACAGCTTCCTCTGACGAGCCGCCGGCCCCGCGAGGGGCCGGCGGGCTGTCGTCAGTGCAGGACCTTGTCCTCGACGGACGGCTTCTTGCGGCGCGCCAGCATGTTCAGCGCCTCGACGCCCGCCGAGAAGGCCATGGCGGCGTAGATGTAGCCCTTCGGCACGTGGACGCCGAAGCCGTCGGCGATCAGCACCGCGCCGATCATCAGCAGGAAGCCCAGGGCCAGCATCACCACGGTGGGGTTGTTGTTGATGAAGTTCGCCAGGGGGTCGGCGGCCACCAGCATGATGCCCACGGTGATGACCACGGCGGCGATCATGATCGGCAGGTGGTCGGTCATGCCCACGGCGGTGAGGATCGAGTCGATCGAGAACACCAGGTCCAGCAGGATGATCTGGAAGATCGCCGCGCCGACGTTGCTGATGACCTTGCTCTTGGTGTCCATCACGCCGTGCGTCTCGCGCGTATCCACCTTCTCGTGGATCTCGGTGGTGGCCTTCCAGACGAGGAACAGGCCGCCCGCGATCAGGATCAGGTCGCGCCAGGAGAAGGCCAGGTCGAACGACGGCTCGCCATGCGCGCCAAGCGGGCCCTGCCAGGGCAGGGAGAAGACCGGCTGGGTGAGGCCGACGATGAAGGCCAGGGTGGAGAGCAGCGCCAGGCGCATGATGAGGGCCAGCGCGATGCCGATGCGTCGCGTGCTGGCGCGCTGATGCTCGGGCAGCTTGTTCGAGAGGATCGAGATGAAGATCAGGTTGTCGATGCCGAGCACGACTTCCATGACCACGAGGGTCACCAGCGCGGCCCAGGCGGCCGGGTCGGTCACAAGGGCGGCGATATCCATAGAGCTCTCCGGTCGTTCATGTACGTGTATCTTAGTGACGATATACGCGTATGACTAGGGCCGAGTTGAAGGCCTAGTGTGCCGCTTTTTTGGGCTCCGGCGCCGCCGCTCGCGGGTTTGTGAAGGGCCGATTTCTCCTCTTAGGCGAGTCTGCTCGAAGACGCGTCGCGGGTGGGCGAGCTCTTATTTCGGCTTGTTACGACTGCGTGAGTGCAAGACTAGAAAAAATTACAAGGTGTTAAGGAGGGCGGCGAAATCGAGTTAATTGCAGCTCAATTACAGGAATGCGCGCGACCGGTCGCCAATAGTTTTCTTAATGGACGGATCAGTACAGGGATTTCTGAAGCCATTATTGCGTCATCCATACGGACGTTTGGCGGCATGCCTGGGGTGGCTTGTGGATAAACCGTGCGCGACATCCCGCCGCGCCGCGTAAACCCTCTTTTCACTCAGACCGGATATCGTTACCCCTTCACCTGGGAGTGTCGGGGAGTAACCGAAGCATGCTTAAACGGACGAAGGCCCTCATCGGGTCCCTCGCCGCTGCGGCGTTCGTCGCGTTCGCGCCCGCTGGCGCGATGGCCGACACCTATTGGCAGTGCGTGCCCTTCGCGCGCCTGATCTCGGGCATCCAGATCTTCGGCGACGCCTGGACCTGGTGGCAGCAGGCTGCCGGCAAGTACGAGACCGGCTTCCAGCCGCGCGCCGGCGCCGTCCTCTGCTTCAAGCCGACCCAACGCATGCGCCTGGGCCACGTGGCCGTGGTCAGCCAGGTGCTCACCGACCGCGTCGTGCAGATCACGCACGCCAACTGGAGCCCGATCGAGGGTTCGCGCGGCAAGGTCGAGAAGGACGTGACCGTCATCGACGTGTCGCCGGCCGGCGACTGGAGCCAGGTGAAGGTCTGGTACGACCCGAACCGCGACCTGGGCGGCTCGACCTATTCGACGCACGGCTTCATCTATCCCGACGCCACCGCCCGCGTGATGGCGGCCTCTGGCGTGAGCCGCCTGCAGAACGGCGCCATCGCGGTGGCCCAGTCGGCCGCTTCGCAGATGGCCGGCGCCGTCCGTCCCGGCCAGGGCGCCCTCAGCGTGCTGAGCCAGGCAGCCGACTCGACCGATCGGATCGCCGCCCTGATCGCGGCGGCCACGCGCGGCGACCAGCCGACCCCGCCGCCCGCCACGCGCTGATCGCGCACGGTTGACGACCCGCCCGACGCGCCGCCACAAGAGGCGCGCGGAGGCCTAGCCATGCTCAGGGTGCTTCGGCGCGGCCAGCGCGCCACCGAGGTCGAGGTCGCCTGCGAAGGCTGGCAGCTTGGCTCCGACGTCCTCTGGATCGACCTGTTCCGCCCGAGCCGCGAGGAGGAGCTGGCGGTCGAGGGCGCGCTGGGCCTGCAGTTGCCGACCGTCGAGGAGATGGCCGCGCTGGAGCCGTCCAGTCGGCTCTACCAGGAATGCGGCGGCACGTTCATGACCGCCACGTTGCTGGCGCGGAGCCACGAGGACATGCCGTTTGCGACGCCGGTCACCTTCGTGCTGGCCAAGGGGCTGCTGGTCACCTTGCGCTACGAGGAACTGAAGGCGTTCACGATCTTCTCGGAGCGCGCGCCGGGCAGCGACCTCGCCAGCGGCACGGCGACCCTGCTCAGCCTGCTGGACGCGATCGTCGAGCGCCTCGCCCGCACCCTGGACGACATGGGCGACAAGGTGCAGGTGGCGTCGAACG
This sequence comes from Phenylobacterium sp., assembly GCF_024508875.1. Lineage (GTDB taxonomy): Bacteria > Pseudomonadota > Alphaproteobacteria > Caulobacterales > Caulobacteraceae > Phenylobacterium. The sequence continues at coordinate 39,153 of NZ_JANINU010000105.1, forward strand.
CGATCTTCAACCGGCCGAAGGGGGGCAATTTCCGGCCGCTGCTCACCGACCTGGCCGCCGCCCAGTCGGTCACCTCGCTCACACGCAACAGTCTGAGCAGCCTGGGCCGCGCCATCGGCTACGCGGGCCTTGCCGGGGAGGTCGCGGGCGATCCGGAATGCCGCGCGCACGTCGAGGCGCTGCACCGTGACGTACAATCCCTGGGCGAGCACGCGGGGCACCAGTCGTCGCATATCGCCTTCCTGCTGGACGCGGCCCTGGGGCTGATCAACATCGAGCAGAACGGGATCATCAAGTTCTTCTCGGTGGTGGCGGTGGTGTTCATGCCGCCCACCCTCATCGCCTCGATTTACGGGATGAATTTCGACGTCTTGCCCGAGCTGCACTGGGCGGCGGGCTACCCGCTGGCGCTGATCGCCATGGCCATCGCCGCAGCCCTGCCGGTGATCTGGTTCAAGAAGCGCGGGTGGCTGTAGCCGCCCGCGCAAGCTGCGCCCTAAGTTTGGCTTAAGGTTGTAGCGCAACCCATCCTTAAAGCCGTTGCCGCCATGGTGAACGCGAAGGCCTTCATGTCGTCGCAAGCACAACAACACCATACGGCGCTCGACGCCCAGGCGCTCCGCGAGGCGCTCGACGCGCACCAGCGCTACCTGGCGGGGCGCGCCGGGGGCCGGCGGCTGAACCTCACCTATGCCGATCTCGCCAACTGCAGCCTCGAGGGCGTGGACCTGCGGGACGCCGACCTTACGGGCGCCAAGCTGTCGGGCTCGACCCTGGCTCGGGCCAATCTGTCCCGCGCGATCCTGTTCGGGGCCGATTTGCGCGAAGCCGACATGCGGCACGTGAACCTGAAGCGGGCGGACCTGCGCGGCGCCTGCATGCGGGGGGCGAACCTGGCGGGCGCCGAGCTGGCGGGGTGCGACCTGCGCGAGGGCCGCATCGCGCTGCAGGACAAGCTGGACGGCTTCCGCATCCTGCGGCACGAGCACCGGCCGGGCGAACTGAACTACGCCGTGCTGTCAGGGGCCAACCTGGCGGGCGCCCAGATGAGCGGCGCGGTGGCCATGACCAGCGACTTCACCGACGCCAACCTGTCGGGCGCGATCCTGACCGGCGCCAAGCTGATGC
>NZ_JANINU010000106.1 GCF_024508875.1 Phenylobacterium sp.
CTCGCCCAGGGGCACGGGGCCCTTGGTGCGCACCTCGATGGCGGTGCCGCCCACGAAGTCGATGCCGAAGTTCAGGCCTTGCGCCACGAACGAGCCGATCGAGCCCAGGACCAGGATGGCCGACAGGATCGCCGCGAAGGGGGCGAGCCGCACGAAGTCGATATGGAACTCGCGCGGCAGGATGCGGATGAGGGGCCACTTCATGGGTCTACTCGATCGGCAGCGACTTCGGCTTGGTCGCGCGGAACCACCAGCCGATGAGCACTTGGGTGATGACCACGGCGGTGAACACCGAGGTGACGACGCCGATCAGCAGGGTCCAGGCGAAGCCGCGGATCGGCCCCGAGCCGAACTGGAACATGATGATGGCGGAGATGGCGCTGGTGATGTTGGCGTCGAGGATCGACACCAATGCGCGGCTGTAGCCGTGCTCCAGGGCCATGATGGGCGTTCGCCCGGCGTGAGCCTCGTCGCGGACGCGCTCGTAGATCAGCACGTTCGCGTCGATGGCCACAGCCAAGGTCAAGATCAGGCCGGCGATGCCCGGGAACGTCAGCGTCGCCTGGGTCATCGACATGATGCCGAGGATCAGCAGCACGTTCACGACCAGAGCCAGGGCGGCGAAGACGCCGAACAAGCCGTAGGCCAGGATGATGAAGACGATAATCGCGATGCCGCCGATGATCAGCGAGATCGCGCCGGCGCGGATGGCGTCGGCCCCCAGTTCGGCCGAGACCGTCTGCTGTTCCTGGATGGTCAGCGGGGCCGGCAGGGCGCCCGCCCGCAGTAGGATGGCCAGGTTGTTGGCGCTCTCGGCGGTGAAGTTCCCGCTGATCCGGCCCGAGCCGCCGGTGATCGGCTCGTTGATGCTGGGCGCCGAGATGTACTTGTTGTCGAGGATGATGGCGAAGCGCTTACCCACGTTCTGGGTCGTGGCGTCGGCGAACCGGCGGGCTCCGGCGCCGTTGAAGCGGAAGTTCACGACCGCCTGGCCGGTCTGCTGGTCGAAGCCCGCCTGGGCGTCCGTCAGCATCTCGCCCGTCACCAGCGCCCGGCGCTTGATTACCAGCGGCGGGGCGCCCGGCTCCGAGCCTTCCAGGACGACCGAGCCCGGCGGCACCCGGCCCTGCAGGGCCTGGGCGACGTCGGCGGTCTCGTCGACCATCTGGAAGGTCAGCTTGGCAGTCTGGCCGACGATGTCCTGCAGCTTCTTGGGGTCGCTCTCGCCAGGGGCCGCGATCGAGATACGGTTCGTCCCCTGCTGGCGGATGTCGGGTTCCTTGGTGCCCAGTTCGTCGATCCGGCGACGGATCACTTCGATCGACTGCTTCACGGCGCTGACGGCCTGGGCGTCCATGGCCTGAGGCACGAAGGCGATCCGGATCCGCTGGTCGGCCTGGGTGGTGACGATCACGTTGCGCGCGCCGGTCGCCATCTGGCCGCCGACGCCCTCGCGCAGCAGCTTGGCCGCCTGCTCGACCTTCGTCGCGTCGTTGATGCGGACGTTCACGGCGCCGTCCACGACGCCCAGACCGGTGAAGTCGATCTGGCCGCCCCGGAGCGCGGTGCGGGCGTCCTCGACGAGGTTGGTGAGCTGCTCGTTGCGCAGCGCCGCCGTATCGACTTCGTAAAGCAGGTACGAGCCGCCCTGCAGGTCGAGGCCAAGGTTCAGCGTCTGCTTGGGCATGAAACCCGGCAGGCTGTCGCGAACGTCCTTAGGCAGCACGTTCGGCAGGGTGAAGAAGATGCCATACAGCGTCGCCAGGACGACGAGGATGATCCTCCAGCGGGAGACGGTGATCATCGCAGGAGCGCTTTACGCCTTGGTGTCGTTGGCGGCGGCGGGCTCGCCGCGGGCGCGGACGTCGGAGATCATCCCCTTGACCACCTTCACGGTGACGCCCGTGGCGATCTCGACGCCCACCTCAGCGTCCTCGACGCGGACGATCTTGCCGATCATGCCCGAGCTCAGGACGACGGTGTCGCCGCGCTTCAGCGCGCCCAGCATGGCCTGATGCTGCTTCATCCGCCGCTGCTGCGGCCGGATCATCAGGAAGTAGAACAGCACGACCAGGGCGACCAGCGGCAGGAACTGCAGCAGCATGGCCTCCGGGCCGCCCGCAGCGGCGCCGCCGGCGGCTTGGGCGTAAGCAGGGGTGGCGAACATGGCCTCTCCGAGAAATGGCGTGCGAGCACCCTCTCACATGGGGGCTCGCCAAAGTCGGCGGAAGCTATGCGGAGAGCCCTGCTTTTGCAATGGAACGCCTACGTGTATGGCCTGCGGCCCATGGAACACGACGTCACGCCCCTGCTCGCCCGCATCGCCGAGGCTCTGGAACGGCTGGCGCCGCCTGCGACTCCGACCGTCAGCTTCGACGGCGCGCGCCTGTTCCGGCACGATCCGCAGACCGGCGGTTTCCATCCCGCGCCCGACTATCCGCTGGCGCTGGAGAACCTGGTCGGGGTCGACCGCCAGAAGACGCGGTTCATGGAGAACCTCGAGCGTTTCGCCGGGGGCCTGCCCTACAACCACGCCCTGCTGTGGGGCGTGCGGGGCACGGGCAAGAGCTCGCTCGCCAAGGCGGCGTTCATGGCGGCGGCCGGTAAGGCGTCCGCCCTCAAGCTGATCGAGGTGGACCGCGACCAGGTGACCGCCCTGCCCGCCCTGTTCGACGTGCTGCGGACCCGCGCGGAACGCTTCGTCGTGCTGTGCGACGACCTGTCCTTCGAGGAAGGCGCCGCGGCGGCCAAGGCGCTGAAATCGGCGCTGGAGGGTGGCGTGTCCGGCCCGCCGGCCAACGTGCTGTTCGTGGCGACGTCCAACCGGCGTCATCTGATGCCCCGCGGCCACCAGGAAGACCGCGGCCTCGTGGCGACCGCCGAGGACGCCGAGGAGGAGGTCAGCGTCTCGGACCGCTTCGGATTGTGGGTCGGCTTCCCGCCCATGGACCAGCCGACCTACCTCGCCGCCGTGAACGGCTATGCCGAGCAGTTCGGCCTGCGGACGCCCGACCTGGAGCGCCGGGCCCTGCAATGGGCGCAGCTTCGGGGATCGCGATCGGGCCGCGTCGCCTGGCAGTTCATCCGCGACCTCGCGGGAGAGCTGGGCAAGCCGCTGCCGCTCTGACGCGCAAAGAAAAAGGCCGACGCGACGCGCCGGCCTTTCGCAAATTCCGTGGCTCTGAGCCTTAGACGGCCTGGAGCTGACCGGCCGAGTTCTTGCCGCTGCGCTTGTCGCGCTCCAGCTCGAAGCTGACCTTTTGGCCTTCGTTCAAGCCGGCCATGCCGGCGCGCTCGACGGCCGAGATGTGCACGAACACGTCCGCGCCGCCGTCGTCAGGCTGGATGAAGCCGAAGCCCTTGGTCGCGTTGAACCACTTCACGGTGCCTACTGCCATTTTCGTCCCTTTCCGGGTGCAAATATTTCGCGCCGACCATCGACGCTTGCATCAAATTCTCGGAGAGGTCGGGGTAGATCCGTCGCCTGGATTCCGAAGAATCCAGCGCGGAATGCTCGCGATCCAGTGCGATATTCGATCCGCGTAACATAAATTATTCCAGCCATCACGCAAGCTCGACCGCAGACAATTTGGATATCTGCACGACAAGTCATTCAAAAATCTGTAGTCTAGGCCGGATTTTCACGGCTCGACGCTCCGGATGTGGCGCCGCCACAGATGGGATTCGACATCATGCGAAACGCGCCCGACCGCGAGATTTTCACCGTTGTCCGCCACCAAGGGGGCTGGGCTGTCGAACATTGCGGTGAGGTCCTGGACGCCAGTTCGGACAAGGAAGTGGCCAAGGCCGCCGCCAACAAGCGGGCCCGCGCCGCGCAGGACGCGGGACGTCCCTGCCTCGTCCGGGTCACGGGCGAGCACGGCTTCTTCAATGTAGCCTGATGCCGTCGCTCCGCCGAGCGGGTCGCACGCCCGCGCGGCCCCCCGCCCCAGGCTTGCGGCGCACTTACTTCGGCAGCACCAGCGCCGGATCGATCGGCCGCGCGCGTTCCTGCGGGGTCGGCGCGTAACGGATCTCGAAGTGCAGTTGCGGCTCGGAAACGCCGCCGGACGTGCCGGCCTGACCGATCTGCTGCCCCTGCTCGACCTTCTGCTGCATGCGCACGTCCACCCGGCTGAGGTGGCCGTAGGCGGTGACCCAGCCGTCCGCGTGCTTGATCAGCACCAGGTTGCCGAAACCGGGCACCTGGTCGCCGGCGTAGACCACGTCGCCGGACGCTGCGGCGCGGATGGCGTCGCCCATGTTGGCGCGGATGTTCAGGCCGTCGTTGCGCACGCCCGTCCCGCGGCTGCCGAAGCCCGAGATAATTTGCCCCTGGAGCGGCCAGGCGAACACGCCGCGGCCCATCTGGCTGATCTGGGCGTCCGAGACCGGCGGGCTGGCTGTGGGGGCGCCTGTGACGCCGCCCGGCGGCGGGCGATAGGGCTGCGGCTGGTCGGGCATCACGACCGTCGGCGGGCGCGGCGCCGAGCGCGGCGGCGGCAGGGTCTGGCCCACCGGCGGCGGAGTGTCGAACGACGACGGCGGCCGCTCGCGCGGCGGCTGGTACGGCTGCGGCGTGGACGGCGTGGCGGGCGGCGGCGTTTCGGGCCGTTCGGGGACGCGCGTGGTCGTCGTGATCGGCCCGCGATCGCGGTACCCCGCCGGCAGGCGCAGCTTGCGCCCGGGCGCCACGGACGCGCCGCGACGCAGCCCGTTCGCGCTGCGCAGTTCCGCCTCGGTGACGCTGAATCGGCGGGCAATCTCCGCGAGGCTGTCGCCGCGGCCGACCACATAGGCCTTGGCCGTGGAGCCCGGCCCCCGGATCGTCTGGCCGGGCTGGAGGCGGTAGGGCTTCTTCAGCTTGTTGAGCTTGGCCAGTTCCGCGATGTCGCTGTCGAGGCGGTTGGCCACCTTCTCCAGGGTGTCGCCCTTCTTGACCTTGTAGGCCTTCCCAGGCGTCGCAATCTCGACGACACGGCCGGTGACCTCGCGCCCGGTGACGGTGCGCCCCTCGGGCTCGGCCTCGACCGACGGTTCGGCCGACGGACGGCGCGTGCTGGCGTGGGGACGTTCCGCCGGGGCGACCTCGTCCTCGGCGGCGGGAGCCCGCTCGGCGTCCCCGCCCGGGAGTTTAAGGGCCTTGCCGGGGATCAGCGAGGAGCTGCGCCCAAGACCGTTCAGCTCGCGCAGGACGTCCACGGTCGTGCCATGGCGCTGGGCGATGCCGTAGAGCGTGTCGCCCGAACGCACGGTATAGGTCTTGGCCTCCGCGGGCGCCGCCTTGGAGGACTTGCCCTTCGGGGCAGGCGCCTCGGCCTTCGCCTTCGGGTTCTTCAGCACCTGGCCCGGCTGGAGCCGGTACGGCTTCTTCAGGCCGTTGGCCTTGGCGACGGTCTCGATGTCGGAGCCCAGACGGTCGGCGATCTCGGCGAGGGTGTCACCCTTCTTGACCGTGTAGGTCGCGGCAGGGCCGCGCGATTTCGCGCGGGCGAACGCGTCCTCGGCGGGCGGAGCGACCGCCTGTGCGGCCGGCTCGGACATCGCCTGGGCCAGCGCCGCCTGCGGGGCGGCGAGCGGCGGGAGCTCGGCCCTGTCCACCTGCGGCGTCGGCGCCGGAGCGACGGCCGGCGCGTCCTCGGCGAGGGCGGCGAGCTTCTGCTGCGGCTCGGCCAGGGCTTGGGCGGGAACCGTCGCCGGAGGCGCCGCGGCGGGCGGCAACGGAATGACCGGCGCGTTGACGGCGTAGCGGGGCGTGCCGCAGGCGGTGAGCGCCGTCCCGGCGAGCAGGATCAGGGCCGTTCGTTGGAAAAGGTGCGTCATCGCCGCTCCGGGGTAGCTCAAGCCAGAATCAATCGGGGCGTGGAAAGGGATGATGGCGGCGAGCCGACGCCCCCGCCAACCCGCAAAAGCCCCGCAACACGAAAAGGTCAGAGCTCCTTGGCCACGCCTTCCAGCAGCGGCACGAAGCGGACGTCGATCAGGTCTTCAACCTGGAACCCCCCGTGGCCGTCGCCGGTGTAGCGGCGCAGGACCTGGACCGGACCCTTGCCGATCGGCGCCACCAGGATGCCGTTCGGCTTCAGTTGCGAAAGCAAAGCCTTGGGCTCGCCCGGCGCCGCGGCTGTGACCATAATGCGGTCAAAAGGCGCCTGCTCGGGCCACCCCTCCCCACCGTCGCCGAAGCGGGTGATGACGTTGGTCAGGCCCAGCTCCTTGAAGCGCGCCTCGGCCTCCTTCATCAGCGTCCGGTACCGCTCCACCGTGTAGACCAGCCGCGCCAGCTTCGAGAGGATCGCCGTCTGGTAGCCCGAGCCGGTGCCGATCTCGAGCACGCGGTCGCGCCGGTCGATCTTCAGCGCTTGGGTCATCAGGCCGACGATGAATGGCTGGCTGATCGTCTGGCCGCAGGCGATGGGCAGGGCCGAATCCTCGAACGCCCGCTCCTTGAACAGCTCCTGGGTGAACAGCGGGCGCGGCGTCGTCTCGATGGCCCGCAGCACCTTGGCGTCCGTCACCCCCTGCGAGCGCAGCGCCAGCAGCAGGCGCGCCATGCGGGTTTCGGGCGTGTCGTCGGTGTCCGACATCTCAAGCCTTCGGCGGCGCGCCGCCCAGGACGCCCTTGAGGTCGTGAACGGTCTGCATGTGCGTCAGGTCGATGTGCAGCGGCGTCACCGAGATCTTGCCATCGTAGAGCGCGCGCAGGTCCGTGCCCTCGGCCGGGCTGGAGCGCAGCGGACGGAAGCCCACCCAATAATAGTCGCGGCCGCGCAGGTCGGTGCGCTTCTCGTTGTGGCGGACATGGACGTCCCGGAAGCCCTGGCGCGTGACCTCGACCTCCTTGATCCTGTCCGGGTCGCCGTTCGGGAAATTGACGTTGAGGACGACGTCCTTGGGCCAACCCAGTTCCACGAGGCGCCTGATGATGCCGGGAGCGTAGGCTTCGGCGGGCGCGAAGCTGGTTCCCTCCTCGTAGAAGCCCATCTGCGACAGGGCGATCGACGGCACGCCCAGGGCCATTCCCTCGATGGCGCCCGCCACCGTGCCGGACATGGTGACGTCCTCGGCGAGGTTCGCGCCCCGGTTCACGCCCGAGAGCACGAGGTCGGGTTTGGGGCCGGAAACCAGGTCGTTGATCCCCAGCATGACGCAGTCCGTGGGCGTGCCCGTGGTGGCGAAGCGGCGTTCGGAGAGCTGCCGCACGCGGATCGGGTCGGCGAGGGTCAAGGCGCGACTGGCGCCCGACTGCTCGTATTCCGGCGCCACCACCCAGACGTCGTCCGAGAGCTGGGCGGCGATCCGTTCCAGCGCCTCCAGGCCGTCGGCGTGGATGCCGTCGTCGTTGGTGAGCAGAATCCTCACGCTGCACCGCCGATGTGGGTGAGCCCCGGCAGGTAGGGATGCAGCGCCTGCGGGATGGCGATGCGGCCGCCCTCGTCCTGGTAGTTCTCCATGATCGCCACCAGGGTGCGGCCCACGGCCAGGCC
>NZ_JANINU010000107.1 GCF_024508875.1 Phenylobacterium sp.
CAGCACCCGGCGGCCCACGGCGTGCTGCGCCTGGTCCTGGAGCTGGACGGCGAAGTGGTGGAGCGGGTCGACCCGCACATCGGCCTGCTGCACCGGGGCACCGAGAAGCTGATGGAGGCGCGGCCCTATCAGCAGACGATCCCGTACATGGACCGCCTCGACTACGTGGCGCCCATGAACCAGGAGCACGCCTACTGCCTGGCGATCGAGAAGCTGCTGGGCATCGAAGCGCCGTACCGCGGCCTGCTGATCCGCACGCTCTACGACGAGATCGGCCGGATACTGAACCACCTGCTGAACGTGACGACCCAGGCCATGGACGTCGGCGCCCTCACCCCGCCGCTCTGGGGCTTCGAGGAGCGCGAGAAGCTGATGGTGTTCTACGAGCGCGCCTCGGGCGCCCGTATGCATGCCAACTACTATCGCGTCGGCGGCGTCCGCCAGGACCTGCCGGAAGCGCTGGTCCGCGATATCTCGGATTGGTGCGACCACTTCCCGAAGGTCTGCGACGACCTGGAAGGCCTGTTCGGCGGCAACCGCATCTTCAAGCAGCGCAACGTCGACATCGGCGTGGTGACCAAGGAAGAGGCGATCGCCCGCTCGTTCTCGGGCGTAATGGTGCGCGGCTCGGGCATTCCCTGGGACCTGCGCCGCAGCCAGCCTTACGCCGCCTACAACGACATGGAATTCGACATTCCGCTGGGCGTGAACGGCGACTGCTACGACCGCTACCTCTGCCGGATGCAGGAGATGCGGGAGTCGACCAAGATCATGAAGCAGTGCTGCGAGCGGCTGCTGAAGACGCCGGGCCCGGTGCTGATCGAGGACCACAAGATCGCCGCGCCCCGCCGGGGCGAGATGAAGCGGTCGATGGAAGCGCTGATCCACCACTTCAAGATCTTCACCGAAGGCTACCGCCCGCCGCCAGGCGAGGTGTACGCGGCCGTCGAGGCGCCGAAGGGCGAGTTCGGCGTCTATCTGGTGTCGAACGGGACCAACAAGCCATACCGCGCCAAGCTGCGCGCGCCCGGCTATCCGCACCTGCAGGCGATGGACTGGATGAACCGCGGCCACATGCTGGCGGACGTTTCGGCCATCCTGGGTTCGCTCGACATCGTGTTCGGGGAGATCGACCGGTGACCGCGAACGCCGCCCTCGGTCCCGCCGACATCGTGCAGGGCCAGCTCGACGCCTACAACGCCCAGGATCTGGACGCCTTCTGCGCCTTCTACGCGGACGACGCCGTGCTGGGCGCCTACAACGGCGAAGTCGCCACGGTGGGTCTTGCCGCCATCCGCGAACGCCACGCCAAGCTGTTCGCCGAGTTCCCGCAGAACAAGGCCGAGCTGAAGAACCGCATCGTCGTGGGCGCCCACGTGATCGACCACGAGCAGGTGCTGCGCGCGCCGGGCGGCGAGTCGTTCCAGGTCGCCCCGATCTACACCCTCGCTGGCGGCAAGATCGCCCGCGTCGACTTCGTGAAGTGAGGCCCGCGTGAGCGTCCGTCGCCTTTCGCCGAACCAGCCCGAGAGCTTCGCCTTCACGCCCGCGACCCTGAAGGCCGCCAAGGGCTGGATGGCGAACTTCCCCGCCGGCCGCCAGCAGTCGGCCATGGTGCCGATCCTGTGGCTCGTCCAGAAGCAGGAAGGCTGGGTTAGCGAGCCCGCCATCCGCGCCGTCGCCGAGCTGCTGGAAGTGCCGGTCATCCGGGTGCTGGAGGTGGCCACCTTCTATACGATGTTCATGCTGGAGCCGGTGGGCACCCACGCCCTGGTGCAGGTCTGCGGCACCACGCCCTGCCAGACCCGCGGCTCCGAGGCGCTGATGGCCGTCTGCAAACGCAAGATCGGTCCGCAGAACCACAAGAGCCCGGACGGCAAGCTCTACTGGCAGGAAGTCGAGTGCCTTGGCGCCTGTGCAAACGCGCCGATGGCCGCCATCAACGACTACTACTACGAAGACCTGACCCCAGAGAGCTTCGAGAAGCTGCTGGACGACTTCGCGGCCGGCAAGAAGCCGAAGCCCGGCTCGGCCATCGGCCGCCAGGGCTCGGCGCCGGAAGGCGGTCCGATGACACTGATCGATCCGAAGCTGTACGACGGTTCGCTCGCCAAGAAGGTCAAGATCCCCAACCTGCCGCCCAAGGCGGCCAAGCCGGCCAAGGAGAAGGCGTGATGGCGGGCATCCTGGCCGACAAGGACCGCATCTTCCTCAACCTCTACGGCCTGCACGACTGGGGCCTCGAGGGTGCGATGAAGCGCGGCGCCTGGAATGGGACGAAGGATATCGTGTCCCAGACCCCCGAATGGATCTGCGACCAGGTGAAGGCTTCGGGCCTGCGCGGCCGCGGAGGCGCCGGGTTCGCCACCGGCCTGAAGTGGACCTTCATGCCCAAGCAGGAGAGCGAGCGTCCGCACTATCTGCTGGTCAACGCCGACGAGTCCGAACCGGGCGCCTGCAAGGACCGCGACATCCTGCGCAACGATCCGCACCTGCTGATCGAAGGCTGCGTGATCGCGTGCCGCGCCATGCGCTCGCACAACGCCTACATCTACATTCGCGGCGAATACGTGCACGAGCGCGAGCGCCTGCTGGCCGCCATCAAGCAGGCCTACGACGCCAAGCTGCTCGGGCCGGGCTCGATCCTCGGCTACGACGTGGACGTGCGCGTCCAGCACGGGGGCGGGGCCTACATCTGCGGCGATGAAACCGCGCTGATGGAGAGCTTCGAGGGCAAGAAGGGCCAGCCGCGCCTGAAGCCGCCGTTCCCGGCCGGCGCCGGCATCTACGGCTGCCCGACCACGGTGAACAACGTCGAGACGATCTCGGTCGTCGGGACGATCCTGCGCCGCGGCGCCGACTGGTTCGCAGGCTTCGGCACCGAGAAGTCGACCGGCACCAAGCTGTTCGCTGGCTCGGGCCACCTGAACAAGCCGTGCGTGGTCGAGGACGCGGTCGGGATCAGCGTCAAGCAACTGATCGAGGACCACTTCGGCGGCGTGCGCGGCGGCTGGAAGAACCTCAAGGCCGTCATCCCCGGCGGCATCTCGGTGCGCATGATCCCGGCGGAGCAATGCGAAGACGCCGTGATGACCTACGAGGACCTGCAGGCGCGGGGCTCGGGCCTGGGCACCGGCACCATGATCGTCTTCGACAAGGACGCCGACCTGGTGAAGGCGATCGCGCGGGCGGCCTACTTCTACAAGCACGAGAGCTGCGGCCAGTGCACGCCGTGCCGCGAAGGCACCGGCTGGATGTGGCGCGTGATGGAGCGGATGGTCACCGGCGAGGCCGAGATGGCCGAGATCGACATGCTGCTGGACGTCGCCAGCCAGGTCGAGGGCCACACGATCTGCGGCCTGGGCGACGCGGCCGCCTGGCCGATCCAGGGCCTGTTCCGCCACTTCCGGCATGAGGTGGAGGAGCGCATCAACAACTATCGCGCGCGCAAGGGCTCCTACGCCGGCGCCTCCATCGCGGCGGAGTAATCGGAATGCCTATCGCCAAGGTCGACGGGGTCGAGGTCGAGTTCGAGCCGGGGATGAACGTCCTGCAGGTCTGCGAACTGGCCGGCAAGGAGATCCCGCGCTTCTGCTATCACGAGCGCCTGAGCATCGCGGGTAACTGCCGCATGTGCCTGGTCGAGGTGAAGCCCGGCCCGCCGAAGCCGCAGGCCTCGTGCGCGCTGCCGGCCGCCGAGAACATGGAGATCTTCACCGATACGCCGATGGTGAAGAAGGCCCGCCACGGGGTCATGGAATTCCTGCTGATCAACCACCCGCTGGACTGCCCGATCTGCGACCAGGGCGGCGAGTGCGACCTGCAGGACCAGGCCATGGGATATGGCCGCGACGACAGCCGCTACGCCGAGAACAAGCGGGCCGTCGAAGAAAAGTACATGGGTCCGCTGATCAAGACGGTCATGACCCGGTGCATCCAGTGCACCCGCTGCGTCCGCTTCATCACCGAAGTGGCCGGCGTGCCGGACATCGGCCTGATCAGCCGCGGCGAAGACGTTGAAATCACCACCTACCTCGACAAGGCCGTGGCGTCGGAACTGTCGGCCAACGTCATCGACCTCTGCCCGGTCGGCGCGCTGACGTCCAAGCCCTACGCCTTCAATGCCCGCCCGTGGGAGTTAAAAAAGACCGAGAGCGTCGACGTCATGGACGCCCTGGGCTCGGCCATCCGCGTGGACGCCCGTGGGCCGGCGGTGCTGCGCGTGCTGCCCCGCACCAACGAGGCGGTCAACGAGGAGTGGATCTCGGACAAGACGCGTTATGCCGTCGACGGCCTGTCGCGCCAGCGTCTGGATCGCCCCTTCATCCGTGAGAGCGGCAAGCTGCGGCCGGCGACCTGGGCCGAGGCGCTGGAAGTGGTCTCGGCCACGATCCGCGTGACCCAGCCCGACCGCATCGGCGTCATCGCCGGCGACCTGCAGGACGCGGAGTCCATGAAGGCCGCCAAGGACTTGTTCGGCGGCCTGGGCGTGAAGAGCCTAGATTGCCGTCAGGACGGCATGGTCCTGGGCGGCGGCCAGCGCGAGAGCTGGCTGCTGAACTCGTCGATCCAAGGTCTTGAAGACGCGGACTATATCCTGCTCGTCGGCAGCAATCCGCGCCTTGAGGCCCCGGTGCTGAACGCCCGCCTGCGCAAGCGCTGGCTGGCGGGCGCGCTGAAGGTCGGTGTGATCGGCGAGGCCGTCGACCTGACCTACGCCTACGAACACCTGGGCGCTGGCCCGGCTTCGCTCGCCGGGCTCACGAAGTCGAAGTCCGACTTCGTCAAGGGCCTGAAGGACGCGAAGAACCCCGCGATCATCGTCGGGGCCGGCGCCTTGACCCGCGCGGACAGCGCCGCGGTGCTGAACGCAGCGGCGGGCGTGGCCAAGACCTTCGGCATGACCTGGAACGTGCTTCACACGGCGGCGGCCCGCGTCGGCGGCCTGGACCTGGGCTTCGTCCCCGGCGAAGGCGGCAAGAGCGCGGCCGAGCTGGTCGCCAAGGGCGGCGCCGACCTGCTGTTCCTGATGGGCGCGGACGAGATCGACCTGTCGAAGACCTCGGCCTTCGTCGTCTACATGGGCACCCACGGCGACGCCGGCGCACACCGCGCGGACGTGATCCTGCCGTCGGCCGCCTACACCGAGAAGAACGGCCTCTACGTCAACACCGAGGGCCGGGTGCAGATGGGCCTGCGCGCGGTGTTCCCGAAGGGCGACGCGCGCGAGGACTGGGCGATCCTGCGGGCGCTCAGCGAACGCCTCGGCGCCACGCTGCCCTACGACACCCTGGACCAGCTCCGCGCCAAGCTGTTCGCGGATCATCCGACCTTCGGCCGCATCGACTACGTGCCGGAGACAGCGGCGGCGGTCGATTTCGCGGCGCTGGGCAAGAAGGGCGACCTGTCGGATACGCCGCTCGCGAGCGCGGTGAAGAGCTTCTACCTGAACAACCCCATCGCGCGCGCCAGCACGACGATGGCCGAATGCGCCTCGCTCGCCTCGGGCGCGGCAGCCAAGATCGCGGCGGAGTAGGGGACCCATGGAGTTCTGGACCACTCCCATCGGCTGGACGATCCTGACGGTCGCCCACATCCTTGCGATCACTGTCGTCCTGCTGCTGACGATCGCCTTCATCATCTACGGCGACCGCAAGATCTTCGCCGGCGTCCAGGCGCGTAAGGGCCCCAACGTCGTCGGCCCCTTCGGCCTGCTGCAGTCCTTCGCCGACCTGGGCAAGTTCCTGATCAAGGAACTGGTCATTCCGGCGGGCGCCGACAAGGCGGTCTATCTGCTGGCCCCGCTGATCAGCGTGACGCTGGCGCTCGGCGCCTGGGCGGTGATGCCGATCGCGCCCGGCTGGGCGGTGTCGAACATCAACGTCGGCATCCTCTACCTGTTCGCGGTCAGCTCGATGGGTGTCTACGGCATCATCATGGGCGGCTGGGCGTCGAACTCGAAGTACCCGTTCCTCGGTTCGCTGCGGTCGGCCGCGCAGATGGTCAGCTACGAGGTCTCGATCGGCTTCGTGATCATCACGGTGATCCTGCTGGCCGGCACCATGAACCTGAACGAGATCACCAAGGCCCAGTCGGGCTGGATCTGGAACTGGTACATGTTCGGCGGCGGCCTGAAGAACCTGCCGCTGATCCTGATCATGTTCCCGATGGGCGTGATCTTCTTCATCTCGGGCCTGGCCGAGACGAACCGTCCGCCGTTCGACCTGCCCGAGGCCGAGTCGGAACTCGTCGCCGGCTACGCGGTGGAATACGGCTCGACGCCGTACATGCTGTTCTACTTGGCCGAGACGGCGAACATCGTCCTGATGAGCGGCTTGATGGCTGTGCTCTTCCTGGGCGGCTGGAACGCCCCCTGGCCGACGCCCTACCTCGACGGTCTGCCCTCGTGGGTGGCGAGCCTGCACGGTCTGTTCTGGTACGCCGCCAAGACCTTCTTCGTGTTCTTCATGAACGCGATGGTCCGCTCAATCGTGCCGCGCTACCGCTACGACCAGTTGATGCGCCTGGGCTGGAAGGTGTTCCTGCCCACCTCGCTGGTCGCCGTGTTCGTGGTCGCCGGTTGGCTGGTCTACACCGGCTTCCCGACCGGGGCGGCGCAATGAGGACCGGGCTCGTGATCCTGGTCATGCTCGCGCTCGGAGGCTGCGCCGGCGGCGCCGGCTTCGGCCGCAGCGGCGGGATCGCGACCTACGACGACCTGAAGGCCGCCCAGGAGGCCTGCGCGGCCAAGGGTGGGACCCTGAAGCTCCAGAAGAACGGCGACGTCCAGTACCTGGACGACTACGCCTGCGAGAAGAAGAAGTAGCGATGCTGAACCGGATCGGACAGGCCCTCAGGGGCGCCGCGCTGATGGATTTCGTCGGCGCCTTCGGCCTCGGCATGAAGTATATGGTCGCGCCGAAGAAGACCGTGCAGTACCCGCACGAGCGCAACCCGCAGAGCCCGCGATTCCGTGGTGAGCACGCGCTGCGCCGCTATCCCAACGGAGAAGAGCGCTGCATCGCCTGCAAGCTCTGCGAGGCGATCTGTCCGGCTCAGGCGATCACCATCGAGGCCGAGCCGCGCGCCGACGGCAGCCGCCGCACGACCCGCTACGACATCGACATGGTGAAGTGCATCTACTGCGGCCTGTGCCAGGAAGCCTGCCCGGTGGACGCCATCGTGGAAGGCCCGAACCTGGAGTTCGCCGTCGAGACCCGCGAGGAGCTCTACTACGACAAGGAGCGCCTGCTGGATAACGGCGACCGCTGGGAACGCGAGATCGCGAAGAATCTGGAACTGGACGCGCCGTACCGCTAAGACCGCGGCGCGATTCAAAGCACTGCAATTGACCCCGCCGACCGGCCCCCGCGCCGCCGTCGGGACGAGTGAAACCGAGGGACAGAGAAGAGCCGAATGGCCCTGCAGGCGATCGCATTCTACCTCATGGCGGCGGTGACCGTGGC
>NZ_JANINU010000108.1 GCF_024508875.1 Phenylobacterium sp.
CTTGCGCCACTCTTGGCGCGTCGGCGCGGGCTTGTCAGCCCGGAATGGGGAGATCGCGGTCGCCATGAGAAGGTTCGCCTGGATTGCGGCGGCCTGGGCTGCGGCCGCTGGGGTGCTGGCGGCCGGGCCGGCGGCGGGGCAGCCGGCGCGCGAGCACCGGGAGATGATCGCCGAGCTGGGCGGCGTCTACCTGGGCCCGCAGGCCGATTACGTGCAGCGGATCGGCGAGCGGATGGCGGAGGCGGCCGGCATGCGCCAGCGCTGCGTCTTCACCGTGGTGGATTCCGAGGTGGTGAACGCGTTCACGGCGCCGCCGGGCTGCTACGTCTACATCACCCGGGGACTTCTCGGCCTGGTGAACTCCGAGGCCGAGCTGGCGGCGGTGCTGGGGCATGAGCTGGGGCATGTGGCCTCCAACCATGCGATCCGCCAACAGAACACTGAGGCGATGGGCAGCCTCGCGGCCGCCCTCATCGGAGCGGCCACCAAGTCGAATCTGGCGGGCAAGGTCGCCGGC
Organism: Phenylobacterium sp.; assembly: GCF_024508875.1. Lineage (GTDB taxonomy): Bacteria > Pseudomonadota > Alphaproteobacteria > Caulobacterales > Caulobacteraceae > Phenylobacterium. Next base: position 518 of record NZ_JANINU010000108.1, read on the forward strand.
CGGGTCGCCAAGCTGGGCGCGCTCGGCTACTCGCGCAGCCAGGAGTACGAGGCCGACAGCCTGGCGCTGGGCTATCTGCCGGCCGCGGGCTATACGCCCGAGGGGCTGACACGCGTGCTGGACGACCTGCAGCGGGAAGGGGCGTTCACCGCCCAGGAGACCGGCCAGTCCGAGAGCAGCGTCGCGCCGTGGATGAGCACCCATCCGCTGACGTCCGATCGCATCCGGCGCGCCACGGCGCTGGCCGCCAAGACGCCGACGCAAGAGGGGTTGGTCCTCGACGAGGCGAGCCTCCTGAAGGCGCTGGACGGGCTGCCCTACGGCGCGGGTGGCGGCGCGCAGGGCTACGTGGACGGCGCGAGCTACGTCCACCCCCAGCTCGGCATCCGCTTCGATGCGCCGCGCGGCTTCCGGCTGGCGAACGAGTCCGACGCCGTCCGCATCACCGGTCCGAACGGCGAGCTGGCCGAGTTCGCCGGCGGGCGGGCGACGTCGAAGCAACTGGAATCCTACGCCCTGCAGGTGCTGGGCGCGGTGGTGCGGAATGGCCGCCATACGGTGGGCCAGCCGGAGCGCACGCGGATCAACGGCCTGGACGCCGTCGTCCTGCCGGCGCGGGCCACGTCGGGCGGGCGGCCGGTGGACCTGACGGTGGTGGCCTATGTCCTGACCGGAGACGAGGCCTACAGCTTCGTGGCGATGACGCCGGCCGGGGAGGCGGGGCTGTTCGATCCGATGTTCGATTCCTTCCGCCGCCTGTCGGAGCGCGAAGCGCAGGGCGGGGGAGGGCGAAAGATCGCCGTCGTCGAGGTGCGGCCGGGCGATACGGCCGAGGCGATGTCGCAGCGCATGGCCCCGGGCGGCGACCGCCTGGGCCGTTTCCTGATGCTGAACGCGCTGGACCGGGCCGAGGCGCTGCGGCCCGGATCGCGCGTGAAGCTGGTCCTGGAAGCGGGCCGGTGACCTCGCCGCGGCGCCTTCGCCCTTGACCCACCCGGCGTGACCTCCCGATAAGACCCCTTCACAACGCGAGCATCGGGCGGCGAAAGGGGGCTGGCCGGTGACGGATCGAAGGGGAACGCGATGAGCGAAGACGTCGGCCAGGAAGCCATCCAGCGCGAAGCGATGGAGTACGACGTCGTCATCGTCGGCGCCGGGCCCTCCGGCCTCGCGGCGGCGATCCGGCTGAAGCAGCTCGACGAGAACCTTACGGTCGCGGTCCTCGAGAAGGGCGCCGAAGTGGGCGCGCACATCCTCTCGGGCGCGGTGATCGACCCGAAGGGCCTCGGCGAACTGATCCCCGACTGGAAGGACAAGGGCGCGCCGCTGGAGACCGCGGTGACCAAGGACATCTTCCTGATGCTCGGCCCGCAGGGCAGCGTCGAGCTGCCGATGTGGGCCATGCCGCCCTTCATGGACAACCACGGCAACTACATCGCCAGCCTGGGCAACGTCTGCCGCTGGCTGGCCGGCCAGGCCGAGGCGCTGGGCGTCGAGATCTATCCGGGCATGGCCGCTTCCCAGCCCGTCTTCGAGGGCGACAAGCTGGTGGGTGTCGTGGCCGGCGAGTTCGGCTTCGGCAAGGACGGCAAGCCCGGCCCGAACTACGAGCCCGGCATGGAGCTGCGCGGAAAGTACGTCTTCATCGGCGAGGGCGTGCGCGGCTCGCTGGCGAAGGTGCTGCGGAAAAAGTACGACCTGGGCAAGGACGCCGACTGCGAGAAGTACGGGATCGGCATCAAGGAACTCTGGCAGGTGCCGGATGCGGTGTTCCGCCCGGGCCTCGTGCAGCACACCACGGGCTGGCCGCTGGACGACAAGACCGGCGGCGGCAGCTTCCTCTACCACTTCGGCGACAACTACGTGGCGGTCGGCTTCGTCACGCACCTGAACTACAAGAACCCCTGGCTGTCGCCGTTCGACGAATTCCAGCGCTTCAAGCACCACCCGGAGGTGGCCAAGCACCTGGAAGGCGGCAAGCGCATCGCCTACGGGGCCCGCGCCATCAGCGAGGGCGGCATCCAGTCGATCCCGAAACTCTATTTCCCCGGCGGCGTGTTGCTGGGCGACTCGGCCGGCTTCGTGAACGTGCCGCGGATCAAGGGCAGCCATGCGGCGATCAAGAGCGGCATGATGGCGGCCGAAGCCGCCTACCACGCGATCCAGGCCGGTCGCTCCGGCGACGAGCTGGACGAGTACAAGGCGCTCTTCGACCGCTCCTGGCTGAAGAAGGAACTGCACCTCGTCCGCAACGCCAAGCCGATGCTGTCGAAGTTCGGCACGATGGTCGGCGGCTTCACGTCGATGTTCGACATGTGGACCAACCACCTGCTGGGCGGCTTCTCGTTCTTCGGGACCATGTCGCACGGCAAGACCGACGCGGCCTCGACGGGCGCCGCGAAGGACTACAAGCCGATCGTCTATCCGAAGCCGGACGGCGTGCTGAGCTTCGACAAGCTCTCCAGCGTGTTCCTGTCCAGCACGAACCACGACGAGGCCCAGCCGGCGCACCTGCGCCTGCGCGACCCGTCGATCCCGATCTCGGTGAACCTGCCGAAGTATGGCGAGCCGGCGCGGCTGTACTGCCCGGCGGGGGTGTACGAGGTGCTCTACGACGAGGCCGGGAACAACCCGAAGTTCCAGATCAACTTCCAGAACTGCGTCCACTGCAAGACCTGCGACATCAAGGATCCGTCGCAGAACATCGATTGGACGACGCCGCAGGGCGGGGACGGGCCGAACTATCCGAACATGTAGTCGCCGCATTTCGCCTGTGACGACAGCGCCCTTGCGGCGAAGGCCGCGCGCGCCCAGACTCCAGGCCATGCGTCGTACCCTGCTGCTCGCCTTCGCCGCCCCGCTCGTCCTGCTTGGCGGCTGCGCCATGACCCCGAGGGCCGAGGAGGCGCCGCTGGGCGCGCCCGTGGCCGCCGACAGCGCCTACGGGATGTTCCTGGCGGGCAGCGCGGCCCTGCAGGAGGGGCGGAACGGCGACGCTGCGCGGTTCCTGGAGCTGGCGCGCAGCCAGAGCGGCGACGACCCGGCGGTGTCCGAACGCGCCTTCACCGCCGCCCTGATGGCGGGCGAGATCCAGAAGGCGGCGCAGCTCGCGCCCGACGGAGCGACGGCCTCCGAGCCGGGCAAGCGTCTCGGCCGGCTGGTCAAGGTCGTGGCCGCCATCGGCGAGGGCAAGGGCAAGATCGCCAAGGCCGAGCTCGCGAGCGACGGCATCGGCTTCCCGCATCGGGCGGCCGCGGCCTTGCTGGGGCCGTGGGTCGCCGCGTCGGTTGGCGACGCCGAGGGCTCGGTGGTGCGCCCCCAACTGCGCGGAGACGCCGGCGTTGACTATTTCGGCCAGATCGGCCAGGCCCACCTCTTCGAACGCGCCCGCCGCTACGACGAGGCGGAGACCGACTTCAAGGCGGTGACGGCCGGCGAGAACCCCAGTGAGATAGCGGTCCTGGCCTATGGCGGTTTCCTGGAACGGCGCGGCCGGCGTTCCGAGGCGCTGGACCTGTACGATGCGGCCCTGAAGCGGAACCCCTCGAACCTCGGCCTGAAGGCTGCGCGTGCGCGCGCCGAGGGCAAGAAGGCGCCGCCGCCCATGCCGACGATCAAGGAGGGCGCGGCGTTCGCCCTTCTGGCGCCGGCGGCCACCATGATCAGCGCCAAGCAGGAGTCCGTCGGCCTCGCTTACCTGCGCATGGCCCTGTCGCTGGACCCGCAGCGCAACGACGCCTGGCTGATGCTGGGCGACCTGCTGCAGCAGAACGGCGACGTGGAGAACGCGCGACTTGCCTATTCCAAGCCGAAGGCGACCTCGGCCGAGTTCCCGGCGGCGCAGGCGAAGCTGGCCTGGAGCTACCAGAGCGCCGGCGACAAGGAGGGCGCGCTGAAGCTGGCGCGCACCGGCGCGGCAACCGGCGATCCCGAGGCGCGAACCACGCTGTCGGACCTGCTGCGCGCGAACGAGCAGTATCCCGAGGCGATCGACTTGCTGAACGGCCTGATCGCCGACGCGAAGACGCCGGACTGGCAGCTCTACTACGCCCGAGGCCAGGCCTATGAGCGCTCGGGCGACTGGAAGAAGGCCGAGGCCGACCTGTCCCAGGCGCTGAAGCTGCGGCCCGACGAGCCGGAACTGCTGAACTACCTCGGCTATGCCTGGATCGACCGCGGCGAGCGGCTGGACGAGGCCATGGGCATGGTCGAGAAGGCGGTCGCCTCGAACCCACGCTCGGGCGCCATCGTCGACAGCCTGGGCTGGGCCCACTACCGGCTCGGCGACTACAAGAAGGCCGTCGAGGTGCTGGAACAGGCGGTCGAACTCGAAGCCGGCGATCCCGAGATCAACAACCACCTGGGCGACGCTTACTGGATGGTGGGGCGCAAGGACGAGGCGGGCTTCCAGTGGCGGCGCGTGCTGACCCTGAAGCCCGACGACAAGATCAAGGCCGACGCCGAGAAGAAGCTCGCGAACGGCCTGGGTCCGCAGCCGAAGCTCGCCGGGCAATAAGGCCGTGCCGGAGAGGCTGGCGCCGGCGAAGGTCAACCTGTTCCTGCACGTCGGCGAGCCGGCGGCCGACGGCTATCACCCCCTCTGCAGCCTGATGGTCTTCGCCGACGTGGGCGACCGGGTGTCGATCGAGCTGGGGGAGGGGAGCCTGACGGTAAGCGGGCCGTTCGCCCGTGGCCTGGGCCGTGAGACCGACAACCTGATCTTCCGCGCCGTCCGCGCCTTCGTGGCCGAGCTGGGCCGGCCGATGGCTGAGCTGAAGATGGCCCTGGACAAGCAACTTCCGGTGGCCAGCGGCCTGGGCGGCGGATCGAGCGACGCGGGGGCGGCCCTGCGGCTCATCCGCGACGTCTTCGCCCCGCAGTTCGACGACGCCCGTCTGGAGAAGGTGGCCGCCAGCCTCGGGGCGGACGGGGCGGCCTGCCTCTGGGGCCGTCCGGTGATCGCCGAGGGGATCGGCGAGCGGCTGTCCCCGGCGCCTGGCCTGCCCGCACTTCCGGCGGTGCTGGTGAACCCGGGGGTCCCGGTCTCGACGCCGGCGGTCTATCGCGCCCTGGACGCCTCCCGCGCCTTTGGCGACATCGTGCGGCCGCCGACGCCGGACGCGTTCGAAGGCCCCGAGGAGGTCGCCGCCTGGCTGGCGCGCCTGGGCAACGACCTGGAGACGCCGGCGATCGCGGTGGCGCCGCAGGTGGGCACGGTGCTCGCGACGCTGCGGGAGGAGCCCGAAACGCTGTTGGCCCGGGTGTCGGGATCCGGCGGCACCTGCTTCGCCCTCTGCGCCGACGATATCGCCGCCGAGACTCTTGCGGAGCGCATCGAGGCGATGGCCCCGAACTGGTGGGTGCGGCGCTGCAGCCTGGGCGGGCCCTGGGACTGACCCCGAACGAAAACGGGGGCCCCGAAGGACCCCCGTCTCTACCCCACTGACGCCGGCCCGGTGTGAAGGCCGGCGTCCTCTCCCCCAAGAGTTTACGAGTGGTAGGCGCGTTCGCCGTGCTCGACGATGTCCAGGCCTTCTTCCTCGGCTTCCGGCGAAGCCCGCAGGCCGACCGTGTACTTGATGATGAAGAAGACGATCGAGCTGGCGACCGCCGACCACACGATCGACACCGCCACGGCCTTCAACTGCGTGAAGAACTGGCCGCCGATCGTGTAGCTGGCGAGCGCGTCGCAGGTCGAGATGTCGCCGTCCGCCGCGCAGGTCGTGTAGTCGACGATGCCCGCGCCGCCCAGGCTGGCCGACACCAGGATGCCGGTGGCCAGGGCCCCGACGATGCCGCCGACCGCGTGGATGCCGAAAGCGTCCAGGCTGTCGTCGTACTTCAGGGCGTTCTTCACGACCGAGCAGAAGAAGATGCAGATCGGCGAGACGACCAGGCCGAGCACCATCGCGCCGATCGGGCCGGCGAAGCCGGCGGCCGGCGTGACGGCCACGAGGCCGGCGACCAGACCCGAGGCCATGCCCAGGAGCGAGGCCTTCTTGCGGGTCACCCATTCCGTCATTGCCCACGAGAAGCCCGCCGCGGCGGTCGCGATGAAGGTGTTGATCATGGCGAGCGCGGCGTAGCCGTTGGCTTCCAGGTTGGAGCCGGCGTTGAAGCCGAACCAGCCGAACCACAGCAGGCCGGCGCCGACCAGGGTCAGCGTGAGCGAGTGCGGCTGCATCGGTTCCTGACGGAAGCCCTTGCGGGGGCCGAGGATCAGGCAGCCCATCAGCGCGGCGATACCGGCGTTGATGTGGACCACGGTGCCGCCGGCGAAGTCGAGCGCGCCCCAGCTCCACAGCAGGCCGGCGGCGGGCGTGTCCTTCGGATGCGTCGCGATGCCGTCCGGACCGGGCCACCACCAGACCATGTGGGCCAGCGGATAATACGAAAGCAGCGGCCACAGCACGGCGAAGATCACGCAGGCCGCGAACTTCATCCGCTCCGCGACGCCGCCCAGCACGAGGCAGGCGGTGATGCAGGCGAAGGTCATCTGGAAGCAGATGAAGACCAGCTCGGGGATGTAGATCCCGGTCGAGAAGGTCGCCGCGTTGGACGCCGGCGTGACGCCCTTCATGAACAGCCGGTCGAAGCCGCCCACGAAGAGGTCGTGGCCGCCGCCCGAGGTGAAGGCGAGGCTGTAGCCCCAGAGGAGCCAAGCCATCATGCCGATGACGCAGACCGTCGAGGTCTGCATCAGCATCGACAGCATGTTCTTCTGGCGGACCAGGCCGCCGTAAAAGAGCGCCAGGCCCGGGATGATCATCAGCAGCACCAGGATGGCGGAGACCATCATCCAGGTGGTGTCGCCCTTGTCGACCGTCTGCGGCGGAGCCTTGATCTCCTCGGCGGGGGCCGGCGTCGCGGCGGCGGGGGCAGCGGCCTCCGCAGCCGGAGCCGGGGCGGCGG
>NZ_JANINU010000109.1:0-2943 GCF_024508875.1 Phenylobacterium sp.
GACTTAAGGACTGCCCCCGCTCAAGTCAACGCGGCGCACCTGTCGCGGGTTGACCGTTCCCGCAGGGCGCGTAGCTTCGCCACACTATGAAGGCCTAGTCGCACATAAGCGCCGCGGACACCGCCGGCCACGCGACGCGCCGGGGGAAGCCCGGCGCGACCCTCTACTCATCTTCAGAGGCCTTCATGCCCATCGACATGGCTGCGAACCGCTATGGCTCCATAGCGGCCGAGATCTACGACATCGACAAACCCTATTTCGCGCTGCCGGACACCCGCTTCCACCTGGAGCGGTTCGCCGGGTTCGATCGTCCGATCCTCGAACCCGCCTGCGGGTCGGGGCGGACCCTGGTCCCGTTCCTCCAGGCGGGACTGGACGTCACCGGCTTCGACCCCAGCGGCGAGATGCTGGAGCGCTGCCGGGTCCGCTGCGCCGACGCGGGGTTCGCCCCCGACCTCAGCCGGCAGCGGTGCGAGGACTTCGCCTACGATCGCCGGTTCGGGGCCATCCTGATCCCGGTGGGCTCGTTCACCCTGATCGACGACTTCGCGGCGGCGATGGCCGTGCTGCGGCGCTTCCGCGACCACCTGGAGTCCGGCGGGGTGCTGGTGATCGACCTGCAGGGGCTGAACTTCCTCGCCGGCGGCCAGCCCGACCGGCGGCGATGGAGCGCGCCGAACGGCGACCTGCTCACCTGCGGGGGAATCCGCACGGCCACCGACCTCCTGCGTCAGCGGGCTGAGACCACCTACCGCTACGAGCGCTGGCGCGACGGGACGCTGGTCGAAACCCAGATCGACCTGATGGCCCAGCGCTACTGGGGCCTGGACGAATTCCGGCTGGCCCTGGAGGCGGCGGGATTTGGCGAGGTCACCGTCTGCGGCGGGTACGACCGAAGCCGGGGGCCCCGCCAGTCGGACCGGGTCTGGACATTCGAAGCGGTCGCTTGACGGGGCGAAGGCCATGGCTGCGCAAGGCCGCCATGGCCTCCAAGGCCGGGCAGATGGGCTCCAGGAACGACAAGTGTTCTTGTTTTGTTCTTGACTTTCGAGGCCGCGGCGCCTATCTTCTAAAGACTGACGCGCCAACTCCCGCAGCTTGAGGCGGGGGAGCGCGAAGGACCTCAACCCATCGAAATCCCCGCCTGGCCGCACCTGTGACGGCCAAGGCCGAACCTGTGCCCAGAGGAGAGAACATGACGATCACCTATCAGGCCTCGTCTCCGGTCCATGCGACCCTGCAGGAGACCCTCGACGCCAATGGTGAGACCACGACCGCGCTGGTGGCTGCGCGCGAGCTGGCGGTCCAATTGACGGGCTCAGCGACGACCGTCGATCTGCGCGTGCAACGCCACCCCGCGACGGCGGACGGCGATCTGCTGGACGGCGCGGGCGCCGCCCCGTCCGGCGGCAGCGCCCAATGGGTCGACGTCGGCGCCGCGATCGTGGCGATCCCGACCGTGGTCCGCTTCGCCGAGCCGGGCGTCGGCTTTTGGCGCGTGAAGGGCCAGACCATCACCGGCGGTGACGTGGTCGTCGCGATCTCGACGGGCCGCTGATCCATGTCGATGCGAACCCGGACAGGTCCAAGCGGCCTACCGAGGGGCATCGCCATGTCGATGACCTTCGATGACGACGCACCGCCGTTGCTGCAGGACGCGACCTTCCCGATGGGCGGCCTGACGGCGGCCGGTCGGGGCGGGGCGAACCTGGATCCGCTGCTGCGCGCCGTGGGCAGCGGCCCGATCGACGAATGGGAGGTCTCCGCGGCCCACCAGGGCCTGGCGACCCACTGGACGCTGCCCGGCGTCGGCGGCGTCGTGGCCGCCGGTCCGACGGCGCGGACCCCCATGCCGTCGTCCAGCGGCGACAGCAACAACCTCGCCCAGGGCGTGGGCGGCGTGGGGGGCTACTACGCCTTCCGTGTGCGAGCCAGGGGGCCGGGCGGCTGGAGTAATCAGGTCGTCCTCACCATCCCGATCGACCCGAACGCCGCCAGCCTCGGCGACTATCAAGGAACGACCGACAACTTCCCCGGCGCCATGTTCTCCATGAGCCCGACCCAGTTCTGCGACGCGAACTCCCACTCGCCGAAGAAGCTGCTCATCAGCGTGGGCGCGGATCGGGGACTGGGGGGCTTCGGCTTCGGCTCGGGCTTCGACTTCCCTCGGGAAGTCCGGATCGAGTACGCCGATCCGGCGCGCCCTCTCGCCATCCCGGCCATCGGGATCGGTGGCGGCGGGAGCAACTTCACGCTGGAGGACCTGATCTTCGATGGTCCGACGAACCAGGGCGCGCGTCTCGTCCTGGCTGGCGTAACGAACGTCCGGGTCGCGAACTGCCGCTTCGGGCGGGATGTCAGCTCGTACGTAAGCGGCGTCGACGGTGTGACCATCATCGGAAGCACGTCCGACGACATCGAGATCGAAAACTGCGAGTTCATCCACTGCCAACGGGGCGTGGAGATCGTCCAGGGTTCACGCATCCGCGTGCTGGACTGCCTCTTCCGCTACTTCCATGGGCAGGGGATCGCACTCGGTCCCGCGACGCGCGGCGCCAGCGGCGAGACCCTGCCGCCACCCGATGATGTCCTGATCCAGGATTGCGTGATCGTGGCGCCGTACCTCACCCCCGGCGATCTCACCACGCACATGGACGGCATCCAGCAGCTCGACGACTTCGAGGGCTACCCCTCGGGAGAGGGCGGCTACGTCGGCAACCCCACCGGCCTAGCCCAGAACGTCAAGGTGAAGAACACCATCATCGCCATGGCGGACGGCAACTGCGTGATGTCGTGCTTCCGCGGCGGCCGGGCCGGCTCGTCCAGCCACTCGGACAACCTGGCGATCGACAACCTGATCATCACGTCCTGGGCGGTCAACGCCCTGGAGATCAGCAACGGCTCGGGAACGCCTCACATCCGCAACGTGGCGGTGTGGCAGGC
>NZ_JANINU010000109.1:2953-40127 GCF_024508875.1 Phenylobacterium sp.
TTCGGGGTGGGGCCCAACAACACCTACACCGGGCTCACCGCCGCCAACTGGCCGGATCCGATGCCGGTCGCCCACGTCCACGTCTATGCCGACGTCATCGTGACAGGCTCCTTCGCCGACCCAGCATTCGGAGCCGGCGTCATCGCCTACCACCGGAATCGGACCGCCATGGCGGCCGACTACGTCGTCGACCCCAAGGACTACCTCGAGGCCATCTCCAACGCCGAGTACGCGGCGATGGACAAGGCCGCGCTGCGCGAGACGCACATGCTCGCGTTCCGGCGGCACGACGGCACCGGCCCCGTGGACGCGGACGGCGCCTGGAACACGCTGTCGGCGAGCTTCGACAGCACCGCCACGACCTTCGACAACACCAGCCTCACATGGGATCGCACATGATCGACCTTCTCGACCTCGGTACCCCTGACGCCGGCGACGGCGATGACCTCCGCGCGGGCGGCGGCAAGATCAACTCGAACTTCACCGCGCTCGACAAGCGGCTGAACTACTCGACCTCGGACCCCGCCGCCGGCGACGACAGCGGCGACGGCTATCAGGTGGGCTCGCTTTGGGTGAACACCTCGACCGGCGCGGTCTTCATCTGCCGCGACGCCAGCATGGGCGCGGCGGCGTGGTTCGCCATCGATACCAACCACCCGGGTTTCGCGACGGACGAGTGGTGGTCGCCGTACGACGGCAACGTCGGCGCGGGCAGCACCCTGAACGGGACCACCACCTTCTTCGTGCCCTTCGTCGTGCCGCGGCGCATGGTCGTCAGCCATGTCGGCGCCATGGTGCATTCGCCGGCCGCGGTGAACTGCCGCCTCGGCATCTACCTGGGCGCCAACCGTCGCCCGGTCGGCGCGGGTCCGCTGGCGAGTTGCGCGAGCACTTCGGCCAACACGCAGAACGTCCAGGCGGCGCTGGACGCCTCCCTGACGCTGGAAAAAGGGGTGCTGTACTTCTTTGCCAGCCAGCAGAGCGGCAATCTGAGTTGGGTCGGCGCGATCAACAACATGCGCCATCAGAACCTGATCGGGTCCGCATCCCTGGCCGCGCAGGCGAACGGCGGTTTCAACGTCGGCCTGCACCTGGAGATGTCGAGCACCTACGGGACCTGGCCGGACCTCACCTCCACCAGCCCGTCGGAGGCCATCGGCAACTACGGGCCGATTCCTCACTTCAAGATTTCCGACCCGACGCCGTAGGTCCGGCTGAAACGAAAAGGCCCTCCCGCGAGGGAGGGCCGATCCGCTCTCACCTGCGACTAGGCTTAGAACACCTCGAACAGACCGGCGCCGCCCATGCCGCCGCCGATGCACATGGAGACCACCACGTGCTTGGCGCCGCGACGCTTGCCTTCCTGCAGCACGTGGCCCGCGAGGCGCGCGCCGGTCATGCCGAAGGGATGGCCGATGGCGATGGAGCCGCCGTTGACGTTGTACTTCTCGGGGTCGATGCCGAGCTTGTCGCGGCTGTAGAGGCACTGCGAGGCGAAGGCCTCGTTCAGCTCCCACAGGTCGATGTCGCCGACCTTCAGGCCGTGGCGTTCCAGCAGGCGCGGGATCGCGAAGACCGGACCGATGCCCATTTCGTCGGGCTCGCAGCCGGCGACGGCCCAGCCCTTGAACACGCCCAGCGGCGAGAGGCCCCGGCGCTCGGCTTCCTTGCCTTCCATGATCACCACGGCGGCGGCCCCGTCCGAAAGCTGGCTGGCGTTACCCGCCGTGATGAACTTGCCTTCGCCCATGACCGGAGCCAGCTTCTGCAGGCCTTCCAGCGTGGTGTCGGGGCGGTTGCATTCGTCGCGGTCCACCACGGCGTCGACGATCGACTCTTCCTTGGTGGCCTTGTCCACGACCTTCATCTTGGTCTTCATCGGGACGATCTCGTCCGCGAACTTGTTCGCCTGCTGGGCGGCGGCCATGCGGCGCTGGCTCTCCAGCGAGTATTCGTCCTGATATTCGCGGCTGACGTTGTAGCGCTTGGCCACGATGTCGGCCGTGTCGATCATCGCCATGAAGATCGCCGGGTGCATCTTGGTCAGTTCGGGGTCGAAGTTGTCCTTGCCGGCGCCCATGTTGGGCATGGAGATCGACTCCACGCCACCGGCCACCACCACCGGCGCGCCGTCGTTGCGGACGTGGTTCGCCGCCATGGCGATCGTCTGCAGGCCCGACGAGCAGAAGCGGTTCACGGTGACGCCCGAGGCGCTGACCGGCAGGCCGGCCAGCAGACCCGCCTGGCGGGCGATGTTGCCGCCGCCATGGGCGACGTTGCCCATGAAGACGTCCTCGATGTCGCCGCCGTCCACGCCGGCCTTGGCCACGGCGTGCTTCACGGCGTGCGCGGCCATGGACACCGTGGGCGTCATGTTGAAACCACCGCGGCCGGACTTGGCCAGGCCGGTGCGGGCGTAGGATACGACGACGGCTTCACGCATAGGCAATGCTCCTCCCAACGAATGGATTTTTGAGCCCTCGGTCGGGGCCCGGAAAATTCGCGGGCACTTTGGCGCCCCGGGCCGGAAATAGCCAGCGGGCGGACGTGAATTCGAGTTCCGGTCTGGTTCGCGGGCCGCAGTTGCGCCGCGCGCGAAAGGACTTTCCCTTTCGCAGGCCGCGATCTAGGGGGACGTCTGGCGTCGCGAACGCCACCGTTTCCCGATCCTCGCAGGGAGATCCCGTGGCCGCGCGTCTGGTCCGCACCGCCGGTTTGATCGCCGCGCTCCTCGTGGGCGTCGCGGCCTGCGACCGCGCGGGCGAGAGCACGGCGCCGCCCGAACGGGGCGACAAGGCGGTGGCCAAGGTGGACGGCCGAACGGTCTGGGCCTCGGACGTGAAGCGCGAGGCCGTGGCGCAGGGCCTGATCGGAGAGGGCGAGCCCCTCGACGCCTCCTCCGAGCTGTTCCGCCAGATGATGGACCAGGTGATCGACCAGAAGCTGCTCGCGGCCGAGGCGCGCCGGCGCAAGCTGGACAAGGACCCGGTGGCCCAGCGCCGGCTCGCCGCCGCGCAGGACCGCATCCTTGGCGACATGCTGGTGGAGACGACCGTCTCCGACGCGGTCACCGAAGACAACATCCGCGGCCTCTACGAAGAGCAGCAAAAGCTGGCGAAGCGTTCGGAGGAGATCCGCGCCCGCCAGATCGTGCTGGCCACCGCGGCCGAGGTGGAGCAGGCGCGAAAGCTGATCGCGGCGGGCGCCAGCTTCGAGGCCCTGGCCATGGAAAGGTCGCGCGACACCGCCACCCGCTTCAATGGCGGTGACCTGGGCTATTTCACCGCCGACGTCATGCCCGAGGCCTATGACGCGGCTCTGAAGGGCGCCAAGCCGGGCCAGCTCATCGGCCCCATTCCGGTCGCGGCCGGGTTCGCCCTGGTGAAGGTCGAGGACGTGCGCCAGGAGCAGCCGATCCCGTTGGACGCCGCCCGGCCACAGATCGTCCGGTTCCTCACCTACGACCGCATCCGCGACCTGCTGGAGAAGCTTCGCGCCAAGGCCAAGGTCGAGAGCCTGATCAAACCCGAGGCGGGCGCCCCGAAGCCCGTGCCGCCGGCCGATGCGCCGAAGACCGCGCCGGCCGCCCCCACTGCAACGCCCCAGATCAAGGGAGCCGTAAAATGAGCCGCAAGCCCGCCAAGCCCGCGGCGAAGTCCGCGCCGGTCAAGTCTTCCAGCAAGCCCGTCGAGGTGGTCGGCCACGCGGTCGAGCGCGCCCTGGACCCGCTGACCAGCGCCTTGAAGCGCGCCGGCCTGAAGCGCGCCGACAAGGCGGCGTCGGCCTTCGACGACCACGCGCCCGCCGCTCCGGCCGCGCCGCCCACGGGCAAGGTGGACAAGGCGGCCATGCCGGTCTCGCCGCTGGCCGTCTCGTTCCCGCGCATGAAGCCGATCCGCGGCGTCACGATGGCGACCGGGCGGGCGGGCTTCTACAAGCACGAGCGGGACGACCTGCTGGTGATGAACTTCCCCGAGGGGGCGAGCTGCGCCGGCGTGTTCACCCGCCACGGCGTGGGCTCGGCGCCGGTCGACTGGTGCAAGCGGCACTTGGAGGTCACCAAGGGCGAGGGCGTCCGGGCCCTGGTGGTCAATGCCGGCTGCGCCAATTCCTTCACCGGCCGCCCGGGTGCGGACGCGGTGCGCCGCGTCGCCTCGGCGGTGGGCAAGCGCTTCGACTGCCGACAGCGGGACGTGATGGTGGCTTCCACCGGCGTGATCGGCGTGCTGCTGGACGACGCCAAGATCACCGCGCGCCTGCCCGACCTGGAGCATCACCTGACCGAAGACGGCTGGGGCGGCGCCGCGCGCGCCATCATGACCACCGACACCTTCCCGAAGGGCGCCTACGCCGAGGCCGACATCGACGGGACGAAGGTGCGGATCGGCGGCATCTGCAAGGGCTCGGGCATGATCGCGCCGGACATGGCGACCATGCTGGCGTTCGTGGTCACCGACGCGGCGATCACTCCGGGCGCCCTGCAGAACCTCTGCAATCTCTATACGCGCAACACGTTCAACGCGGTGACGGTGGACGGCGACCGTTCGACCAACGACACGTTGCTGTTGTTCGCCACCGGTCAATCGGGGGCTGCAAAGATCAGCCGCGCCGGCGACCGGCGCCTGGCCGACTTCCGCGACAAGCTCGAACGTGTCCTGATGAACCTGGCCCACCAGCTCGTCCGTGACGGCGAAGGCGCCACCAAGTTCATCAAGATCACCGTAACGGGGGCCGAGAGCGCGGCCTCCGCCCGCAAGATCGCCCGGTCCGTGGCCGACAGTCCGCTGGTGAAGACCGCCTTCGCCGGCGAGGACGCGAACTGGGGCCGCATCGTGATGGCCGTCGGCAAGGCCGACGAGCCGGTGGACCGCGACTCCATGAGCGTGAAGTTCGGGCCGCACTGGGCGGCCCAGGACGGCCTCATCGCCAAGAGCTACGACGAGGCGAAGATGAGCGCCTACATGAAGAAGCAGGAGCTAGAGGTCAGCATCGACGTCGGCGTCGGCCGCGCCAGCTCGACGGTCTGGACCTGCGATCTCACCAAGCGGTACGTCGAGATCAACGGCGACTATCGGTCCTGAGCCACGGCGGGACCCGATCGGGCGGCTCGCCCAGCCGGTAGTTGGTGAAGCGCTTGTCGAACACCGGGCCGTAGAACGGGTCGGCGTCGAGCACCGGGCCCCATCGGTCGCGCATGACGCGGATCTCGGCCTCGAAGCGCGCGACCTTCTCGGGCGCGAGGTCGGAGCCGCGGCTGGCGCTTTCGTGGTGGTAGAGCTCGGCGAAGGGCGTCCAGACGATGTCGTAGCCGGCGGCCCGCACCTTCAGGCACAGGTCCACGTCGTTGAAGGCGACCGCGAGGTGGCCCTCGTCCAGGCCGCCGACGCTGTCGTAGACCGCCTTGCGGATCGCCAGGCAAGCGGCGGTCACCGCCGAGACGTTGCGCGCCAGCCGCAGGTGGCCCTGGTAGCCCGGATGGTTCGAACCCGCGCCGGCATAGAGGTGGCCTGCCACCCGCTCGGCCACGTCCCCCACGCCCAGGACGACGCCGGCGTGCTGCACCGTGTCGTCGGGATAGTAGAGCTTGGCCCCCACCGCGCCGACGTTCGGACGGATCGCCTGGGCGACCATCTCGTCCAGCCAGTCGGGGCGGATCATCGAGATGTCGTTGTTGAGCAGCACCAGCACCTCGCCCTTGGCCTCGGCGGCGGCGCGATTGTTCAGGCGCGAGAAGTTGAACGGCCCCGGCGCGCGGACGATGCGGACGCGCGGGTCGGCGGCCAGCCGCTCGAACAGGGCATGAGTCGCGGGCTCCTCGCTGCCGTTGTCGACGATCAGCAGCTCCAGCGGCGCGTAGGCGGTGTTCGCCAACACGCCTTCGGCCACCTGGGCCACGAGGTCGGCGCGGTCGCGGGTGGGGACGATCACGCTGACCAGCGGCTTCGGATCGGGGAGGGGCCGGCGCACGCGGAGCCATCGTGCGGTCAGGTCCAACTGCTCGACGGCCCCGGCCTGGCCGGTGCGGGTAAGGTGTTCGGACACGGCCCGCGCCGCCGAGGCCGCGCACTCGGCCGCCCGCGCCCGCGAGAACGAGCCCTGCCGGCCCTGCCAGCGCCAGTGGTAGAGCACCCACGGGATATGTCGGATGCGGGCCGGCGTCGCCCGCTCGGCGGCGCGCAGCACCAGGTCGTGGTCCTGGGCGCCCTCGAAGCCCTCCCGGACCCCGCCCAGGTCGGCCAGCAGGTCGTGGCGGATGACGGTCAGGTGGTTCACCGCGTTGACGCCCAGCATCAGCTCGGCGTTCCAGTCGGTCTTGTGGTGCGGCTGGGACCGGCGGCCCTTCTCGTCGATCTTGTCCTCATCGGAGAAGATCAGGTCTGCGTCGGGATGGGCGTCGATCTCGGCCGCCACCTCGTATAGCGCGCGTTCCGCCAGCAGGTCGTCGTGGTCGAGGAAGGCGACGAACCGGCCCCTCGCCAGAGCCAGGGCGGAGTTGGTCGCGGCCGCGATGCCGCCGTTGGTCTCGCGCCGCACCAGCTTGATGCGCGCGTCCTGGGCCGCCAGGTCCGTCAACGCTGTCCAGGTGGCGTCGCCGGGGGAGGCGTCGTCCGCGATACAGAGCTCCCAGTGCGGGTAGAGCTGCGCCCGCACGGACGAGACCGCCTCGTGCAGCAGGTACGGGTCCGACCTGTAGGCGGCCATGACCACCGAGATCGTCGGCCGCTCGGCGAACCGGTCGATGTGGTTGCGGATCGCGTCGCGGTCCTCATCCGACAGCGTGTCATGGGCCGCGATCCAGGCGGCGTATTCCTTGTCGGTCTGAGCCTGGGGTCCGACCACGCTGCGGACGAAGCGCTCGCCCCAGCGCGTCTTGATGATCTGCAACGCGATCTGGTGGACCGCCCAATGCACGGGCGGCCATCGGCGCACGACGCCGAGGGCTGAAACGGTGGTGTCGCGAAGGCGGCTCATCGGGCTGGCCGAGGGTTAGCCGCCTTCGGGACTGCGGGGAAGTGGCGGACCTAGCGGTTCGACCACACGCCAGCGGACGCGCCTTGCGACCTGGCGCCGCCGCCACCGCCACCGCGGCGATTGCGACGCGGGCCCTTGAAGGCCGGCTTGGCGTCGGCCTCGGCGCGCTGCGGACGCGCGTCAGGGCGGCCTTCAGGGCGGCCTGGCTTGGCGTCGGCATGGTTGCGGTTGCGCTTGGGAGCATGACCGCCGCGGTGCGGCTGGGTCCGGCCGCCGCCGCGCGTGTCCACCCGGTCGGGCTTGCCGCCGGCGTCGGGCAGGGCGGCCGTGGCCGCGCCCAATTGCTTGTCGTTGCGGCGGTCGAAGCTGGGGATCCGCTGGCGGGTCACCTTCTCGATGTCCTTCAGCAGGTTACGCTCGTCGTCGGCGCAGAACGCCACGGCCGAGCCGTCCTTGCCGGCGCGCGCCGTGCGGCCGATCCGGTGGACATAGGCTTCCGGCACGTTCGGCAGCTCGTACTGAACGACGTGGCTGACCGCGTCGATGTCGATGCCGCGCGCCGCGATGTCGGTGGCGACCAGGGCGCGGACATCGCCGGCCTTGAACGCCGCCAGGGCGCGCTCACGCTGGCCCTGGCTCTTGTCGCCGTGGATCGAGACCGCCTCGACGCCCACCTGCTCCAGGCCCTTGGCCACGCGGTCGGCGCCGCGCTTGGTGCGGGTGAAGACGATGACGCGCTTGAAGCCGGCGTCGTCGAACAGTTCCGCCAGCAGGGCCCGCTTGCGCTGCTGCTCGACGAACAGGACGCGCTGGTTGATGCGCTCGACGGTCGTCGCCTGAGGCGTCACCGACACCTTCAGCGGGTTGGGGTTCAGGATTTCGGCCGACAGCTTCTCGATCTCGCTCGGCATGGTGGCCGAGAAGAACAGGTTCTGCCGCACGCGCGGCACGAACTTGATGATCTTCCGGATCGGGACAATGAAGCCCATGTCCAGCATCTGGTCGGCTTCATCGAGCACCAGGATCTCGACGCCCTCCAGGGTCATCGACTTCTCGGCGAGGTGGTCGAGCAGGCGCCCGGGCGTGGCGACGAGGATGTCGACGCCCGGCGCCATGGCGCGCATCTGGCCGCCGTACTTCACGCCACCGAAGATCACCGCGACGCTGACGCCCATGTGCTTGCCGTACGACTTGAAGCTCTCTCCGATCTGGGTCGCGAGCTCGCGGGTCGGCGCCAGCACCAGCACGCGCGCGCTGCGGCGCGGGGCGGGCTTACGGTTCTCGGCCAGTCGATGCAGGATCGGCAGGGCGAAGGCGGCGGTCTTGCCGGTGCCCGTCTGGGCGATGCCCAGAAGGTCCTTGCCGGTCATCACGCCCGGGATGGCCTGGGCCTGGATCGGGGTGGGGGCGGTGTAGCCCTCGTCGGCCAGCGCCTTGAGCAGCGGCTTGGCCAGGCCAAGGTCAGTGAATTGGGTCAAACGATAGTCTTTCGCGTATGCGCCGGACACGACCTTCGCGGTCTTCCGCGGGTCGCCAGGCGCCGGTCTTTGGGGAGGCGCCCCGCGTGATGGGCGCATCGGGTGAGAAAACCTCACGGCGCTCGACAGGCTGAGCTTCGAAAAGAGGCCCCACGCGGCTGGAACGCAGATAGCGCTCGGGAAGAGCGCGAGCTGCACATCGGGGTTTGGGACGGTGAAGTCAACCCACGGGGGACGAATGCGCCCGGTAGTTGCCTTTTGGCCGCAGGGCGTGGGAAGCACGCTGCATGACCGACAAGCGCATGGTTCTGGTGGCGGCCGCCGCCCTCGTCGATATCGACGGGCGGGTGCTGATCTGCCAGCGGCCCGAGGGCAAGCAACTGGCCGGCCTGTGGGAATTTCCCGGCGGCAAGGTCGAGCCGGGCGAGACGCCCGAGGCCTGCCTGATCCGTGAGCTGGAGGAGGAGCTGGGCATCAAGGTCAGCCACGCCTGCCTGGCGCCGTTCGTGTTCGCGAGCCACGAATACGAGAGCTTCCATCTGCTGATGCCACTCTACCTCGTCCGGAGGTGGGAGGGGCGGGTGACCAACCGGGAACACAAGGCCATGGCCTGGGTGAAGCCGAACGAGATGGACCGCTACGAGATGCCGCCGGCCGATGCGCCGCTGGTGGCCTGGCTGCGGGACCTGATCTGATGCGCCAGGCGGTCCGAATCCTCGACGTGCCGACACCGGGCCAGGGCCTGCACGAGATCACCGCGGAAGTCGCCGCCTGGGTCGGCGAACAGGAGATGACGACGGGTCTCCTGACACTCTTCTGCCGGCACACGTCGGCGTCGCTGGTCATCCAGGAGAACGCCGATCCCGCCGTCCGCGCCGACTTGCAGGACTGGGTCGCCCAGGTGGCGCCGGAGAGCCGCAACTGGCGTCACCAGGACGAGGGGCCCGACGACCTGCCGGCCCATCTGCGCAGCGTGCTGACCGGCGTCCAGCTCTCGATCCCGCTGATCGGGCGGCGGCTGGCGCTGGGGACGTGGCAGGGGATTTACCTGTTCGAGCACCGCAAGCGCCCGCACCGGCGCGAGGTGGCGCTGCACCTGCTGGGAGCCTGACGATGCTGCGAGTCCTCTTCGCCGCGGCGGCGCTGCTCGCGCCGATGCCGGCCCAGGCCGCTTGGAAGCCGGTCAACCTGCAGAAGGATGTCACGCTGCGCGCCGTGGCGGTGACCGGGCCGGCGGGCTTCGCGGTCTCGGGCTCGAAGGGGACCTACGCCGTGACGGCCGACGGCGGCGCCACCTGGCGCTTCGCGGCCCCACCGGAAAGCGCCGAGCTCGACTTCCGGGGCGTCGCCGCGCTGGACGGCAAGACGACGGTGCTGATGAGCGCCGGCGAGGGGCCGCTTGGGAAGGCCAGGCTGTTCCGCACCGGGGACGGGGGCAAGACGTGGACCCTGACCTTCGAGACGCGGCTGCCGGACAGCTTCCTCGACGCCGTGGCGTTCCGGAACGCGCGCGACGGCTATGTGCTCGGCGATCCGATCGACGGCCGCTGGTTCCTGTTGCGCACGCGCGACGGCGGCAAGTCCTGGGCGCGCTTGCCCGGTCCGGCGGTCGAGGCCGGCGAGGCGGCCTTCGCGGCCAGCAATTCGGCGCTGTTCCTGGGACCGGGGCGCGAGGTCTGGATCGTCTCGGGCGGCCTCGCCAAGGGGCGGATCGCCCACTCGCGCGACGACGGCGGAGACTGGGACGTGATCGAGGCGCCGTTGGCCGGTTCGCAGACCGCGGGCCTGTTCGGCGGATTGGCGCTGGGCCGGAACCGCGCCGTGGCGGTGGGCGGCGACTACAAGGACGAACTGCGCGCCGGCGAGATGATCGCGCTGGTGGGCGAGGTCGATATCTCGATCCCGCCCCACGAAGGCACGCCGCGTCTGCTCGAGGGCGTCGGCCGGCTGGACGCCAAGACGCTGATCGCCGTCGGGCCGCGCGGGACGTCCATCAGCGGCGACGACGGAGAGACGTGGCGCCAGGTCGACACGGAAGCCTTCCACGCCATTGCCTGCCGGGCCGGGACATGCGTCGCGGCCGGCGGCAAGGGGCGCGTCGGGGTCTGGACGAAGGATTAGTCGAGGCTGGCCCGGCGCATGGATTTCGCCGGCTTGGTCGCGTCGACCACGCACTGACCCGGATCCTTCATGGCGTGTACGCCCAGGCAGTAGATGTCCTCGTAGTGGGTTCCGGCGGCCGCCAGGCACTGGTGGTAGTTCAGCTTGGCGATGCGCAGGCATTGCCCGGCCCTGGGTTCGCTCAGGAGCGAGCGGGCGGCGCCGTCCTGGCCGAGGACCGTCAGCGCCGCGAGCGCCACGCCGCGCGCCACTACGGGGCTGGCCCCGCCACGGCGGCCGCCCTCCAAGATCGCCGCCGTCAGCCGCGCCCGGTCCGCCGCCTCGGGCCGATAGCCGGCGGCCTGCTTCACGGCCGCAAGCCGCTGCGCGCCATTCGTGAGGCGGGCGCGGGACCACGGCTGGCGCTGGACGCTGTAGGACGCCTGCTTCACCCGCGCGCCGGCGTCGGCCAGGGCTTCGCCCCGCCGGGCGAGGGCGGCGTTGGCGCGCTGGGCCGCCGCGAACCCGCCGGGCAGGTCGAGGGCGGTCTCGGGATCGGTGGTGAGTCGCCGGGAGACGTCGCGGCCCTTGGCCTTCACGCCCGCCACGAAGGAGGGCTCCTGCATGGCGGCCAGCGCGGCGTAGGCGATCATCCCCGCCTCCAACTCCTTGGGCTCGTAGCCCGCGCCGGTTCGCAGTCGTTCGGCGATCTCGCCGGGGTTGGCGAAGGACGGATCGATGGCCGACGCGCGGCGCGTGTAGGCCTCGAAGGCGCTGGCGCGACTGGCCAGGCCCCCGTCGATACCCGGGCTCGGTCCCCTGGCGACAGGAGCCGGGCCCAGCCCCTTGCGGGGCGGCGCGGAGCTCGTGGCGCAGCCGGCGAGCGTGATGGCGATCGTCGCGCTGGCAAGAGCGCGGATAGTCCTTGGGCGCATGTCAGTCCCCCTGACGAAACCGCCCCCCGATGACGCGAGCTTGGCCTTGGACGGCCCGGCCAGCGCCGTGGCGGACTGTCACACCCACATGGTTATCAAAGGCTTATGGCAGAGCTTGCGCCGGCGCCCAGCCCGTCATGGTGAGGATTTCGAAGGTCGCCGGGATGCGGCCGTCGGAAGCCCCGAACTTCTCGACGTAGATCTCGAACGTCCGCTGCAGCAGCGCGCGGGTCAGTGGCTTGGGATGGCGGTCGGCCAGCACGCTGGTCTCGCCCATCTGGCGCAGGTCGGCCAGGAGCTTCAGCGGGTGCTCGTAGGTGACGGTCACCTTATCGATGTCGGTGACCGGCTGCTGGAACCCGGCGCGCTGGAGCAGGCTGGCCGCATCCTGGGCGTCCGCGAAGGGCGAAACCCGGCTGCCGGCGCCGCCCAGGATCTCGCTCTCGGCGGCGACGAGCGACTGACGCAGCTCCGTGAGGGTCACGCCGCCGAGGAACGCGCCGATGAACAAGCCGTCCGGCTTCAAGGCGCGGCGCACCTGGATCAGGGCGCCGACCACATCGTTCGTCCAGTGCAGGCCGAGGGTGGAGACCACCAGGTCCAGGCTGGCGTCGGCGAACGGCAGCCGCTCCTCGTCGGCGACCAGGCGCAGGCCGGGACGGCCCGCCAGCATGCGGTGCGAGAGGTCGGATTCGATCAGCGTACCGACCTTGCCCGGCGCTTCTTCGGCCAGCGCCTCCGCGAAGGCGCCGCCGCGGGCTGAGAGGTCGACGGCCACGCTGAAGCTGCGCATGATAGGCGCCAGGCGCTCGGCCACGTCATAGGCGGCCCGGCGCTGAAGGAAGTCGGCGTTCGCGTAAGCCCGGGCCGCGCGGTCCAGGCGTTTGCGGTGCAGGGCGCGGTCGAACAGGAGCGGTGGGGCCGGCATGGCCGCGGAAGATGGCGATTTCGCCGCCGGTTGGAAGCCTAAAGTCCAGGCGGCCTGGCGCGTGGCGCTGGACATGCTGTTTCCGCCCCAAGCCCTGGACGGCGGGCCGCGGCCGATGGCCGGCGGATTTTCGGGCGCCGCCTGGAGCCGGATCCGGTTCCTCGACGGCCCGGTCTGCGACGGCTGCGGGGTTCCCTTCGAATACGACCCGGGCGCGCGGTGCGGGGCGTGCCTCGCCAAGCCGCGAGCATTCGACGCCGCCCGCGCCGCCTGCATCTACGACGAGGTCTCGCGCGACCCGATCCTGAAGCTCAAGCACGCCGATCGCCTGGACCTAGCGCCGATGCTGGCGCGCTGGATATCGCGCAGCGCCCGCGAGTTGATCGAGGAGGCCGACGCCATCGCGCCCGTGCCACTGCACCCGTTGCGCCTGCTGCGCCGTCGCTACAACCAGGCCGCCGAGATCGCCCGGCCGCTCTCGGTCCTGACGGGAACACCGTACCTGCCCGACGCCCTCGTGCGCCGCCGCGCCACCGCCACCCAGGCCGGGCGGTCCGGCTCGGGCCGCAAGCGCAATGTCGCGGGCGCCTTCGAGGTCCCGGAGGCGCGGCGCAAGCAGGTGGAAGGCCTGCGCATCCTGTTGATCGACGACGTGCTCACCACCGGCGCCACGGCGGAGGGCTGCGCGCGGGCGCTGAAGGCCGCCGGCGCGGCCCGCGTCGATTTGGCCGTGGTGGCCAGGGTTCAGGCCGTGGCCGGACTCACCATATGAACCCAAACCAAGAGGTGTTTCGTTAGAGCCCCATGAGCCAGCCCGTCACCATCTACACCAAGCCGTTCTGCCCCTATTGCATCCGCGCGCTGTCGCTGCTGGAACAGAAGGGCGTGGCGTTCACCGAGATCGAGGCCGCCTTCGACCCCGAGAAGCGCCAGGAGATGATCCAGCGCGCCGGCGGCCGCGCCACCTTCCCGCAGATCTTCGTGGGCGACCGACACATCGGCGGTTGCGACGACATGATGGCCCTCGAACGCGAGGGTAAGCTGGACCCGCTGCTCCAGGCGGCCTGAGGGCTTTCCCTCCCCGTCGGGGAGGATGGCGAGCCCCCGGGTCCGGCCGAACGGCCGGCCCGAGGACAGGCTCCGCGAGACGGGTCGGGAGGCCACGACCGGGTGCGGAGCGTGATCGAGTATTCCCCACCCGTCTGCTCGCTTCGCTCGCATCCGCCCTCCCCATGACGGGGAGGGAAAAGTACAACGCCCCCATGAAGATCGCCCTCGTCCAGACCCGAACGCCAGCCACGCAAGCTGCCGCGCTGGCCCACGTCCTTCCGCTTGTCCGTGAGGCGGCGGCCGGCGGGGCGCGCCTGATCGTGACGCCCGAGGGGACCAACATCCTGCAGAAGCACCGCGAGACGCTGCTGCCGCAACTGACGTCGCTGTCCGATGACCCGGTGGTGAACGGCCTGCGCGAGGCGGCGAGCGACCTCGGCGTCTGGATCGACATCGGCTCGGCCCTGGTCCTGCGCGAGGACGGCAAGGTCGCCAATCGCCAGGTGCTGATCGATCCGCACGGCGCGATCGCAGCCACCTACGACAAGCTGCACATGTTCGACGTGGACCTGCCCACGGGCGAGACGGCGCGCGAGTCCGAGACCTACGAGCCCGGCGACCGCGCGGTCGTGGCCGACGTGGACGGGACCAGGCTGGGCCTGACCATCTGCTACGACCTGCGCTTCCCGGCGCTGCACCGGGCGCTGGCCATGGCGGGTGCGACGGTGCTGACGATCCCCGCCGCGTTCACCCGACCCACGGGCGAGGCGCACTGGGAGGTGCTGATGCGCGCCCGGGCGATCGAGACCGGGTCGTACGTGCTGGCCGCCGCGCAGGGCGGCTTCCACGAAGACGGCCGCGGCACCTGGGGCCGCTCGCTGGTGGTCGAGCCCTGGGGCCAAGTCATTGCAAAGCTTGACCATGACGAACCCGGCGTGCTTCTGGCCGACCTCGATCCGGCCGCGCCTTCGAAGGCGAGGGCGGCCATCCCCGTGCTGACCAACGCGCGGGCCTTCACAGGTCCCTGAAGCTCTCTCCCGATGATCCGCTACGCGCTCACTTGCGATCACGACCACGAATTCGAGGGCTGGTTCGGCTCGTCCGCCGACTTCGACGACCAGCAGGGGCGCGGGTTGCTGGAATGCCCGATGTGCGCCTCGAAGCAGGTCCGCAAGCAGATCATGGCCCCGGCCGTCGCCGGCACCAAGAAGACGGTCCGCGAAGTCCCGGCCGCCAAGATGCAGGCGATGATGATGGAAGCCGCTGGCCGCATCCGCGCTCATGTGGAAGAGAACTTCGACGACGTGGGCGACGCCTTCGCTTCCGAGGCCCGCGCGATCCACGAAGGCCGCGCCGAGGACCGCGGCATCTATGGACAGGCGAGCCCCAAGGAGGTCCGAGAGCTCGTGGAGGACGGCGTCCCCGTCGCCCCGCTGCCGCCCGAGCCGCTCAAGAAGGGCGACCTGAACTAGCGCGCTTGCGGCGCGTCGCCGCCCACGGCAATCTCGGATTGCATCAGGTGGGGGCCTGTTCCGGACAATGAGTTTCAAGCGTCTTCTGATCGCCCTGGCGCTCGCGCTGGGCCTGGGCGCCGCCGCGCACGCGGCGCCGCTGTCGGCCTACGGCGGGTTGCCGTCGGTGGAATCGGTCGAGATCTCGCCGGACGGCGCGCTCTTGGCCACCATCACCTACGACGGCGAACAGCGCAGCCTCACCATCGCGCCCGTGACGGGCGGTGCGCCGCAGAGCTATTCGGTTGGCGCGGCCAAGGTGAGGCGGCTGGACTGGGTCGGATCGGACTACCTGATCATCAGCACCTCGCAGACCGCGGCGATCCCGTTTCTGATTGGCAACCGGCGTGAGTATTCGCGCGCCTTCGCCCTGAACCTGGCGACGCGCAAGCTGCAGCCGTTGCTCGACAAGTCGCCAGCCCGTTCGCAGACCGGCACGCATTTCCGAGACAACAGCACCGCGGCGATTTGGGCGTCGATGAACGTGCTTGCTGCGCCCCCCGAGGTTCGAGACATCGCCGGCCAGCCCGCACTGTTCCTCACCAGCATCAGCTTCGCAGGCTCGTACGCCGTGCTGACGATCATCCGCGCGGACCTGAAGACGGGGGCGCAGAAGGTCGTCCAGCTCGGCGATCCGGATACGAACGCCATCCTGCTGGGGCAGGACGGCGCCCCGGTGGCCAAGACCGACTACGACCGGCAGACAGGGCGCTGGTCGCTTCGCCTTCGGCGTCCGAACGGTGGCTGGAGCGAGGATCGGGTCACAAGCGCGAAGACCGAGGAGCCGGTGCTAATCGGGCTGGGCCGAGATGGCCAGTCGGTCGTGATCGCCGAGCAGGGCGACAGCGGGTACCTGATCCGCGAGATCGCGCCGGATGGAACGGCGGGCGAGCCGTTGGACGTGCGGGATGCGGACGGCCCGATCTTCGATCCGGACACCCATCGGCTGATCGGCGTCTACGCTCTCGTGGGCGACGAGCACCGCTACACGTTCTTCGATCCCAAGGACCAGAAGTCGTGGGATGCTGTAAGGGAGGCCTTCAAGGGCGACCGTGTCCAACTCGAGTCTTGGAGCCGTGACCGGCGCAGGATTGTCGTCCTGGTGGACTCCGCGGTCGAGGGACCTGGCTACGCGCTGGTCGACCTCGCGGCGCGCAAGGCCGAGTGGCTTGGCGCGCGATACCAGAAGCTGCTGCCTGAGGACCTGTCGCCGGTGCGGGCGATCCGGTTCAAGGCCAAGGATGGTCTCGACCTTACCGGCTACGTCACGCTTCCGGCTGGGAAGCCGCCGCGGAACCTCCCGCTGGTGGTGCTGCCCCACGGGGGGCCGGCGTCGCGTGACGAGCCGGGCTTCGATTGGTGGGCGCAGGCCATCGCCTCCCGCGGCTATGCCGTGCTGCAGGTGAACTTCCGGGGCTCCGACGGCTTCGGCTGGCGCTTCACCCAGGCGGGCTTTGGCCAGTGGGGGCGCAAGATGCAGACCGACCTCTCGGACGGCGTGCGCTACCTCGCCGGCCAAGGGACTATCGATCCGAAGCGGGTCTGCATCGTCGGGGCCAGCTATGGCGGCTACGCGGCGCTGGCCGGCGCGGCGTTGGATCCGGGCGTCTATCGCTGCGCCGCCTCCATAGCGGGCTTGTCGGACCTGCGCCGCTTCGTCGACTGGTCGCGCCGCCAGAACGGCATCGGCGCCCAACGTTACTGGACGCGCTTCATGGGCGCGGAAGCCAGCAGCGATCCGGCCCTCGCAGAAATCTCTCCCATCGACCACATCGACGCCATCACTGCCCCGATCCTCCTGATCCATGGGCAGGACGACACGGTGGTGCCCATCGAGCAGAGCCGAATGATGGCCGAGGCGCTGACGCGTGCCGGGAAGCCCGTCGAGTTCCTTGTCCAGAAGGGCGAGGACCACTGGCTGTCGCGAGGTGACTCCAGGCTCCAGATGCTTACGGCCACCATGGCCTTCGTGGAAAAGCACAATCCGCCGAACTGAAGGCGCCGCCCGGAGGCGGCGCTCGCTTGCAGAGCCTCCCGTCTCTCGGCAATCTCGGATTGCGACGCGTGAGGACGCCAGGATGAGTATCAAGCATTTCGTCGTCGCCCTGGCGCTGGCCTTTGGGCTGGCCGCCCTCGCGCACGCGGCGCCGCTGGAGGCTTACGGCAAGCTGCCGTCGATCGAGGCGGTCTCGGTCTCGCCCAGCGGCAAGCAACTGGCGATCGTCACGACCAACGGCGAGAGCCGGATCATCATGGTCCACGACCTGGTGAGCGACAAGATCACCCTGCGGGCCGGAACCGGGACGGTGAAGGTGCGCAGCGTCCAGTGGGCGGGCGAGCAGCACCTCGTCCTGGTGACGTCCGTCACCGCCGCGCCGATGTTCATCCTGAACGCCCGCCGCGAATGGGCCATGGCGTTCACCCTGGACCTCAAGACGGGCAAGGTGCGTCCGCTGCTCCGCGACGTCTCCGAGGCGATGAACACCATCGCCGGCCAGCCGGTGGTGAGGGACTACAAGGGCGAGCCCACCGTCTATCTGCAGGGCGTGAAGTTCGTCGGCGGCCGCGGCCGCCTCTCGCTGTTCCGGATCGACCTCGACACCGGCGCGAGCCGGATGGTCTCGGAGGGCGCGGAAGACACCCGCGACTGGCTGGTCGGGCCGGACGGCGAGGCGCTTGCGGAGGAACGGTACGACAGCCGCTCGGGGCGATGGAGCCTGCGGTTGCGCAGCGGCTCGGGCTGGCGTGAGGTGCAGGCCGCCACCGCGCCGCTGGACCGTCCGTACCTCGTGGGCCTGGGCCGCGACGGCCAGAGCGTCCTCTACGCGATCAACGACACCGGCAAGGCGGCCTCCTGGCGCGAGGCGCGGGTGGACGGGGCCGCCGCGTCGGACCCGATCGTGGCCCTGGACGACCAGGCGCCGCTCCGCGACGCGCAGGACGGCCGCCTGATCGGGCACGCCGTCCTGGTGGGCGACGAAGCCCGCTACACCTTCTTCGACCCCATGGACGCCAGGGTCTGGAGGGCGGTGGTCGCGGCCTATCCGGGCGAGCGGGTGTCGCTGCAGTCGTGGTCGGCCGACCGGCAGAAGATCGTGGTGCGCGTGGACTCGCCTACGGAGGGCCCGGCGTACGCCATCGTCGACCTCGCCACGCGCAAGGGCCGATGGGTGGGCGCCGAGTACAGCGGCTTGAAGGCGGCCGACATCGGCGCCCAGACCCCCGTGCGCTTCAAGGCGGCCGACGGGCTGGAGCTGACCGGCTACCTAACCCTGCCGCATGGCTCATCCGGCAAGAACCTGCCGCTCATCGTGTTCCCCCATGGCGGGCCGGCGGCGCGCGACGAACCCGGCTTCGACTGGTGGGCCCAGGCCATGGCGTCCCGCGGCTACGCCGTGCTGCAGGTGAACTTCCGCGGTTCCGACGGCCTGGGTGGCCGACTGCTCACCGCCGGCTACGGCGAATGGGGCCGCAAGATGCAGACCGATCTGTCCGACGGTGTTCGGTACCTTGCGGCCCAGGGGACGATCGACCCCAAGCGGGTCTGCATCGTGGGCGCCAGCTACGGCGGCTATGCAGCCCTCGCCGGCGCGACGCTGGATCGGGGCGTGTATCGTTGCGCGGTGTCGGTGGCCGGCGTCGCCGACCTGCGCAAGCAGGTGGCCTATTCCCGTACGCGCGGCGGCCTGCCGAGCGAGCGCTACTGGAACCGCTTCATGGGCGCCGAGGATCGCAAGGACGAGGTGCTCGACCTTTATTCGCCCGCGCAGCAGGCGGCCAAGGCCTATATCCCGGTGCTGCTGATCCACGGCAAGGACGACACCGTGGTGCCGATCGAGCAGAGCCGCGCGATGGCCGACGCGCTCAGCGCCGCGGGCAAATACTACGAGCTCGTCGTGCAGGCCGGGGCGGACCATTGGCTGTCCCGCGGCGACACGCGCCTGCAGACCCTGACCGCCACCATGGCCTTCGTCGAGAAGTACAATCCGCCGAACTAGAGGGCGCGCCGCCGCCCAACGGGGGCGGAGCAGATTCCGCGCAGCCGCGCCTTGTGTGGCCCCGGCGCCACACTACATCGAGCGCATCGGTGACTGCGCTTGATCAAGGCGGTCGCCGGCGATCCGCCTATCGAGGGGAAGCATGAACATCGACATCTATTCCGACCGCGCCAAGCAGGCGATCCAGTCGGCACAGAGCCTCGCGCTCGCCCGACGGCACCAGCAACTGGCGCCCGAGCACATCCTGAAAGTCCTGCTGGAGGAACGCGACGGCCTCACCGCCTCGCTGATCCAGAGCGCCGGCGGCCGGCCGCCCGAGGTCGACAAGGCCGTGGAGGCCGCTCTGGGCCGCATCCCGAAGGTCGAGGGCGGCTCGGGCCAGCTCTACATGAAGCCCGAGACCGCGCGCGTGTTCGCCGAGGCGGAGCAGGGCGCCAAGGCCGCTGGCGACGCCTTCGTCACCACCGAGCGGCTGGTGATCGCGCTCGCCAAGGAGGGGGGCGAAGCGGCCAAGCTTCTGAAGGACGCCGGCGTCACCGCTAAGGGTCTCGAGGACGCGGCCAGCGCGATGCGCAAGGGCCGCACCGCCGACAGCGCCTCGGCCGAGGAAGGCTACGACGCGCTGAAGCGCTACGCCCGCGACCTGACCCAGGCCGCCAAGGACGGCAAGCTGGATCCGGTGATCGGCCGCGACGAAGAGATCCGCCGCACGATCCAGGTGCTCAGCCGCCGCACCAAGAACAATCCCGTGCTGATCGGCGAGCCCGGGGTCGGCAAGACCGCCGTGGTCGAAGGCCTGGCCCAGCGCATCGTCAACGGCGACGTGCCGGAGGGTTTGAAGGACCGCAAGCTGCTGTCGCTCGACATGGGGGCCCTGATCGCCGGCGCGAAGTATCGCGGCGAGTTCGAGGAGCGGCTGAAGGCGGTGCTCAACGAGGTCACGGCCGCCGAAGGCTCGATCATCCTGTTCATCGACGAGATGCACACGCTGGTCGGGGCCGGGAAGAGCGATGGGGCGATGGACGCCTCCAACCTGCTGAAGCCGGCCCTGGCGCGCGGCGAGTTGCACTGCGTGGGCGCCACCACGCTCGACGAGTACCGCAAGCACGTCGAGAAGGATGCCGCGCTGGCCCGCCGCTTCCAGCCGGTGATGGTGGACGAGCCGTCGGTCGAGGACACCGTCTCGATCCTGCGTGGCTTGAAGGAGAAGTACGAGGTCCACCACGGGGTGCGCATCTCGGACAGCGCCATCGTGGCCGCGGCGACCCTGTCGAACCGCTACATCACCGACCGCTTCCTGCCCGACAAGGCGATCGACCTGGTGGACGAGGCCGCCAGCCGCGTGCGCATGGCGGTGGACTCGAAGCCCGAGGAACTGGACGAGATCGACCGGCGCGTCGTGCAGCTCAAGATCGAGCGCGAGGCCCTGTCGAAGGAGACCGACGCGGCGTCGAAGGCCCGCCTCGAAAAGCTCGAGGAGGAGTTGGACGACCTCGAAGGCCAGTCGGCCGAGATGACCGCCCGCTGGAAGGCCGAGAAGGAGAAGGTCACCTCCGCGGCCCAGGCCCGTGAGGCCCTGGACCGCCTGAAGGCGGAATTGGGCGTCGCTCAGCGCCAGGGCGACCTGCAGCGGGCGTCCGAGATCGCCTATGGCGAGATTCCGCAGCTTGAGAAGCGCCTGGCCGAGGCGGAGGCCGCCGAAGGGCAGGACGAACAGATGACCCCCGAGGTCGTCGACGCGGAACAGATCGCCGCGGTCGTCAGCCGCTGGACCGGGGTTCCTGTCGAGAAGATGCTGGAAGGCGAGCGCGAGAAGCTGCTGCGTATGGAAGACGGCCTGCGCGGCCGGGTGGTCGGCCAGGAAGAGGCCCTGGTGGCCGTCTCGGACGCGGTCCGCCGGGCGCGCGCCGGCCTGCAGGATCCGAACCGGCCCATCGGCTCGTTCCTGTTCCTGGGCCCGACGGGCGTCGGCAAGACCGAGCTCACGAAGGCTCTGGCGGAGTTCATGTTCTCGGACGAGCACGCGATCACCCGCCTCGACATGAGCGAGTACATGGAGAAGCATTCGGTCAGCCGCATGATCGGCGCGCCTCCCGGCTATGTCGGCTACGACGAGGGCGGGGCGCTGACCGAGAGCGTGCGCCGCCGGCCGTACCAGGTGGTCCTGTTCGACGAGGTCGAGAAGGCCCACCCGGACGTGTTCAACGTGCTGCTGCAGGTGCTGGACGACGGCCGCCTGACCGACGGTCAGGGCCGCACGGTCGATTTCCGCAACACCCTGATCATCATGACCTCGAACCTGGGCAGCCAGTTCCTGGCCGAGCTCAACGACGGCGAGGACGTGGAGAAGGCCCGGCCCGCGGTCATGGACGTGGTGCGCCACCACTTCCGGCCCGAGTTCCTGAACCGGATCGACGAGATCATCCTCTTCAAGCGGCTGGGCCGCGCGGAGATGGACGGCATCGTGAAGATCCAGCTTCAGCGGGTCGAGAAGCTGCTGGCCGATCGCCGCATGACGCTGAGCCTTGACGATGCGGCCCTGCACTGGCTGGGCGACCGCGGCTACGACCCCGTCTACGGGGCGCGCCCGCTCAAGCGCGTGATCCAGAAGGAGCTGATCGACCCCATTGCCCGCAAGCTGCTGGCGGGCGAGCTGGAGGATGGCTCGGTGATCGGCGTGCAGCCGGGGTCCGACGGCCTGGAGATCGGCCGCGCCAAGGTGCACTGAAGCAGGAAGGAGCGCCCGCCGGTTCGCCGGCGGGCGTTTCCGTCAGAGGACGACCGGCGTCGTCCGGCCGCCGCGGACCACCACTCGCTTCATCAGCGCCACGGTCTGACCGCCGCCCGCGGCAGGGCGCGCCACGGTGATTGCGTACCAGGCCCCGTCCGGCAGGCCGCCGAAGGCGAACTGATCGGCGTCGTCGCAGGTCGTGCGCTTCACATAGGGACCGGCGTCTCCCGCCGGAGCATTCGGCGTGCGGGCTCGGACCTCGTCGGCGGGCAGGGCCGCGGCGGTGGTCGAGCCGTACAGAGCGGCCATGCGGCGGCTGGACCAGGGCGTCTCGGGGGTCAGCACGACGGCCGAGCCGGCGCAGGTGTAGCGGGCGGCGCCTTGGCGATAGGTCACGCGCCCGGCGATGATGTTGGCGCCCGCGCGCTGCGACCAGGCGAAGTCCTGCGCCGAGAACTTCGCGCCGCCGTTCATCGGCGGCGGGGGCGGGGGCCGCGAGACAGGACCACCCGGCGGCGGCGGGCCCAGGCTGGGTGTGCACGCTGAGGCAAGAAGGGCGGCCGCGAGGGCGCCGAGGAGCGGAAGGCGGGGGGCGAACATGAGCGGCATCTTATAGGCGAATGCGCCTAAACCTTGCCACCCGCATCGTCCCGCCACGGACAAAGACGCCCGCCGCAGGGGCGGGCGTCTTGCCATCGTCGCCGGTGCGATCGGTCAGGCGAGGGCGGCGCGGCGACGGCGCAGCATGGCGCCAGCGGCGCCAAAGCCCGTGATCATCAGCGCCCAGGCGGCCGGTTCCGGCACGGGGGCGGAGGTGAAGGCGTCCCGGGCGGCGACGTTGTAGGTCTGGCCGGTGGCCCCGTCGTAGATGTCGGCCGCGAACCACCAGCCCCCCGAGTTGGAGGTGAAGTGATTGCCCGTGCCGGTGGAGAGCAGCTTGCCGGTGCTCGGGTTGAACGTGGCGCCCACGCCGGCGAAGCTCAGCCCGCCGGCATTGTAGACGGTGAAGATCAGCGGCGGGGCGTCGCCGTTGGCCTGGCCATTGCCCTCCTGGCCGTTCTTCGGGCCGCCGTGGATCACACAGCAGGCGATCTTGTCGATGAACGTCCCGAACGGGGTCGCGGTGTAGGATCCGTCGCCCGCATAGGAGAAGTCCTGGGCGCCGGTGTTGTTCACGGTGATCGTGCTGGCCGCGGGGAGGTTGAACAGGAAGGGATCGTGCGGACCGCCCGTGTTGACGAACAGCGAGTTCGGGTTGGCGAGGGTCACCGTGATCTTGACGGTGTTGGCGTCGAGTTCGTTGAGGGTGACCGTGCCGTACGGCGTCTGCGCGCCGGTCAGGCCGTCCCGGTACTCGAGTTGCGAGGTGTAGGTCAGGGCCGAGGCGGCGCCCGCCGAACCCAGGGACACGGCCCCGACGACGCCGATGAAGAGAGTGCGGAGCATCCTGTCGTCCAATCTGAAAGCTGTTTCGTTTCGGCTCCGGCCCCGGGGGAAGCCTGCAGCGTGCTCCCTGACTTGCAGGGCGCGTGCCGCAGGTCGGGAGGCCGGGGGCGGCGGTTCGCCGCAGGGGCTGCGCATGGCGGCGCGGTCGCCGTAGCGCCGTCCCGGACTCCGGCTTAAGCTCAGGCGCGCAACGTCACTGGGAGGCTTCCGATGGCCCACAAGTTCGAAATCTACAAGGACAAGGCCGGCGAGTTCCGGGTCCGCTTCAAGTACAATTCCGAGGTGATCTTCTCGACCGAAGGCTATGCCTCGAAGTCCGGAGCCAAGGACGCCATCGAGAGCATCAAGAAGTACGTCGGCGCCGCCGAGGTGGTCGAGGCCGAGTAGCCCCGTTCTTGCCCCGCAGGGGGGAGGGGGCTTCCTCACGGCAGTTGAGGACCCCCTCAGTCGGCTGTGGGAGCCTAGTCGTCTCCCCTTGGCTTGCCGCGCATCGCTTTCACGCCTGACCGCTTGGACTTGCCTTCCAGGCGCTTGAGCTTGGAGGCGTAGGTCGGCCTGGTCTTCTTTCGCGGCGGGGGCGGGGGCTTGGCGGCCTCGCGGATCAGGTCCAGCAGGCGTTCCATTGCCGCCTGGCGGTTCATCTCCTGACTGCGGTGCTCCTGGGCGACCAGCACCAGCACGCCGTCCATGGTCAGGCGGTTGCCCGACAGCTTGTAGAGTCGCGCGCGAACGGGCTCCGGCAGGGACGGCGAGCCACGCACGTCGAAGCGCAGCTCGATCGCGGTCGAGACCTTATTGACGTGCTGGCCGCCCGGGCCGGACGCGCGAACCGCGCGAACCTGCACCTCGTCGTCGTCCAGCCACAGGCTCTGGGTCACCTCGATGGGCATGGTCCCGGAATGACACGGTTTGGTCTGGCCGACGAGAGATGCGCCGTGCTAAGGCGACGCCATGCGTTCGTTCGCGCTCCAGCTCGTACTCCTTATTCCGACCGCCTCCGGCGGGCCGGTGAAGGATGTCGTGCGCTAGGAGCTTCCAGCGACCGCAGACCGAACACCAGCCCCGCCGGGATCCGGACGGGGCTTTTTCTTTGGCCCCGTTCCGCCCCGGCCCCACCGGAGGAGACGAGACCGATGGGTCCGCCCGATCCAGACGAGCCCGAGATCGTCGTCCGCGCCATGGAGCCGGAGGACGTGCCCGACATCGCCGAGCTATTCAGCCAGCCACAGGCGATCTGGGGCACCATGCAGCCGCCGTTCGTGTCGGTGGATCAGCGCCGCAAGCGCTTCCTCGAACTCGACCGCAACAACGTCATGCTTGTCGGTGTCGTGGGCGGCAAGGCGGTGGGCTCGGTGGGCCTGCACCGGCAGACCCCGCATCGCCGCAGCCACGCGGCCGGGATCGGCATGGCGGTCCATGACGCCTACGCCGGCCGCGGCGTCGGCACGGCCCTGATGGCGGCGGTCGTCGACCTGGCCGAGAGGTGGTGGAACATCCGCCGGCTCGAACTGGAGGTGTACGCCGACAACCAGCGCGCCATCGCGCTGTACGAGCGCTTCGGCTTCGAGCGGGAGGGGCTGCACCGGGCGCACGCCTGGCGCGACGGCGCCTACGCCGACAGCCTCAGCATGGCGAGGGTGTGGCTGTGACCCTGCGTCTCCCCACGCCTGCCTTGACCTTCCGGCAAAAAAACGCTTCACACCCCCGGCTTTGCTGCGACGCCGTTGCGCGGATGCAGCAGGTTTCATTGTCCTAGGAGAACAAACATGCGCGTCTACTACGACCGCGACGCCGACATTTCCCGCATCCTGGACAAGAAGATCGCGGTGGTAGGCTATGGCAGCCAGGGCCGGGCCCATGCGCTGAACCTCGTCGATTCCGGCGCCAAGAACGTCGCCATCGCCCTGAAGCCGGGTTCGGCCACCGCCAAGAAGGTGGAAGCCGACGGCCTGAAGGTCATGACCGTGGCCGACGCCGCCAAGTGGGCCGACGTGCTCATGGTGCTGGCCCCCGACGAATTGCAGCGCGGCATCTACAACGCCGAGATCGCCCCCAACATCCGCGACGGCGCGGCGCTGCTGTTCGCCCACGGCCTGAACGTCCACTTCGGCCTGATCGAGCCCAAGTCCACCGTCGACGTCTTGATGGTCGCGCCGAAGGGCCCTGGCCACACGGTGCGCGGCGAGTACCAGAAGGGCGGCGGCGTGCCGTGCCTGATCGCGGTCCACCACGACGCCACCGGCGGCGCCATGGACCTGGGCCTGGCGTACGCCTCGGCGATCGGCGGCGGCCGCTCGGGCATCATCGAGACCAACTTCCGTGAGGAATGCGAGACCGACCTGTTCGGCGAGCAAGCCGTTCTGTGCGGCGGCCTGGTCGAACTGATCCGCGCCGGCTTCGAGACGCTGGTCGAGGCGGGCTACGCCCCCGAGATGGCCTACTTCGAGTGCCTGCACGAGGTGAAGCTGATCGTGGACCTGATCTACGAAGGCGGCATCGCCAACATGAACTACTCGATCTCCAACACCGCGGAGTATGGTGAGTACGTCACCGGCCCGCGCATCGTCACCGCCGAGACCAAGGCCGAGATGAAGCGCGTGCTGGAGGATATCCAGTCGGGCCGCTTCGTGCGCGACTTCATGCAGGAGAACGCCGTCGGCGCCCCGTCCTTCAAGGCGACCCGCCGCCGCGGCTCGGAGCATCAGATCGAGGAAGTGGGCCAGCGCCTGCGCGCCATGATGCCTTGGATCACCAAGAACAAGCTGGTCGACACCGCGCGGAACTGATCACGTCGCGCGCCATCCCTGCGCACGCGGGGAGCCAGTCTTCATGAGACGGCCCGGGCGAGAGTCCGGGCCGTTTTTTTGGCCGGCCGGAATCTCGCGCCTTGAATCGCGTCCATCTCGGAATCGCGCCAGTTGCCACCGGAAAGAGAATTTTAACCTCTGGAGAGATTCTGGATTGACTCGCGCTGTGTCGGCGCCCCCAAGTTGTCAAGGCTGGAAACAACTTGTGATGGGGGCGGTCGATGGCGATGGTGCCGATCTCCTGGGAGACCTTGAGCCGCATCGCCCTGCGCGCGCAAGAGCTGAAGCTGCCGGTGACAATGGAACTCGGCGAAGTGATCGCCCTTCTGATCGCCGACGAAGACACGACTGCGGAGGGTGGCTGGAGCCATAGCGGAGTGTATCTGCCGGAGGGCACAGCGCTCAGGTTCAGCTACCTCGGCCAGGCTTTTGACGGAATCGTTCGGGACGGACTCTTGGTCTTCCCTGATGCGGCCGACGAGTCCCCTTCCAAGGTGGTGCTGGAATCGATCAGGGCGCGTGGCCACGAGGTCGCTTCGGTCAACGGATGGGTCGCAATCCTTGCCGAGGTTGCGCACGGCGGCGGCCGTCGTTGGCAGAAACTCTCGGAACTGCGGCTCCTCGCGCAGGAGAGCGCGCGACGGGCTTAGGCGTCTCAAGAAAGCAAGCGCGGCGGGCGGATTGGTGGAGGTTCGGACGACCGCGATGACAATGTGGGTGGCGAACCATGTCGGACAGGCGGCGGGAGGAAGGATACGCTGAAGCTGCAGGGCCGGCGCGCAGGGAGGTGGCCGTGTTCATCGATCCCGGCGCGCCGAGGCTTCGCCCCAAGGACTTGGCGCGGATCACTGCCAAGGAAGACGCGCGCCGCCACGAGCGCCAGCTGGCGAAGGATCGCTACCAGCATGACGAGCAAATGGCGGCGGCAAAGACCGCGCGCGCCGTCAGCCTCAAGGATCGGGACGTCGTCATGCGCCTGATCGCGGCGGTGGCGGCCGTCATGATTGCCTGGATGGCGCTGCCCGTCTTCGCGAAGTCGGCGCCGGCCGCCAACGCCTTCACCATCGGGGTAGGTGGAGTCCTGTCCACGGTGCTGTTCGGCCACCGGATCAAGACCGCCATCGAGCTTATCCGCGGGAAGCGGCAGGAAGCGATGCGGACGCCGGACTAGAGGCGCCGTACCTGGGGCGGCGTCGCCACGTCCCCGTGCAAATGTGACGGCCCGGGGTGGGATGTCGCCGCCTTGTCATCGACTCGACGCAACCTCTGTCGTAGCTGGCCGTTGCTGTCACAGTTGGGGAGGCGGCGCATGTACCTGATCCGGATTTTGTTGAAGTTCGCGGGGCTCGGCCTGCTGGTCGCTGTCGACCTCGTCCGTCCCAGCCGCCCCGAATATCGCTTGCCGGCACGCTGGCTCGCCCGTTAGGCGGCCGAGCCGCTTAGAGCGACATCTGCACGCCCATCTCCACCACGCGTCCGGGCGGGATGCGGAAGAAGTCGGTGGGGTCCGCGGCGTTCTTCGCCAGCCATAGGTAGAGGCGGCCCATGCCCGGCGGCAGCGGGGATTGCGCCGCCCGCACGAGGGTGCGGCGTCCCACGAAGAACGACGTGCGCATGATATCCATCTTCACGTCGCGCCGGCGCAGGGCGCTCAGGGCCTTCGGCACGTTGGGATCGTCCATGTAGCCGAAGGTCAGGATGATGCGGGTGAAATCCGGAGACAGCTTCACCACCTCTGCCCGCGCGCTCTCCGGTACGTGCGGGGCCTGTGCGATCTGGACCGAGACGATGAGGTTCGAGGCGTGCAGCACCTTGTTGTGCTTCAGGTTGTGCAGCAGAGCTCCGGGTACGTGGGATGCGTCCGAGGTCAGGAACACCGCCGTACCCTCGGCGCGGTGCACCGAGCGGGAGGCGAGCAGGTCGAGCATTTCCTCGAGGATCGGCGTGTCGCGCCCTGCGCGTCGGCGGATCTCATCCGAGCCGCGCGCCCAGGTGGCCATCAGGAAGAACAGCGCCCCACCGATCGCGAGCGGGAAATAGCCGCCCGAGAGCAGCTTGAGGGCGTTGGCGCCGAGGAACACCGTGTCGAGGGCGAGTAGCGGCACAATGAGGGCAGCGGCCTTCCAGCGGGGCCAACGCCAAAGCCGCGTGACGACGATGAAGGCGAGCAGGGTGGTGACAACCATGGTGCCCGTGACGGCCAGGCCGTACGCATGGGCGAGGGCGCTGGAGTTGTGGAAGACGGCGATCACGAAGACGACGCCGATCGCCAGAAGCAGGTTGATCTGGGGGATGTAGATCTCGCCTGCCTGTGTCTTTGACGTGCGGAGCACGGTCAGCCGCGGCAGATAGCCCAGAAGGATCGCCTGGTGTGTCAGCGAGAACGCGCCGGTGATCACCGCCTGACTGGCGATGATCGTGGCCAGCGCGGCCAAGGCCACCATCGGCGCCCGCAGGGCCTCTGGCGTCATCTGAAAGAACCAGTCGGTGTTCTGGATCGCCTGGCCGTGGGCCCCGGCGAGCTGGTGGAGCGCGAACGCGCCCTGGCCGAGGTAGTTCACGACCAGCAGCGGCAGTACGAAGAAGATCCACGAAGCTTGGATAGGCCACCGGCCGAAATGGCCCATGTCGGCGAACAGGGCTTCGGCTCCGGTGACCGTCAGGAAGACCGAGCCAAGGACGAAGAAGCCGGCCATGCCGTGAGTGAGCAGGAAGCCCGCGGCATGATGAGGGCTGAGGGCGACGAGCACTCCCGGCTCCGCCAGGATGTGCGGCGCGCCGATCGCTGCGATCGCGACGAACCAGAGCAGGCAGATTGGGCCGAACCAGCGGCCGACGCCCGCCGTTCCCCGCGACTGGATGAGGAAAAGGCCCACAAGGATGGCAAGGCTTGAGGCGATGACCACGCCCTCGGTCACCTTGTCGCCCAGCACCGGCACGGTTCTCAGACCTTCGATGGCCGACATCACCGAGATCGCAGGGGTGATGATCGCGTCGCCGTAGAAGAGAGCCGCTCCGGCGACACCGAGCACAAAAATCAGCGGTGTTCGTCGGCCGACGGCGCGTTCGGCGAGAGCGGCCAGAGACAGGACCCCGCCTTCGCCGTTGTTGTCGGCCCGCATGAGGAAGAGGACGTACTTGACCGTTACGACAAGGATCAACGCCCAGAACGCCAGCGAAACCACACCGAGGACGGCCTCAGGGGTGACGCCGTTCGCTTGTCCCAGCGCCTCTCGGAACGCATAGAGAGGGCTGGTGCCGATATCGCCGAAGACCACCCCGATGCTGCCGATTGCGAGCGCAAGAAATGGCGGCCGCCGGCCAGGGTGGCCTGACGGCGTGGCGGGAAGCGCGTGGATGATGGGAACCTCGTCAGCCAAATCCCGCTAGCGATAGCCGCTGCCGGCATAAGGGTTCCATATGGATTTTCAGCCGGCGGGTACGCCGCCCGAAGTGAGGGCGCCGGCTATTTCGAAGACCACCCCGGGCTCGGTGCGCCAGCGGTCGTGCTCCCGACGATCACCCGGGCGACGGCCTCGGCGACCTTGATGCCGTCCACGCCTGCCGAGAGGATGCCGCCCGCATAGCCGGCGCCCTCGCCGGCCGGGAACAGGCCGCGGACGTTCAGGCTCTGGAAGTCGGCGCCCCGCGTGATCCGGATCGGCGCCGAGGTGCGGGTCTCCACGCCCGTCAGCACCGCCTCGGGATCATCGTAGCGCGGGATGCGCCGGCCGAAGACGGGCAGGGCCTCGCGCATCGCCTCGCTCACATAGTCCGGCACGATCGCGGCCAGGTCCGTGGGGCGCACCCCTGGCCTGTAGCTCGGGACCACGCTGCCCAGCGCGGTGGACGCGCGGCCCGCCAGGAAGTCCCCCACGAGCTGGCCCGGCGCGCAGTAGTCGCCACCGCCGGCGACGAAGGCCGCGCTCTCCAGCTCGCGCTGCAGTTCGATGCCGGCCAGGGGATGGTCGCTGGGATAGTCCTCGAGACCGATCCCCACCACGAAGCCCGAGTTCGCATTCCGCTCGTTGCGCGAATACTGGCTCATGCCGTTGGTCACGACGCGGTTCGGCTCGGACGTGGCCGCCACCACCGTCCCGCCGGGGCACATGCAGAAGCTGTAGACCGTCCGCCCGTTGGCGCAGTGGTGCGACAGGGAATAGGCGGCCGCCCCCAGGTCGGGATGCCCGGCGCAGGGGCCGAAGAGGGCGCGGTCGATCCACGACTGCGGATGCTCGATGCGGAAGCCGATGGAGAACGGCTTGGCCTCGATGTGGACGCCGCGGTCGTACAGCGCCTGGAAGGTGTCGCGCGAGGAGTGACCGATGGCCAGGACGACGTGGTCGGCCTCCAGGAACTCGCCGGTGTGCAGGTGCAGGCCCCGGACCCGCTTCGCGCCGTCGGGCGCCCGGTCGAGCTCGACGTCGGTGACCCGGTGCTGGAAGCGGTACTCGCCGCCCAGCGCCTCGATCTTGGCCCGCAGGCTCTCGACCATGGTCACCAGGCGGAAGGTGCCGATGTGCGGGTGGGCCTCGGTCAGGATCTCGGGCGGGGCGCCGGCCGCCACGAACTCGGTCAGCACCTTGCGGCCCAGGAAGCGCGGGTCCTTGATCTGGCTGTAGAGCTTGCCGTCGGAGAACGTGCCGGCCCCGCCTTCGCCGAACTGCACGTTGGACTCCGGGTTCAGCTCGCTCTTGCGCCACAGGCCCCAGGTGTCCTTTGTCCGCTCGCGGACAACCTTGCCGCGGTCCAGGATGATCGGGCGGAAACCCATCTCGGCCAGGATCAGGCCCGCGAACAGGCCGCAGGGCCCCGCGCCGATCACCACCGGTCGCAAGGGCATGGCCGATGGCGCCGCCGCCACCGGCTTGTACGAGGTGTCCGGCGTCGGGCGCACATGTGGATCGCCGGCCAGCCGCTGCAGCACCTCGGTTTCGTCCTTCACCTCGGCGTCGACGATGTAGACCTTGAGGATCGCGGCCTTCTTCCGAGCGTCGTGCGCGCGCTTCCACACCGACCAGCGCAGGAGGTCCGTAGCGGGCACGCCCAGGCGCGCGGCGATGGCGGCCGGCAGTTCCTCCGGCGCGTGATCCAGCCCGAGTTTGAGTTCTGAGATCCGAAGCATCGCGGCCTATGTAGCGGGTCGCGCGTCGCCGCGCATGGGGCGCGGCGACGCGCGCCGTTCAAGCCTCCGGCCCGCCGCGCTTCTGCTTGATCCACGCGCGCGCCGCTTTGTGTCGGCTAGCCCAGAGCTTGCGGTTCTCCTGGGCGGCGCGCGGATCTTCCTTGCGACGTTCGAAGGCCAGCTCCGCCTGCAGCTTCTCGTAGGCGCGCAGCCTTTCCTCCGGCAACTCGCCGGCCTGGATCGCCGCGCGCACGGCGCACCCCGGCTCGCGGGCGTGACTGCAGTCGCTGAAGCGGCACGCGGCGGCGAGGGCCTCCACATCCTCAAACGCCGCGGCGACCCCGGCGTCGGCGTCCCACAGGCCCAGCTCGCGCATTCCCGGCGTGTCGAGGATCAGTCCGCCCGACGGCAGGCGCACCAGTTCGCGGTGGGTGGTGGTGTGGCGACCGCGGGCG
This sequence comes from Phenylobacterium sp., assembly GCF_024508875.1. GTDB lineage: Bacteria > Pseudomonadota > Alphaproteobacteria > Caulobacterales > Caulobacteraceae > Phenylobacterium. The sequence continues at coordinate 34,490 of NZ_JANINU010000109.1, forward strand.
TCGTCCTCGCGGATTTCGCCGGTGGCCATCTTCTCCTCGCCCGCCACGGCGTTGAGCAGGGTGGACTTGCCCGCGCCCGACGAGCCGAGCAGCACCGCCGTCTTCCCGGGCGGCAGGCGCTGCGCCACCGCGTCCAAGCCCAGCCCTGTCTTCGACGACACCGCCAGGACGGGGGCGCCGAAGGCGATGGCCTCCACCTCGGCCACGACCGCGGCCGGATCGCCGGTCAGGTCAGCCTTGGTCAGGACGACGACGGGCTCGGCCCCGCTCTCGTAGGCCGTGGCCAGGTAGCGCTCCAGCCGGCGCAGGTTGAGGTCGGCGTTCATCGAGGCGACCAGGAAGGCTACGTCGACGTTGGCGGCCACCACCTGGGCCCCGCCGCGCGGGCCGGAGGCCTTGCGGATGAAGGCGGTCTTGCGAGGCAGGACGTGGTGAACCAGCGCCCAGGTCTCGCCCGGGCGGGCCTCGACGGCCACCCAATCGCCGGCGGTGGGCCGGTCCTCGTCGGCGGCCGTCTTGAGCAGGACGCCCGAGGCGCGGGCGTCGATCTCGCCGTCCTGGGTCAGGAGGCGATAGCCGCCGCGCTGCTGGACGACGATGCGCCCGGGGATCAGGCCCTGGGCGGTGAAGGGTTCGAAATCGGCCTGGAACCTGTCGTTCCAGCCGTAGTCGGTGAGTGCTGTGGTCAGCAACGGGGATGTCCTTGAAGTCGTGAGCCACGGACCTTCGGGTCCAGCGGGCGTCGACCGCGGATCATCCCCGCACGGGGATGGTGGGCTGTCAGGCAGCCGGCGCGGCGACGCAGCGGATGGCTGCGTGGGCAATGGGCGACATGCGAACCTTCTCCTCTGCTGCTGGCCTCGCCGAATGCGCGGGACCTTGGCGGCGGCTCCGCGCCGCGTCAAGAAGGGCGCAGCAGGGAGTTCGCCATGGCCGACGTCACCGTCACCAACAACACCGCCGCCAGCCGCTTCGAGGTGAAGCTGGACGGCGACACGGCCTTCGCCGAGTACCGGCTGAAGCCCGGCCACATCATCCTGCCCCACACGGTCGTGCCGGACGCCTTCGCGGGCAAGGGCGTGGCGGGCGCGCTGGCGGTGGCGGCGTTCGGCTACGCCCGGCAGAACGGTCTGCTGGTCATCCCGACCTGCCCCTTCATGTCGGCGTGGGTGAAGAAGCATCCCGAGCAGCAGGACATCGTCGATCCGTCCTGCAAGGAAACCCTCGGGATCTGAGCCATGGTGCAGTCGACGGCGGTCAGCGTGGACGACTGGATGGCCGAGACCGACGCGGCGCGCCGGCCGGCGCTGGAGGCTGTCCGCGCCTGCGCCTTAAAGCATTTCGGCGCCGCCGCGGAGCGGATGAGCTACGGCATGCCAGCCTACGTTCGGCGCGGCGACGAGGGGCCGGTCTTCGCCTTTAACAGCCAGAAGCAGTACATTTCGCTTTACGTGAGCACGCGGGTCCACCCGTTGCATGCCGAGGCCCTGGCCAAGCTGGACGCTGGCAAGAGCTGCATCCGCTTCCGGAAGCCGGGAGATATCCCGCTGGATCTCGTCGACCGTATGCTGGCCGACAGCGCGGCGCTGTCTCCGGTGGTCCACGGCAAGCCGTCTTAGGTTCGGTGAGCCATTCCCACATGGTTCGTCATTCCGGGGCTTGACCCGGGGATTCATTCCAGGGCGCCCGCAGGCTCGCGCTCCGTCTTGCGAGGTCGGGTGGATGGCCGGGTCGAACCCGGCCACGACGAGCGGAAGGAGGGCGAGGAGAGCCTACCCCCAGCCCAGTCCCGCTTCTCCTCGCAGGATCGCCTCGACCTCCGGACGATGCTTCCCGCCCTCGCGGTCGTGGAGCACAAGCGGCGGCAGCAGCTTCAGCGGCGCCTTGCCGGTCTTGATCGCGCGGACGAGCACCCGCTTGGCCGGGGCGTCGGCGAACGGGTGGATCGGACGGATCTGGAACGACCCAGCCTTGGGCGCGAGCAGGCTGAGCAGGTCGGCCAGTCGGTCGGCCCGGTGGATCACCGTGATCGTCCCGCCTTCGCGCACCGCCTTAATGAGGAATTCCGTCCAGGCCATCAGCCCTTCGTCGGCCATCCAGGCGGCGGCCTTCTCGGGCGCCGGCGCCCGCAGCGCCGCGGGGTCGTCGAAGAAGGGGGGATTGGCGATCGCCGCGTCGAAGGGCGGCAGGCCCAAAGCCTTGAAACGCTGGGCCACGTCGCCGGCTATGGCGGTCACGCGGGCCTCCAGGGCGTTCAGCGTAATGTTTTCCCGCGCCAGGGCCAGGGCCTCCGCCTCTCGCTCGACGCCGACGAAGGTCGCGCCGGCCTGCCGGGCCGCCGCCGCCAGCAACGCCGCGCCAGGGCCGCAGCCTGCCTCGATCACCCGCTGGCCAAGGCCCGCGTCGCACGCCGCCGCCAGCAGAGCTGCGTCCATCCCCGCGCGATAGCCCTTCGCCGGTTGCCGCAAACGGACCCGGCCGTTCAGCAGACGGTCTTCAGTAGGGGCATCCATCCGACGGGCCTTGGTGTAGAAGGGACTGAACGTGTTCGGTCGTGCTCGCTTGACCGTGCCCTGTCGCGTCACCATTGTCCCGGCGAATGGCGGACGGTCGGGGGCCGACCGCTTGGTTGATACAGGAATAGTCCTCCCTTGGAAGCCGCCCAGGCTATCGCCGCTCCCCCGTCCCTGGACCTGCTGCTGAAGCTGGCGGGCCCCGACATGCGCGCGGTGGACAAGCTCATCCGCGAACACATGGACAGCCCCGTGCCGGTCATCCCGGCCCTAGCCGATCACCTGATCGCGGGCTCGGCGAAGCGGCTGCGACCGCTGCTGACGATCGCGGCGGCGCGTCTCTGCGGCGCCCGTGACGATGCGTGCCTGAAGCTGGCGGCGGCCGTGGAGTTCATCCACACCGCGACCCTGCTGCACGACGACGTGGTGGACTCGTCGCAACTGCGCCGCGGCCGCGTGGCCGCCCATCTGATCTGGGGCGCGCCGGCCAGCGTTCTGGTCGGCGACTTCCTGTTCGCCCGCTCGTTCGAGCTGATGGTCGGCGCGGGTTCCATGCCCGCCCTGGAGGTCCTGGCGCGCGCCAGCCGCGTGATCTCCGAGGGCGAGGTGCTGCAGCTTACGCGCAGCCACGACCTGGAGCTCAGCCAGGACGTCTATATCGAGATCATCAAGGCCAAGACGGCCGAGCTGTTCGCCGCCGCCGCCGAGGCCGGGGCTATCTCCGCCGGTGCGCCGCCCGAGCGCTGCCGCGCCCTGCGCAAGTTCGGCCAGGACCTCGGGCTCGCCTTCCAGCTCATCGACGACGCTCTGGACTATTCCGGCGACGCCGAGACCCTCGGCAAGAATCCCGGCGACGATTTCCGTGAAGGCAAGGTCACGCTGCCTCTGCTGCTGGCCATGCGCCGCACCAGCGCCGCCGAGCGCGACTTCTGGGTCCGCACGGTCGATCGGCGCGAGCAGGAGGAGGGCGATCTCGACCGCGCCCGCGAGCTGATGCGCGAGACCGGCGCCCTCGAGGACACCCTGGGCTTGGCGGTTCGCTACGCCGACGGCGCCAAGGCGGCGATCGCCGACTACGGCTCCAATAGCTGGCGGCCGGCGCTGCAGGACCTCGCCGATTTCGCGGTGATGCGCCGGGCTTAACCCAGCTTAGCGCTCGGAACTCCTTCGTCGCACGCGCGCTCCTTCGCCTCCGAGGGAGCCAAGAATGCTTGCAGCACAACGCCTGGCCCGCGTGGGCCTGTTCTCGCCAGAGTTTCCCGATGCCGAGTCGATGCATCAGGGGCTGGCGCAGTGGAATCGTCGCCGCCTGGCTGTCCAGACGCCGACACCCGGCTGGTCCATCGACCTCAACAACGATTTCAGGATGATGCGCATCGAGGGGGCCTTCATCGAAGGCTTCCGCATGGACGTAGCCCCCCTCGTCGCGGATGTCCCCAGCGACGCCGCCGGGTTCATCCGATGGTTCGAGGCGCTCAAGCATTCAGGCCCCGGCCAATACGACCCGCTGTTCGCCTGGATCGAAACCAGCGCCAGCCTGGAACAGATCAAGTGGTTCCTGACCCAGGAAGCGGCAGGCGAGGCGGGCTTCGACGACCTGGTGGCCATGACCCAGGTGAAGCTGCCGGCCCGGCCCAAGCTTGAACTGGCCCGCAACTACTGGGACGAGATGGGCCGCGGCAAGGAGGGCGGCATGCATGGCCCGATGCTGGACCGAACCGTCCAGGGGCTGGACCTGCACCCGACCATCGAGGGCACCCTCTGGCAATCTCTCGCACTCGCGAACACCATGACTGCCTTCGCGACGACGCGCCGTTACGTCTACCAGTCGATCGGCGCCCTGGGGGTGGTCGAGCTCACCGCGCCGACGCGCGTGGCCTGCGTCGATGAGGGGCTTAAGCGCCTGGGCGTCGCGCCCGAGCAGCGCAAGTACTTCGCCCTGCACGCGCAGCTCGACATCGAGCACTCCAGGGCCTGGAACGCCGAGGCGCTGATCCCGCTGGTCGAGGCGGATCCCGCTTGCGCGAAGTTCATCGCCGAAGGCGCGATCATGCGCCTGATCTGCGGCGAGCAGTGCTTCGAGGCCTACCGCGCCCATCTCTGGGCCCACGCGCATCCGGTGGTCTACGCGGCGGAGTAGATCAGCCCGGGCTGATCATCTTCTCCGGGCGCACCCACTCGTCGAACTCCTCGTTGGTGAGGTAGCCGCCGCCGACCGCTTCTTCGCGCAGCGTGGTGCCGTTCTTGTGCGCCGCCTTGGCGATCTTGGCGCAATTGTCGTAGCCGAGCTTGCCGTTCAGCGCGGTGACCAGCATCAGCGAGCGTTCCAGGTTCGCCTTGATGTTGTCTTCGCGCGCTTCGGTCCCCACGACCATGTTGTCGGTGAAGCTGACGGCGCCGTCCGCCAGCAGGCGGCAGGACTGCAGGAAGTTGTAGGCCATCACCGGATTGAAGACATTCAGCTCGAAGTGACCCTGGCTCCCGGCGAAGGCCATGGCGGACTGGTTGCCCATGATGTGGGCGCAGACCATGGTCAGGGCCTCGGCCTGGGTCGGATTGACCTTGCCGGGCATGATCGACGAGCCCGGCTCGTTCTCGGGCAGGGCCAGTTCGCCGAGGCCGGCGCGAGGGCCCGAGCCCAGGAAGCGCAGGTCGTTGGCGATCTTGAACAGCGAACCGGCCGCGGCGGTCAGCGCGCCGTGGCTGAACACCATCGCGTCGTGCGCGGCCAGGGCCTCGAACTTGTTCGGGGCGGTGACGAACGGCAGGCCGGTGATCGCGGCGATCTTCTCCGCCACCTTCTCGGCGAAGCCGATCGGGGCGTTCAGGCCAGTGCCGACGGCCGTACCGCCCTGCGCCAGCTCGTAGAGGCCGTAGAGCGTCTCCTTGATACGGCGCACCGACATCTTCACCTGGTGGGCATAGCCGCCGAATTCCTGGCCGAGGGTCAGGGGCGTGGCGTCCTGCGTGTGGGTGCGGCCGATCTTGATGATGTGGCTGAACTCGTCGGCCTTCTTCTTCAGCGCGGCGTGCAGATGCTCCAGCGCCGGCATGACCGACCGCGCGACCTCCTCGGCCGAGGCGATGTGCATGGCCGTCGGATAGGTGTCGTTCGACGACTGGCT
>NZ_JANINU010000110.1 GCF_024508875.1 Phenylobacterium sp.
GTGCGGCTGGAGGTCTGGCCCGAGATGATCCACGTCTTCCACGCCTGGGGCGGGGTGTTGCAGGCCGCGCGGCGGGCGATCGGTCTGGCCGGCGCCTGGATGGAGGCGCGGTGGGCCGGCTAGGGGTGCTTCTGGCCCTCGGCCTGGCGTGCGCGGCGGGGAGGGCCGCAGCCCAGCCGTTGACCCTCTGGGCGTGGGAGCGGCCTGAGGACCTGCGCTTCGCGCCGGCGGACGCCGATATCGCCGTGCAGACGGGCTTCATCGAACTGTCGGGCGAGCGGCTGATTGTGCGGGGCCGGCGCCATCCGTTGGCGGCGCCCGCGGATCGCGTGACAACGGCGGTCGTGCACGTGCAGGTCGACCCGCGACGGGAGCTGGCCTGGCGGTCGGAGCGGGCGGAGCAGGTGGCTGCCGCCGTGCTGCGCCTGGGCGCGCGGCCGGGTGTTCGGCGGCTGCAGGTGGACTTCGAAGTACGCGCCTCCCAGCGGCCGATCCTCCTGGCGTTGCTGCAGGCCGTGCGGGCTGGGCTTCCGGCCGGGACGACCCTCTCGATGACCGCCCTGGCGTCATGGTGCGAGACCGAAGGCTGGCTGGCGGATGCGCCGGTCGACGAGGTCGTGCCGATGCTGTTCCGGATGGGGCCTGGCGGGGGCCGGCTGAAGGCGAAGCTGGCGGCGGGCGGCGACTTCGCCGATCCTCGGTGCCGAAGCGCGCTGGCGATCTCGACCGATACCCCGGTGCGCGCACCGGCCGGCCGCCGGGTCTATCTGTTCAGCCCGAGGAGCTGGACGGCGTCCGATTTTGAGCGGGTGAAGGAGAGGGTGGCGACATGGCGCGGCGACTGAAGGCCCTGGCGCTGGCGAGCGCGCTGCTCCTCCTCGGCGCGGACGCGGCGCGCGCGTCGGGTCCGGGCATGACGACCTCCTGGTACGTCGACCAGTTCGGCGGCGAGGCCGCGGACCTGTCGCGACTCTACGACGGTCGCCTGGGGGTGGTCATGGCGCGGTCGCCGCGGCCGCAGCTCTATATCGCCTGGCGGCTGCTGCACGGGCAGAAGGTGGGGCAGGCCGCGGGCGAGGCGCTCTCCACGCCCTGCTGCGATCCGCCCTGGCGCTGGCGCTACGATATCTCCCGCGAGAACGTCGGCGTCGACGGCTGGTTGAAGGCGCGGGCCCTCGTGCCCGGCGCCCCCGAGGTCGGCTACATCACCACCGAGCGCGAGGGGGCGAACTACACGACGATCGCCAACTGTTTCGACGAGGCCTTCGACACCGCCTCGGCGACACTGAAGGACCGGGCGGCGAAGTACGGCGCGGACTCGCCCGCGGTGAAGGCGTGGCTGGCGACGCAGGACGCCGTGTTCGACGCCTGTCATGCCTCGGGCGCGGCGTTGCCCGTCCCCATCGCCGATGCGCCGGCTTGGCTGAAGGCCGACCGCGCCTACCAGGAGGCGGCTTTCGACCTCTACCAGGGGCGCAACAGCGACGCGGCGGTCCGCTTTGCCGCCATCGCCAAGGACAGGGGCTCGCCGTGGCGGCCGCTCGCGCCCTATCTGCGGACGCGCGCGCTGGTGCGCTCGGCGGTGGTCGAGAAAACGGCTGATGCATTCGCCGGCGCGCGGGCCGCGATCGGCGAACTGGCCAAGGCCCCAGGCGGAACCTTCGGCCAGGGTGAGGCGCCGAAGATGCGCCGCATGCTCGATTTCCGCGACCGGCCGCGGCAACTAATGGCGGAGCTGGAGAAGGAGCTTGGCCAGCGGGACGCGGTGTCCGACATCGCGGTCGGCTTTCGCGACTACGCCAACCTCTACGACAAGGGGACCGCTCCCTCGGAGGCTATGGACTGGATCGCCACCATCCGGGCGGCGCCGACCCGCGACGCCGCCGAGGCTGCGGAGCGGGAGGGGGCGGCCGAGACCTACGCCCAGCTCGCGGCCCGCACGCGGCGCGAGGCGCTGGCGCACGCGCGGCAGCGCTGGGGCGCGACGCACGATCCCGCGTGGCTGGTGGCGGGGCTGGCCCTTACGGACCCCGGCGCGCCAGAGGCGGCCGACCTCGCCGAAGCGGCGGGGAAGGTCCCGGCCGCCAGCCCGGCGTGGCTCAGCGCGCAATACCATCTGACGCGGTTGACCATGGGTGGGGCCGGGGCGGCCGCGACGCGGGCGAGGCTGGATGCGGTGCTGGCCCGGCGCGACCTGTCGGTGAACGACCGGAACCTGTTCCTGGCGCAGCGGGCGCAGGTGGCGGCGGACGCGGCCGAGTTCGCGCGGTTCGCGCAGCGCCGGCGGATCTGTGGGGACGACGACAACAAGGGCGGCTGCGTGCGCGGCTTTTGGCAGGCGGACGCCGTGCAGCCGGCAGGGGTCTACGACGGAGAAGGCTATGCCGGGGCGCTGGGCTTCGGCGAGGACGCGCGGGCGGTGATCGACCGCTTGCCCCTGAAGACCAGGCTGGCGCTGGGCCGCGACGCGCAGCTCCCGGCAAGGCTGCGGCTCGACATCGCCCTGACGAACTACGCCCGCGCGGTCGTGCTGGGCGACCATGCCACGGTGGACGGGCTGATGGGCGACCTGCAAACGCTGCTCCCGCAACTGGCCGCGGAATGGCGGGCGATCCGGGCGGCGCCGGCCGGACCACAGAAGCGGTTCGCGGAGTTCTTCGTGCTGGCCAAGGTCCCGGGCCTGCGCACCGACCTCGTGGACTACATCCGGCCGGAAGGCACGGTGGCTCAGTTCCAGGAGCCGTGGACCAACTGGGTCGTTCTGCCGCAGGGGCGGCCCGTCGCGCCGGTTCCGCCGCCGCTCGCCCTGTATCAGCAGCTCGGGACAGGCGTGTCCGAGGACGATCCGGACACGCGGACCGACCTGTCGTGCCTGGGGGAATGCGGCGACGGCGTCGCGCCCCTCCGGCTGCCCGATTTCGCCGCAGCGGGCGCCGCCCAGGCGCGGACGGAGCGCGGGTATTTCTACCGGATCCGCCCCTCGTACGGAGAGACGCCCGAGGCGTTGCCCCCAGGCGCGATGGCGGTCTGGGACGAGATGCTGGCGTTCGCGCGGGCCAACCCCAAGCATCCGCAGGTCCCCGAGGCGCTGTACTGGATCATCCGCGCGGGCCGGTGGGGCGGCAGTCACGAACACTCGGGCCGCCGGGCGTTCGAGCTGCTGCACAAGGCCTATCCTGGGAGCGTGTGGGCCAAGCGTTCGCCCTACTACTACGACTAGCCTGTACGATCAGGGCTTGCACAAAACCTGCGCCGGAGCCACGCTTCCATCGTCAAGACCGCCAGCAAGGCGGCGGACGGGAGGAACACTATGCAGCACTCGGAAAAGACGCGGAGCGGCATCCGCATCCCGCCGGAGATCGTGAACATCGTCGGCACGTCCGGGGCGATCCTGGCCGTGGTGTTCACCGGCTCGACCATCACGGCGGCCATGCCCGACCCGACGGTCTGGCAGTTCGCCGGGGCCTACCTCGCGCCGGCCGCCCTGGCGTTCGCCGCATACTGGTGGGTCGCCCAGAAGCTCTGAGCGATCATCCGGCGCCGAGCCCCTATTTCAGGGGCTCGTAGATCTTCGACAGCAGGTCCGGCTTGCCCTCGATCCGCTCCAGGCGCGGATAGCGCAGGCCGCCATTGTATTTTAGCTCGACCACCTTGAAGTGGTCGCCGTCCTTCACGATCAGGGTAATGGGGTCCTTACCGCCTTTGGCCGCGGTGATCGCCTCCTTGAGGCGTCCGGTGTCGTAGGCGATGCCATTGACGGCGAGGATCTTGTCGCCGCTCGTCAGGCCGGCCTTGAAGGCCGGGCCGTCCCACAGCACCCCGGTGATCGTCGCTTCCCGGTTCAGCGTCAGGCCTAGCGAGTAGGTCAGGTCGATGGTCTTGCGGCTGGCTTCGTTGTCGTTCCAGTAGTCGGTCGGCTTGTCGGTATAGACGAGCTTGTAGCCGCCGCGCGCCAGCCCATCGAGCGGGTAGGCCGGCGCCACCTTGCGGGCGCGGGTGTCGAGGAACGTCGCCCAGTCGTAGGGCAGGACGCTGTTCAGCGTCTTGACCACATCCTCGAAGGTGTAGGTCAGGGGCTGTTTCCAGTCGCCGTCGTTCACGCCGAAGAAGGCGCGACCGAAGTCGTCGAGCGACTTCTTCCCGCCGGTCTTCTCCCGGATCAGCGTATCGGCGTCGAGCCAGATGAGCTGGCCTTCCGAGTAGTAGTCCTCGCTGCGCTGCCAGCTCGTCCAGGGGATCGGGCGGCGGCCTGCGATGATCGGATCGTTCGTGGTGTCCTCGACCGAGCGCCACTGGCGACCGGGGCGGCCCTCGCTGTAGGTCGCCGCCGTCATGGCGAGCGCGTCCAGAGTCTGCTGCTTGGTGACCATCCCCGAGCGGGCGCCCAGCACGAAGCCCCAGTACTGGTCCTGCCCCTCGTAGACCCAGAGCAGGCTGTCGCGCATCGGGATGTTGAAGTTCGGCGTCCAGAGATCGGCGGGCCGGCGGTACTTGCCGTCCCAGGAGTGGTTGTACTCGTGGGGCAGGAGGTTCCGGGACGGCGCATTCTTCGACCATTCGGTGAAGTATTCCGGCGTGGTCCCGTTCTCGGACGAGCGGTGGTGTTCCAGGCCGATGCCGCCCATGCGTTCGGTCAGGGCCAGCAGGAAGTCGTAGTGATTGTAGTGGCGCGCGCCGTACAGCTTGTCGGCCTGGCGGACGAGTTCGCGGTGCGCCTCGATCTGCTCCGGCGTGGAGGCCAGCAGCTCGGGCCGGTCGGCGACGATGTTCAGGCGCACGGGCGATTTGCCGCTGGTATCGAGGTCGTAGCGCTTGAAGTAGCGCCCGGCGAACATCGGCGAATCCATCAGCGTGTCGAAGTCGACGGTCTTGAAACGGGTCCAGCCGTTCTCGACCTTGTCCGTTTCCAGGGCGACGCCGTAGCCCCAACCCTCGGGCAGCTTGATCGCGGCGTCGATGTTGATGCGTCGCGTGAAGTACCCGGCAGGATAGAGCGCCAGGTTCAGCCATTGGGCATTCAGCATCTCGGGCGTCATCACGACGCGGCCCTGATCGCCGGAGGTCGGCGAGAGGTACTGGAACTCGATCTCCAGGCTCTTGGCGTCGGCGGGCGGCGTGACGTGGAAGCCGAAGACCTGCACGGGGTCGCGCGTCCAGGGCACGACCTTGCCGTTCGCCTTCACCACCAGTCCGGCCATGTCGAACAGCGCGTTGCGGGGCGAGTGCCCACCCGGAACCCATTGCGGATAGAGCAGGGTGACCGGCCCGCCGCCGGCAACGATGGGGATGGTCTCGCGTATGCGGAAGATACGGCGCTCGACGTCGGTGGCGTCGACCTCCAGCTTCAGCGTTCCGGCGGGATAGGCCACGTCGCGCGGGGTCGCGATCGGTGTGGGCATCGGCAGCGGCTGCGGACCCTCGGAGGTCTCGGCGGCGACAGGCGTGGCGAAGGCGAGGGCCGCGGCGGCGGCGAAGAACGCTGATTTCAAAGGAATGCCCCGACGGAGAACGATTGTGACGTTTCTAGAACCGCTACAGGGCAGGGCTCAACCGCTGCGGGCGCAACTGCGCACGAAAAAGGCCCGCGGATCGCCCCGCGGGCCCGATCTCGGTTCAGCTTCCGCCTACTAGCACTTGAAGTACATGTCGAATTCCACCGGGTGCGGGTGGAGCTGCAGGCGCATGACCTCTTCCATCTTCAGCTCGATGTAGCTGTCGATGAAGTCGTCATCCATGACGCCGCCCTTCTTGAGGAAGGCCCGGTCCTTGTCGAGGTTTTCCAGGGCTTCGCGCAGCGAGCCGCAGACTTCCGGAATCTTCTTCTGCTCGCGCGGGGGCAGGTCGTAGAGGTTCTTGTCGGCGGCGGCGCCCGGATCGATCTTGTTCTCGATCCCGTCGAGGCCGGCCATCAGCAGGGCGACGAAGGTCAGGTAGGGGTTGCCCATCGGGTCCGGGAAACGGGCTTCGATGCGCTTGGCCTTCGGGCTGTCGACGTGCGGGATGCGGATGGAGGCCGAGCGGTTGCGGGCCGAGTAGGCCAGCTTCACCGGAGCCTCGTAGCCGGGCACCAGGCGCTTGTACGAGTTCGTCGTGGAGTTCGAGAACGCGTTGATCGCCTTGGCGTGCTTGATGATGCCGCCGATGTACCAGAGGCACATGTCGCTGAGGCCCGCGTACTTGTCGCCCGCGAAGAGCGGCTTGCCGTTCGCCCAGATCGATTGGTGGACGTGCATGCCCGAGCCGTTGTCGCCGAACATCGGCTTGGCCATGAAGGTGGCCGTCTTGCCGTAGGCGTGGGCCACGTTGTGGATCACGTACTTATAGAGCTGCAGGCGGTCGGCCATGGTGATCATGGTGTCGAACTTCAGACCGAGCTCGTGCTGGGCCGGCGCCACCTCGTGGTGGTGCTTTTCCGGCTTCATGCCGAGTTCGCCCATGACCGCCAGCATCTCGCCGCGCAGGTCCTGGCCCGAGTCGACCGGGTTCACCGGGAAATAGCCGCCCTTCGGGCCGGGGCGGTGCCCCATGTTGCCTTCCGGATAGGCCTTGCCCGAGTTAACCGGCAGCTCGACCGAGTCGTACGAGTAGCGGGTGTCGTGCGGCGAGGTGCTCCACTGCACGTCGTCGAAGATGAAGAACTCGGCTTCCGGGCCGAAGTACACCGTGTCGCCCACGCCCGCCGACTTGACGTAGTTCAGCGCGGCCTTGGCGATCGAGCGCGGGTCGCGATTGTACGGCGTGTTGGTGTCGGGGTTCACGATGTCGCAGAACAGCGCCAGCGTGGTCTGCTGGTAGAACGGGTCGATGATCGCCGTGTCCAGGTCGGGACGCAGCTTCATGTCGGACTCGTTGATGGCCTTCCAGCCGGCGATCGAGGAGCCGTCGAACATCGTGCCGTCGGTGAGGAATTCCTCGTCGACCAGGTCGATGTCGAAGGTCACGTGCTGCATCTTGCCGCGCACGTCGGTGAAGCGGACGTCGACGTATTTGACGTCCTTCTCCTTGATCATGTTCAAAATGTCTTTGGCGGAAGCCATGGCGATTATCCCCTTCTTGAAGTCGTAGCGTTTGTCAGATCGCGACCGTGCCGGTCTCGCCGGTGCGGATGCGGACCACCTCGATCACCTCGGACACGAAGATCTTGCCGTCGCCGATGCGGCCGGTGCGCGCGGCGCCCGAGATCGCTTCGAGGGCGCGGTCCAGCTGGTCGTCCGCGACGACCACCTCGATCTTGATCTTGGGCAGGAAGTCCACGACGTACTCGGCGCCGCGGTACAGCTCCGTCTGGCCCTTCTGGCGGCCATAGCCCTTGGCCTCGATGACGGTCATCCCCTGGACGCCGAGGTCCTGCAGGGCCTCCTTCACCTCGTCGAGCTTGAACGGCTTGATGATGGCTTCGATCT
>NZ_JANINU010000111.1 GCF_024508875.1 Phenylobacterium sp.
CCTGGAGCTCACCGTCTACAACCACCTCTTCACCACCCACGACCGCCGCGAGGGCGTCGGCGCCTTCAACGAGAAGCGCACCCCGCAGTTCGAGGGTCGGTAAGGTGGCGTCTGTCACAGACGCCACCATGCGTTGTGTGTCTCGGTAAAGCTGCTAGCGTGGCTCCCGATCAGGTAGGGGGCCATCGTGGGACGTATCGGGTCCGCCGCGTGCGCGGCGCTAATGTGCTTGATCCTGGGCGGCGCGGCCGAGGCGGCGCCGAAGACCGCTGACTACGCGCCGGACCTCGAGCCGGCCGTAGGCGCGATCCGGCCCGGTGAGGTCCGAGCCCAGTTCATGGGCGTCAGCACGATCCTGCTCGACGACGGCCAGACCCAGATCCTGCTGGATGGGTTCTTCACGCGGCCGGCCTGGCCCACGGTCGCCCTCGCCATGCGCCCCAACCTCGGCAAGATCGGGCGAGGGCTGGATCGTGCAGGCGTCACCCGCCTCGGCGCGGTGCTGGTCGCCCACGCCCACCACGACCATGTGCTGGACGCGCCCGACGTGGCGATGTCGGCGGGTCGCTTCACGCCCGGCCGGCCTCCGGTGCTTGCCGGCTCGGAATCCGTCCGGTTCGTCGCCGAAGGCCGAGGGTATCCCGTGGACGACCCCGCCAGGTTCTGGCTCATCGGCAAAGGGCGCATGTCTCGCGAGATCGGCGATTTCACGATCACCGCATACGAGACGCCGCATTCCCCGGGCGGGCCGGCGCGAGAGGAGATCAAGACGCGGGTGCCCCGGGATGCGCCCGCCCTGGCCTATCAGATGGGCCCGAACTTCTCGTACATGGTGATCCACAAGAACGGGCTGAGGGTGCTGCTCTACCCCAGCGCCAACGTGCCGGACGTCAGCTTCGCCGCGCTCAAGCCGCACGTGGTCTTCCTCGGAGTCGCGAGACTGGGAGACCAGCCGCCAAGCGTAACCGACCTCTATTGGAAGCGTGTCGTATTCGATGCGTCAGCGACGCCGGCCCCGCTGACATCGCAGCACAAGCCCCTGGTCATTCCGGTCCACTGGGACGACTTCGGGTCGTTCCGCCCTGAGCTGTCGATCCTGGGTTGGCCGTTCGACAATGCCGCCGGCAGCTTGAAGCTCGTCGCCCGGCGAGCCTGCCAGGACCAGGTGACCGTGCGTTTCGCATCGGTCTTCCAACCCGTCACCCTGTGGGCTGATGGCGCGCCGATGAGCGGCCGGGCGCCCGGCGAGGCGCCGACGCCGGCGGCGATCTGCCAGCGGGTTGGCCCGCCGCCCGGCTGAACCCGCACATCCCGCTGGAGCGCGCCCGAGTCTCCGCGTAGGCATGGGGCATGCACATGCCCATCCCGGAGGCCGCGCTGATCGCCCGCAAGGGCGAGATCGTGCGGGCGTTGCAGAGGATCGTGCCGGGTGAGGGCGTCGTCGCCGAGGCCGCGGGGCTCGTGCCGTTCGAGAGCGACGGCCTGTCCGCCTACCGCCAGACGCCGATCGCGGTGGTGCTGCCCGAGACGACGGCCCAGGTCTCCGAGATCCTGGCCTGGTGCCACGCCAACGGCGTGAAGGTGGTGCCCCGCGGGGCCGGCACCTCGCTGTCGGGCGGCGCCTTGCCGTTGGCCGACGGCGTCGTGCTGGGCCTGTCGAAATTCAACCGCGTGCTGGAGGTGGACTACGCCAACCGCTGCGCCGTGGTGCAGCCGGGAGTCACCAACCTGGGCGTCACCGCCGCCGTGGAAGGGCAGGGGTTCTATTACGCGCCCGACCCCTCCAGCCAGATCGCCTGCACCATCGGGGGCAACGTGGCCGAGAACTCGGGCGGCGTTCACTGCCTGAAGTACGGCCTGACCACCAACAACCTGCTCGGCTGCGAGCTGGTGCTGATGACCGGCGAGGTGGTCCGTCTGGGCGGCAAGGCCATGGACGCTGAGGGCTACGACCTGCTGGGTCTCGTCACGGGCTCGGAGGGCCTGCTGGGCGTCGTGACGGAGGTAACGGTCCGTATCCTGCCGAAGCCCGAGACCGCCAAGGCCCTGCTCCTGGGCTTTCCCACCGTCGAGGGCGCAGCCGCCACCGTCGGCGACATCATCGCCGGGGGCGTGATCCCCGCCGGCCTGGAGATGATGGACAACCCGGCGATCCGCGCGGCCGAGGCGTTCGTCGGCGCGGGCTATCCGGTGGACGCCGCCGCCCTGCTGATCGTCGAGCTGGACGGTCCCGCCGCCGAATGCGCCGAACTGACCGGCCACATCCGCGGCCTGGCCGAGGCCCGGGGCGCCGACTTCCTGCGGATCTCCGAGACCGAGGCCGAACGCCTGGCCTTCTGGGCCGGCCGCAAGGCCGCCTTCCCCGCCGTGGGCCGCATCGCCCCCGACTACTTCTGCATGGACGGCACGATCCCGCGCCGCGCCCTGCCGCAGGTGCTGACCCGCATCGCCGAGCTCTCCGCGCAGTACGGACTGGGCGTCGCCAACGTCTTCCACGCCGGCGACGGCAACCTGCACCCCCTGATCCTCTACGACGCCGACATTCCCGGGGACCTGGAGAAGGCCGAGGCCTTCGGCGCCGACATCCTGAAGCTCTGCGTGGCGGTGGGCGGCGTGCTCACCGGCGAGCACGGCGTGGGCGTCGAGAAGCGCGACCTGATGCCCGAGATGTTCGATCCAACGGACCTCGCCTGCCAGCAGCGGGTGAAGTGCGCCTTCGACCCCGGCCTGCTGCTCAACCCCGGCAAAGTCTTCCCGACGCTCCATCGCTGCGCCGAACTCGGCCGGATGCACGTCCACCGGGGCAAGCTGGCCTTCCCCGAACTGCCGCGGTTCTGATGATCGACACCACGGCCCGCATGCTGAAGCCCACGACCCCCGAGGAGGTGCAGTCCCTCGTCGCCGAGGCCGGCGCGGCCGCGCGCCACATCGAGGTGGTGGGCGGTGGCACGAAACGAGGGATCGGCCAGCTCGATCCGGTCGACCTCGTACTCTCCACCCAGCGGCTGGACCGCATCGTCGACTACGCGCCGGAGGAACTGGTGCTCACGGCCCAGCCCGGCGTGCGGATGGCCGACCTCGAGAAGCTGGTCGCCGCACGCGGACAGATGTTGGCCTTCGAGCCGCCGCGTTGGACGCGCCTGGTCGGGTCGCGCGGCGAGCCCACCCTGGGCGGCGTGCTGGCGGCCAACCTCTCCGGGCCGCGCCGCATCCGCGCCGGCGCGGCGCGCGACCACTTCCTGGGCTTCGAGGCGGTGTCCGGGCGCGGCGAAATCTTCAAGGCCGGCGGGAAGGTCGTGAAGAACGTCACCGGCTACGACCTGATGAAGCTGATGGCCGGATCGTGGGGCACGCTGGCGATCCTCACCGAGGTCACCATCAAGGTGCTGCCCGCCCCCCGCGCCGAGACCACGCTGCTGCTGTTCGGCCTGCCCGACGTGCGCGCCAGCGAGGCGATGGCCATCGCCATGAACGGCCCCTGGGAGGTCTCGGCCGCCGCGCACCTTCCGGCCTTCGCCGCCCGCGCCCGGCCGCTGAAGGCCGAGATGCCGACGACGGCCCTGCGGCTGGAAGGCTTCGAGGCCTCGGTGGCCGCCCGCGTCGATGGCCTGCTCGGCGCGCTGAAGGGCTACGGCCGCATCGACGCGCTGGACGGCGAGCACAGCCGCGACTTCTGGGTCCAGATCCGGGAGGTCGAGGCCTTCGCGGGCGATCCCCGGCCCCTTTGGCGCCTGTCCCTGCCCCCCGCCGCGGGTTGGCGCGGGCCGCACGGCCTGCCGGGCGACGCGCTCTACGACTGGGCCGGCGGCCTCGCCTGGCTGCTCACCGAGGAGCCGGCCGCCAAGGTGAGGGCGGTGGCGAAGGCGCTGGGCGGCCACGCCCTCTGCCTGCGCGGCGCCCCGGCGTTCGGTCCGCGCGACGGCGCCCTGGGCGCGCTGCAGGACCGGGTGAAGGCCGCCTTCGACCCGCTGGGCGTGCTCAATCCGGGCCGCCTGGAGGGCGCCGCATGAAGACCGCCTTCACGCCCGAGCAACTCGCCGACCCCGCCACCGCCGCCAGCGCCGCGGCCATCCGCAAGTGCGTCCACTGCGGCTTCTGCACGGCCACCTGCCCGACCTATGTCCTGCTGGGCGACGAGCGCGACAGCCCGCGCGGCCGCATCGAGCTGATCCGGGAAATGCTGGAGAGCGGCGCCCCGCCCGCGCCGGCGACCGTGACCCACGTCGACCGCTGCCTTTCGTGCCTGGCCTGCACCACCACCTGCCCGTCCGGCGTCGACTACGCCCAGCTCATCGACCACGCCCGCGCCTACATCGAGGCGCACCACGCGCGCCCGTGGCCGGAGCGGGTCCTGCGCGGCCTGCTGGCGCGGGTGCTGACCCGGCCGGCGCGGCTGCGCTGGGCCCTGCGGCTGGGCCGGCTGGCGCGACCGCTGCAGCCAATTCTGGAACGGCTGGGGCTGAAGCCTCTGGCCGCGATGCTGCGCCTGCTCCCCGCGCCCCGCGGCGACGCCTCCCCGCTGGGGCCGGCCACGGCCTCGCCGTCGCTTCTCCCGCGCGGTCCGGCGCGTGGCCGGGTGGTGCTGCTGCAGGGCTGCGTCGAGCCGGAGGTCACGCCCCAGGTGCGGACCGCCGCCATCCGCCTGCTCACCCGCGCCGGCTACGAGGTCGTACAGGCCGAGGGCGAGGTCTGCTGCGGGGCCCTGTCCGAGCATCTGGGCCGCGCCGACGAGGCCAAGGCCATGGCGCGCGCCAACCTCGCCGCCTGGGCCAGGGCCGGCAAGGTGGACGCCATCGTGACCACGGCCGCCGGCTGCGGGACCATGCTGAAGGCCTACCGCCGCATCGTCGGCGAGGCCGTCCCGGCGCGCGACGTGCTGGAGTTCATCGCCGAGGTCGGCTTGCCCGAGCGCGTGCGCGTGCCGCCGCTCACGATCGCCTACCACGCCGCCTGCTCGCTGCAGCACGGCCAGCAGATCAAGGCCGCCCCGCCGCGCCTGCTGGCCGAGGCGGGTTTCGACGTGCGCCCCGTCGCCGAGGGCCATCTCTGCTGCGGCTCGGCCGGGGTCTACAACATCCTGCAGCCCGAACTCGCCACGCGGCTGCGCGACCGCAAGGCCGCCAACATCAACGCCGCTGGCGCGGTCGCTGTCGCCGCCGGCAACGTGGGCTGCATGGCCCAGCTCGCCCCCGTGCTCGACGCCCCCGTGGTCCATCCCGTCGAGCTGCTGGACTGGGCCACCGGCGGCCCGCGCCCCGCCGCCCTGGCGCGGGTCCGCGCGCCAACGGCCTAGGTAGTACTACGGACGTAGCCGCACGGAATTTCCTCGTGGCGTCAAATCCGCGAAGCTGCGCCCTATCGAGGAAAGTCCCCATGGCGCACGTCACGATCAACGCGGAAGTCCTGCTGGCGGCGTTCGGCCTCTACGCCGCCATCGTGCTGGCGCTCACCCTCTGGAACGCCCGCCACGCACGCCGGGACTCAGGCGGCCTGGACGAAGCCGGGCCAGGTGGACATGTACTTCACGAACGCCGGTCCCAGGCCCTCGTTGGCCAGATATTCGGCGGTGACCGGTAGGGCGATGGGCGTGAAGGCCGCATCGCGCGCCCGCTCCGGGAAGTCGTGGTGCAGGATCGCCGCCCGGCCGATCAGGACATAGTCGGCTCCGTCGTCCAGCATCTTCGCCGCGATCGCCGGCGTCGTGACCTTGCCCGCCACCCCCAGCCGCACGTTCCCGCGCTTCAGTTCGGTGAAGTAGCTCATCAGGCTGCGGCCCTGGAACGCTTCCTCCACCGGCTCCTTGAAGACGTCCCACAGCGACATGTCGAGGTAGTCGATCCGCCCGTCGGTCAGCACCGACTGCGCCACCTCGACGATCTCCGCCAGCTTCAGGCCGAACCGCTCGGGCGAAAGCCGCAGGCCGAGCTGGAAGTCCTTGCCCGTCCGCGCCCGCACGCCGTCGATGATCTCGAAGATGATCCGCGCCCGGTTCTCCAGCGAGCCGCCGTAGCGGTCCTCGCGCTTGTTGATCTCGGGCGAGAGGAACTGGGCCAGGATGTAGCCGTGGGCGCCGTGGATCTCGACGCCGTCGAACCCGGCCTTCTCCGAGCGCACGGCGGCGGCGACGAAGTCCTCCACCAGTTGCTCCACCTCGCCCAGCGACAGGCCGCGGGCCCCCGTCTCGGGATCGTCCGACGGACAGACCGGCTGGCCCACCAGGTCCTTCGGCGAGCGGTTGCCCGCGTGGTGCATCTGCAGCGCCGAGACGCTGCCCGCCGCCTTGATCGCCGCCGCCAGGCGCGACAGGCCTTCCAGGTGCTGGTCGCCGAACACGCCGAGCTGGCCGGGGAAGCCCTGACCCACCGCCTGGACGTGCGCCGCGCAGGTCATCGTCAGGCCGAACCCGCCCTGCGCCCGCTTGGTCAGCCAGGTGAACTCGTCGTCCGACAGCGTCCCGTCGGGATGGCTCTGCAGGTTGGTCAGCGGCGCCAGCATGAAGCGGTTCTTCAGGGCCGGCCCGTGGGCCATGGACAGGGGCGCGAACAGGTCAGCCAAGGGAGCCTCCGGGTGCGGACTGCGGCGAGGCTTAGCCGCCTTCCGCAAGGTCCGGCAAACCAGCCTTTCTGCAAGCGCCGCCAGGACGGCGGGGCCTACCCCTCCGCCGTCAGGAAGATCGGGCCGCCGACTACGTCGAAGGCGGTGGCGTCCACCCGGCGGATGGCGGTGATCTGCAGGACGCCCGACCCGCCGTCGGCCCGTCCCCGGCGGCTGCCCTGCGGGGCGGCGACCCGGGCGCGGTGCTCGCCGGGCAGGCTGCGCAGGGCGCGCGCGACGTCCGGCCCGCGCGGACGGAAGGGCAGGGGCTCGGCAAGCGTCGCCACCGGGCGCGTGTACAGTCCCACCAGCCAGATCCGGTCGCGACCGCGCACGGCGCCATAGGCCGCGTGGGTGTGGCTGGCCCGCAGCAGGTTGCGCCAGTGGCCGGGGCTCCGGCGCCAGCGTCCCACCAGCTCGGCGGCGCTCGCCGGCGGCCCCTCGGCGCGGTGGTAGGCGATGTTCTCGGACGGCGAGCCGATCGTCGTCCGCCCCAGCAGCCAGAAGCGGTGGCTGGGGTCGAAACCCTCGGGCGACAGGTGCTCCACATAGTCCCGCGCGGCCTGGTCGGCGGCGTGGGCGCGGGCGGCGGCGGCCAGCTCGTCGTGCCAATCCAGCGGCGCGGCCCCCGCGGCGCGGCGGTGGGCGTTGGTCGCCTCCAGGGCGGCGCGCGCGCTGGCGTCGTCGAACTTGAGGCCGCCTCCGTCGCGCAGCCGCTCGCGCAGCCGCGCCTCGTACCGGGTCCAGG
>NZ_JANINU010000112.1 GCF_024508875.1 Phenylobacterium sp.
CGTCAGGCTCATAACCTGAAGGTCACAGGTTCAAATCCTGTCCCCGCACCCAAGTTGATGAAAGGCCCCGCAAGTTTGCGGGGCTTTTTCTGTTTAGGACCATGGATGTCGCGCGTCAGCGGCGTGGCGAGAGGCCGAGCGGGGCAGGGGTTTCACGTCGCTCCATCATCCAGCGCGGTTCTTGATCGTAGGTGCCGCTTGTGGTTCGCACGTCGCTGAAGCCGTAGGCGGTGATCGTTCCCGAGGCGGTGGGCGGGCCGTTCGAATAGGTGTCCGCGCGGACGCTTCCGGCCCAGGTGTCCTGCAGGCGCGGCCCTGCCGTTTGCGCCGGCCGCAGGTGCGGGGCGGCGTCCCGGCTGGGCGGAGCGGACGAGATGGTGAGCGCCAAACACGGCGTGGCGACGATCGCGGCAACAGCAGAGACGAAGGCGAACAGACGCATGCGCGGCTCCTTCAGGATCTGACGGGAGCCTGTGGGGCCGCGACGGGTGCGTCAAGCCGCCTTTCAGGTCACCTTGGCGACGCGGAGCGAATTGGTGCCGCCGGAGCGGCCGAAGGGGATTCCGGCCACGACGACGATTTCCTCGCGGCGTTTCGCGAAGCCGCTCTTCAGGGCCAACGCCGCCGCCTGGGCGACGGTCTCGGTCATGGTGTGGGTTGTTTCCGAGGTTAGGGCGTGCACGCCCCAGACCAGCGCCAGCCGGCGGGCGGTGGTGAGGCTGGGGGTTACGCCGAGGATCGGCACGTCGGGCCTTTCGCGCGCGATCCGCACGGCGGTGCGGCCGGAGAGCGAGAACGCCGCGATCGCCTTGGCCTCTATCGTCTCGGCGACCTGGCGCGCCGCAGCACAGAGCGCATCACCCGCGTCCTTCTCGGGCGCGGGGCGGGCGGCGGCGCGGGCGGCTTTCAGGTCCTCGTCGTCCTCGGTACGGGCGATGATGCGGTCCATCATCCGCACGGTCTCGACGGGATATTTGCCGGTCGCGCTCTCGGCCGAGAGCATGACGGCGTCGGCGCCGTCGAATACCGCGGTGGCCACGTCGGAAGCCTCGGCGCGCGTGGGCGCCGGATTCTCGATCATGCTCTCCATCATCTGGGTGGCGACGACGACGGGGCGGCCGTGGCGGTGGGCGGCGCGGATCAGGCGTTTCTGGATCAGGGGCACGTCCTCGGCCGGGAGTTCGACGCCCAGGTCGCCGCGGGCGACCATGATGGCGTCGGACAGCTTCAGCACGTCCTCGATGGATTGCAGGGCGCCGGGCTTCTCGATCTTGGAGAGGATGGACGCGCGGTCGCCGACGAGTTCGCGGGCCTCGGCCACGTCCTCGGGGCGCTGGACGAAGGACAAGCCGATCCAGTCGCAGCCGTGCTCGAGGGCGAAGGTGAGGTCCGAGCGATCCTTGCGGGTCAGGGCGGGGATCGGGAGGGTGAGGCCGGGGAGGTTGACCCCCTTGTGATCGGACAGGCGGCCGCCGACGATGACGCGGGTGTCGAGGAATTCCGGGGTCTGGCGGGTGACCTCCAGGCGGATGCGGCCGTCGTCGAGCAGGAGCACCGAGCCGGGGGAGGCGGCGGCCATGATCTCGGGGTGCGGGAGCTGGACCCGCTGGCTGTCACCCGGCCGTTCCTGCAGGTCGAGGCGGAGGGTCCGGCCCCACTGGAGCACCACGGCGCCGCCCGCGAAGCGGCCGACGCGCAGTTTCGGTCCTTGGAGATCTGCAAGGATTCCAATGGGTCGGCCGGTTTTCTTCTCAATCTTGCGAATGCGCTCGATGACCTCGGCGTGGCCCTCCTGGGCGCCGTGGCTGAAGTTGAGGCGGAAGACGTCGGCGCCTGTTCGGAACAATTCCTCGAGCCGTTCGAGGCTGGAGGACGCCGGGCCGATGGTGGCCACGATCTTCACCCGCCGGCGGCGCCGGATCGCTTCAGCCACGCGGGCGGTCTCCCATCTGGTTGCCCGGATCCATCACGAATCCGGACGTGTGAATTTGGCCTTCAAGCGCCCCGCCAGCAAGCAACCGGCGAAGGGAGATTTCTGTTTCCGTGATGTCGGAAAGCCGCCGCCGGATCCGTCCTAGGATCAGGATGGAACGGAGGAGGATCCCCCATGCCCTACGTCGATGGGTTCGTGCTGGCGGTGCCGAAGGCGAATATCGAAGCCTATAGGGCGATGGCCACCCTGGGCGGCAAGGTCTGGATGGAGCACGGCGCGCTCAGCTACGTCGAGACGTTCGCCGACGACGTGCCTTATGGCGAGCTCACCTCGTTCCCGCGCGCGGTCCAGGCCAAGGACGACGAGGTGGTGGTGTTCTCCTGGGCGACCTACAGGGACCGGGCGCACCGAGACGAGGTCATGGCCAAGGTGATGGCCGACGAGCGCCTAAAGGGCAGCGACATGCCCTTCGACGGCAAGCGAATGATCTTCGGCGGCTTCGAGAGCTTCGTCAGCCTTTAGACGTCGTCGCAGACGTCCCTCCATTTGGCGTCCACCGCCGCCGAGCCGTCCCGGGATTCCAGCGTGAGCTGGCCGTCGACGAAGACGAAGCGCTCCTCGCCGTCGAGGGAGTCCTGGGGCTCCTCGATGTCGACGCGGCCACAGACGGCGGGCGCCTGCCCGATCCAGTCGACGGCGACCTTGCCGAGGGTGACGCTGTCGGCGTCGGGCTCGCCGGTGAGGATGGCCGAGCGCGCCTCGGCGAGCTGGGCGGCCTGGTCCGCGGCGTCGTGGGCGATCTCCTGGCGGGCGGCCGGAACGATCCGGTCCCAGAACAGGAGGGCCAGGACGAACACCGCAAGCAGCGCCGCGCCGGCGCCTATGCCCAGGAGCAGGGCGCGCGGGACGGTGCGGGGCAGGGCGGGCGTCGGCATGTGCAGATCCTGTCGCGTCAGGTCTGACATTCGGTGAAGACGCTGCGTGGTTGCGGCGCCACGGCGTCGCATTACCGCGAATTATCTTGGCCCCGGGCAAGGCGCGGGACACACAAGGGCCGCATCGGACCCGCTTGAGGGAGCGGCGTCCCAGGAGCTCGCCCGCCCTTGCTATCCCTTCTCGCCGCCTCGTCCCTGCAGCTCGCGCAGGCGCCGGAGTTGCCGCGCATGCCGGCCATCGAGCGGCAGCCGCAGATCACCTACCTGGACCGCAGCGGCGCCGTGATCGGCGTGCGCGGCGGCCGGTATGCGCCGCCGGTGGACGTGGCCAAGCTGCCGGCCTACGTCCCCGCCGCGTTCGTCTCCATCGAGGATCGGCGGTTCTACGAGCACAACGGCTTCGACCCCCGCGGCATCGCCCGCGCCGTGGTGGTGGGCCTGAGCGAGGGGCGCGCCAGCCAGGGCGCCTCGACCATCACCCAGCAGCTCGCGCGCAACCTGTTCCTCAGCCAGGAGCGCACGCTGGAGCGCAAGGCCACCGAGCTGGTCTATGCCGTGGAGCTGGAGCGCACCTATTCGAAGAAGCAGATCCTGGGCCTGTACCTGAGCCGCGTCTATTTCGGCTCGGGCGCCTATGGCCTGGAGGCGGCCTCGCAGCGGTTCTTCAACAAGCCGGCCGCGAAGCTCTCGATCAAGGAAGCCGCCATGCTGGCCGGCGTGCTGAAGTCGCCCAGCGGCTACAACCCGGTGGAGCAGCCCGAGCGCTGCCTAGAGCGGGCGAACCTGGTGCTGGCGGCCATGGTCGAGACCGGCGCCATCACCCCGGCCCAGCGCGACAAGGCCGCGGCGCAGAAGCCCAAGGTGTGGAAGACTGCGCCCGCCGGCCCCTCGCAGTACTTCGTCGACTGGGTGGACGGCGAGGTGCGCCGGCTGATGCCAAAGGTCACGCGGGACCTGACGGTGGAAACCACCCTGGACCAGGGCATGGAGATCGCCGCCGGCGACGCCGCGCGCACGGTCACCGCCCGCTACAAGCCGCAGGGCACCGACCAGGCGGCCATCGTCGCCATCGACGGCGCCGGGCGCGTGCGCGCGCTGGTGGGCGGGACCGACTATGCGAGCGCGCCCTACAACCGGGCAGTCAGCGCGCGGCGGCAGGCGGGCTCGGCCTGGAAGCCGTTCGTCTACCTCACCGCCCTGGAGCAGGGGCGCACGCCCGACACCGAAGTCATCGACGAGCCGGTGACGATCAACGGCTGGACGCCCAGCAACTACGAGGTCGGGACCTACCTCGGGCCAATCACCCTGCAGACGGCGCTGGCCAAGTCGGTCAACACCGTGGCGGCGCGGCTGGCCGACGAGGTGGGCCGCCCGCAGGTGGCCCAGACGGCCCGGCGCGTCGGCATCGTCTCGACCGTCAACACCGATCCGGCCATGGCCCTGGGCACCACCCTGGTCTCGCCCCTCGAGATGACCCAGGCCTACGCCGCCTTCGGCAATGGCGGCAACCGGGTGCAGGCCTACGGTATCGAGCGGATCCGCCAGGGCGGGACAGTCATCTATCAGAAGCGGCCGCCGGCGCCGGTCCCGGCCATCGCCAACCCGGCGCTGAGCGAGCTGAACCAGATGATGCGCACCGTCATGGTCGCCGGCACCGGCGGCCGCGCGGCTGTGCCGGGCTACGATCTGGCGGGCAAGACGGGCACCACCTCTGACTACAAGGACGCCTGGTTCTGCGGCTACACGGGCGGCTTCGCCGCCTGCACGTGGATGGGCCGCGACGACGCCAAGCCCATGGCGCGGATCAGCGGCGCCACCGCCCCGGCCGAAATGTGGAAGAGCTTCATGGGCGTGGCGCTGAAGCGCGTCCCCCGCCAGGCCATCCTGCCCGGCCCGCCGGCGCCGGTCGCCCCGCCGCCGGTGGAGGTGGCCGCGGAGGCGGCGGCGGTGACGGCGGGGACTGTGCCGCCGTCGCCCGCGGTGACGGAGCCGCCGACGAAGTAGCTGTGAGCGGCTGGAGCCAGCGGCGCTTGACGCGTGAAGGTCGGGCTAGGCCGGCCGAAACTCTTGGGGGGACTGCCGGCGGCAAGTCTCGAGGGCGAGCCGGACAGTCCGGCGAGACTGATCTAGAGTTCGCTGCTCCCGCGCGATGCCCGGCGCGTTCTCCGATCCAAAGGCGCAAACTTGGAAACCATCGGCCGCGACCTTGAGGAAATGCAGCGTACGCCCCTGGCGGCGTCCCACGTCGAGGCCATGCGCGCCGCCGGCGCGGTCGTGACCTACGAAGCCGGCGCGGTCCTGGTGAAGCCCGGCCAGGTGGTCGACCGGTTCGTCTACGTGCTGGACGGCGAGATCGAGGTGGTGGACCCGTTTTCCGAGGAGCGCTGGAGCAGCTCGACGCTGGGCGCGACCCAGTTCATGGGCGAGATTTCGTTCCTCAACGGCGGCGCCTGGTCGATGCCGATGCGCGCCGTGCGCGAGACGCGCGTCCTGGAAGTTCCACGGGCCGCCATGCTGCAACTGATGTCCGAGATCCCGGAGATGTCGGACATCGTCATCACGGTTCTGGCCGCCCGGCGCCGCAAGCAGCTCGAGGCGCGTTTCAGCCCGCTCGTCCTGATCGGCGAGGACCAGGATCGCGATATCCGGCGGATCGCCGACTTTGCGAGCCGCAATCGCCTGCCGTACGCGTCGCATCCGCTTGGAAGCCAAGCAGCCCTCGAGGTCGCGCAACGCTGCGCCATCGCCGCGGATGCTCCCGCCGTGATTTTCGGTCGCGGGCATGTGGTGGCCGACCCCACGCCGGAAAAGGTCGCGAGGCTCCTCGGCGTGAATTACGACCTCGATGACGATGCCGCCTTCGACGTCCTGATCGTCGGCGGCGGCCCGGCCGGTGTCGCGGCGGCCGTCTACGCCGGAGCCGAAGGCCTCGACGCGCTTGTGGTCGAGGACACCGCCATTGGCGGGCAGGCGGGGACATCGAGCCGCATCGAAAACTACATGGGCTTCCCCACCGGGATCTCGGGCGCCGACCTCGTCTGGCGAGGCGAGGTGCAGGCCATGAAGTTCGGCGCACGTTTCCTGATGCCGCGCCGCGTCGCCTCGCTGGAGGAAATGGAGAACGGGCGCTTCTGCGCGGTGTTCGACAACGGGCGGCGGATTTCGGCGAGCGCCGTCGTCGTCGCGACCGGCGTGCAGTACAAGCGACTACCGATCGACCGCCTCGGCGAGTTCGAAGGAAGCGGCGTCTACTATTCGGCCACCGAGAACGAAGCGCGATATTGCCGTGACACAGCGGCCGTCATCATCGGGGGCGGAAATTCGGCAGGGCAGGCCGCCATGTTCCTGAGCCGATCAGCCGATCGGGTCCATCTGATCGTTCGGGGCCGCTCGCTGGCCGCCTCGATGTCCAGCTATCTGTCGAGCCGGTTGGAGGCCGACCCGCGGATCACCATCGAATACGAATCCGAAGTGGTGGCGCTCGACGGGGCGGAGCGGCTGACATCCGTGACGATCCGGAACCGGGGGGATGGACGAGAGCGCGATGTGCCGACCTGCGCCCTGTTCGTCATGGTCGGCGCGGAGCCCAACACCGGCTGGCTGTCCGGCCTGGTCGATCTCGATGAAAAAGGGTTCGTGCTGACCGGCGCGGCCGTGGGCGCATCTTCGTCCTATGAGACCTCCAAGCCAGGCGTGTTCGCGGTCGGCGATGTTCGGGCGGGTTCGGTCAAGCGGGTCGCCTCGTCGGTCGGCGAGGGGTCGGTGGTCATCTCGAAGGTCTGGAGCCATCTCAACGACTGAGGATCGCGTCGGCCTACAAGCCATCGTCAGAGGGGCCGGCAGTATCGGCCGACATCCGTGAGCCGACGCGGCTCAGGCGTCGGCCCCGCTGAAGATCGCCGGCCGCTTGGCAAGGAACGCCGCGAACCCCTCGGACGCGTCAGGTCCCGCGGCAAGGCGCGCGATCTGGCGACCTTCCTCGTCGGTCTGGCTTGCGAAGTCGCTGGCCAGCGAGGTCAGCAGCAGCCGCCGGATCGCGCCGTAGGCGGCGGTCGGCCCGTTCGCGAACGCGCGAGCGCGCCGGGCCGCATGGTCGTCGAGCGCCCCCGGTTCGACGATTTCGGTCACGAGCCCCCAGTCGAGCGCCTCGACCGCCGTGAGGCGACGATCCGTGAGCAGCAACTGCTGAGCGCGACGCATGCCGATCAATCGCGGCAGCAGGAACGTGGAGCCCCCATCGGCGGAGAGGCCGACCGCCGTGTAGGCGGACGTGAAGTGCGCCCCGGAACCGGCGACGACCAGATCACCGATCAGCGCCAGTCCGAGGCCCGCTCCCGCCACGGCGCCCTGGACCGACACGACGACGGGCTTGGGCATCGTCAGGAATTGAAGCTGAGCGGCGTGGAACGTATCGGCCATCGTCTGGAGGAGCGCCGTCCGAGCGTCACCCTGGACGGCCGCGAAGGCCGAGAGATCGCCGCCGACGCAGAAGGCCTTGCCCTCGGCCGAGAGTAGGACGGAGCGGATGCCGGGGTCCGATGCGCAGGCGTTCGCGACCTCCTGGAGCTGCTGGGCGAGCTCCAGATTGACCGCATTGCCGGCCTCGGGCCGAGCCAGCGTGACGCGCGCGACACCTCCCTCGCGCTCGAGCCTCACCAGGTCGTTCATGTCTGCTCCCTTGGCGGGCCGATGGCCGAGGTCTCCAGGGAGCCAAGCCGAGCCGAGGCGATCAAGGTCCACTTCGGGCCGGGCGGCATCCAAAGGTCCCGGGCCGCGGCGTCGGCGTCACCACGGCACCGGCTGGCCGTGGCGGTCGAGGTAGCGGAGGCCGCGGGCGCCCTGCTGGGCGATGAGGACGTCGACGATCTGAGGCATGGCCTCCTCGACGCCGAACGGCGCATTGGCGCCGCCCAGTTCCGTGCGGATCCATCCCGGCGCCAGGAGAAGAAGCGCACGCGCCTCGGCCGCGTGACGCCCGGCGTAGCTGGCCATCGCCTGGTTGAGAGCCGCCTTGCTGGCGCGGTAGACGTCGTTGGTCCCGTTGGCGTTGTTGGCGATGCTGCCCTGGCCGGAGGACATCACGCCCACCACGCCGTCGGGCCCGGTCAAGGGGGCGAACGCCTCCACGGCGCGCATCGCGCCGAGGACGTTCGTCCCCATAACCTGCGCGAATTCCTCGTCCGACACCTCGGCCATCGTGTCGCCAGGGGCGCGGTTCGCGATGCCGGCATTGACGAAGACGATGTCGAACCGGCGATCCGCCAGGCGCTCGCGCAGGGCGCGCGTCTGGTCGGGGGCGGTCATGTCGAGCGTCTCGATCTCGATGGCGTCCGGGTGTTGGGCGGCCAGGGCGTGAAGCGGGGTTCCGGCGCCTCGTACGGTGCCCAGGACCCGCCAACCGCGCCGGGCGAACTCCGCCGCCATTGCATGGCCGAGCCCGCGGGAGGCCCCGACGATGAGGACCGAACGGCCGGGTCCCGGCGAGGCGGAGCTGCTCATGCTTTGATCCTGCGAGGCTGGCGGCCAGGATAGGTCGATCGGCCCGCGCCGCGCTACCCGACCTTGGTCAGAGACCCATCGAGCGTCGGCGGTACAATCGGCGCGCTGGTGCGGTCCTATCCGGCGCCGCGGCGGCCGGAGCGTGTCAGGCGCCCGTCGTCAGGTCGCGGACGAGCTTGCCGTTCACCCGCACGTTCTCCAGCGCCAGGCCTTTCACGAACTTGACGACCGAGGGCCCGGCGACGCCCTGGAAGTCGCAGTCGCGCAGGGTGATCCGTTCGACGCGGCCCGTCGGCAGGCCCTGGAGATCGACGGCGCGGGCGCTGCGGCCGCTGCGGACATTCTCGATCACGACGTCGCGCAGGACGGGGGTGAAGGGGCCGTCGGCGCCTTCCTCGTAGTTGAAGTCGACGGTCACGACCGCCTGACGCACCTGGCCGACCTGGAGGTTGCGGTAGCGGATCCTCTCGACGAGCCCGCCACGCAGGGCGTTGTTCTTGAAGCGGATGGCGTAGTCGAGGTTGGGGCTGTCCAGCCGGCAGTTCTCGGCGAAGACGTTGCGGACATGGCCCGAGATCTGGCTGCCGATGGTGATGCCGCCGTGCCCGTCGGCCATGCGGCAGCCGCGGATGATGACGTTCTGGCAGGGGACGCCGACGCGCCGGCCGTCCTCGTTGCGGCCCGAGTTCAGCGCGATGCAGTCGTCGCCGGTGGCGAAGGTGCAGTCCTCGATGAGGACGTCGGTGCAGCTTTCGGGATCGCAGCCGTCGTTGTTGGGGCCGTGGCTGTCGACGTCGACGCGGCGGATGGTGACGTTGGTGCAGAGAACCGGGTGGAGCTGCCAGAACGGCGCGTGGCGCAGCTTCACGCCCTCGATCAGGACGTTGCGGCAGCGGTAGGGCTGGATGAAGGGCGGGCGCAGGTAGCTGCCTTCGCCGAAGAGGCGCTGGGCCACGGGCGTGCGGTCCTCGGCCATGCGGAACAGGCGCTCGCGGGCCGGGCGCTGGTCGGCCATGCCCTCGGCCCAGCCGTGCTGGTTCTGCTTCCATGGGCCCTTCCACGGCCACCAGTTCTCGCGGCTGCACTGGCCGTCGAACGTACCTGAGCCGGTGATGGCGATGTTCTCGCAGTCGATGGCGTAGACGAAGGGCGAGTAGTTCATCAGTTCCACGCCTTCCCAGCGCGTGAAGACGAGGGGGAGGTACGCGCGGGGATCGGTCTTGAAGCGCACGACGGCGCCCTCGGCCAGGTGGAGCTCGACGTTGCTCTGGAGGTGGATCGGCCCGGTCAGCCAGTCGCCCCTGCGGACCACGACGCGGCCGCCGCCGGCGCCGCTGGCAGCGGCGATCGCCTTGCGGAACGCCTGCGAAGAGTCGGCGACGCCCCGAGGGTCGCCGCCGAAGGCCTCGAGGGGGAAGTCGCGGTCGGGGAAGGTGGGCGGCTTGATCCGCGCCAGGATCCGGTCGGCCAGAGCCCAGTCGTCCGACGGCCTGGCGCCCGGCGCCTCGGCCGGCGCCTCCACCGGGGCGGCGCGGGCGAAGGCGGGCGCGAGGGCGAGGGTCGCCCCCGCGAGAAACGCGTCCCGGCGGCTGATCATGCCGAAGCTCCGATAAGGAATGGGCCGGGCGTCGCCGCCCGGCCCCGTCGCTGCGCCGCTAGAAGCTGTAGCGGACGCCGAAGTAGAACTGACGGCCGAAGTGGTGGTTGGTCCACACCCGCGAGGCGTCGGTGTCGTTGCGCTGCTGGCTGTCCTCGTCCGTCAGGTTCAGGCCCTCGATCGAGAGCTTGATCTGGTCGGTGAGCTGGTAGCTGACGTTGGCGTCGACGGTGGTGGTCGCCGGCACCCAGTCGGCGTCCTGGTAGTCCTGGCGCCGGCCGGTGGTCAGGCTGCCCTGGTTGCCGGAGGGAACGGCGGTCAGATAGCTCGCCCGGTGCGAGAGGGAGACGCGGGCCGAGAACTTGGCGTCCTCGTAGTAGAGGGTCGCGTTGTAGGCCGTCTTGGACACGTTGGTCGGACGGTTCTCCAGCTCCAGGCCGGCCGGGCAGACGCCGTTCACGGGCGTGCCGGCGCAGAACTTCTGGGTGCCCTTCACGTAGGTGTAGTTCAGCAGGGTCCCGAAGTTGCCGACCCACTCGGGCAGGTTGAACGCTTCCACCAGCGGGGTCGCGGGCTGCTGGATGTTGATCTCGAAGCCGCGGTAGGGCTTTCCGCCCTTGGTGTTGATGGTGGTGGTGAACTGGGTGTCGTCGTTGGGCGTGCGGCCCGTGCCCGCCAGCAGCGAGTCCGGGAAGCCGAACGAGGAGTAGGGGCCCGTCAGGCGCACGGTGGTGAAGTCGGTCTTGAAGTCCTTCACGAAGAAGCCGACGGCCACCAGCGACTTGCCGCCCGGATACCACTCGAACGACAGGTCGTAGGTGTCGGCCTTCTGCGGCTTCAGCAGCGGGTTGCCGGCGGTGATGCTGAGGTTGCCCGAGGTGTTGAGGGTGCCGCCGGGGTTCAAGGCGCCCAGGCCTGGACGCACCATCACCTTGGCGGCGGCGGCGCGGACCAGGAAGTCGGGCGTGACCTCGGCCACCACGTTCGCGGCGGGCAGCCAGTTCTTGTAGCTGTTGTCGACCGTCAGCCTGACGGGGGCGCCGCCGGCGAAGGTGTAGCCCTGGGCCTTCAGGTCGGTGTCGACGTAGCGGATCCCGATGTCGCCGCGCAGCCGCCAGGGCAGGACGTCGGTGTCGAAGTCGAGCTGGACGTAGGCGGCCGAACTCTCCTCGGTGATGGTCCGCCAGTTGCCGCGGGCGTTGGTGTTCTCGATGCCCTGGAGCGCGAAGGTCCCGGCGCCCGAGTAGATGCCGTAGGCCTGGGCCACGGCGTCGAAGTTGGGGATGACCCAGCCGGTGGGGGTGGCGTCGCCGCCGAAGTGACGGCCGAAGCCGGTGAGCTGCTCGCTGAGCGAGGTCATGGTCGAGCCGGTCGGCATGGCCGGGATCGCGAACTCGCTGGCCCGGCGGTATTCCTGGCTGTCGTTGACGTACTTCTTCCACTCGGCGCCGGTGCGCAGCTTGAAGGTGTCGTTGACGTCCCACTCGGCGTCGCCGGCCACGATGTCGTAGCTGTTCTGCACGAACTGCGGACGCAGGCGTACTTCCGACGGGCGGACCGTGCCGTTCGCATTGGCGTTGGTGAAGGTGTAGGCGTTCGGATCGGTGACGTCGAAGCCCCAGGTGATGGCCGGGTTCTTCGGGTCGTTGCGGGCGTCGTAGATCCAGCCGTCCTGGTTCGCCCGGTCGAAGGTGATCGTGGTCTGGATGGGGTTCTTGAAGCTGGACTTCGACGTTCCGACCAGGCCGCTGACCCGGAAGTTGTCGGTGAATTCGTGGCTGCCCGACAGGGTGTACTGGCTGAAGATGGTCTCCAGCTTGTCCTCGCGGCTCTCGATGCGGACGTCGACGTTGTCGAAGACGCCGTAGGTGAGGGTGCCGAACGAGTCGGTCTCGAAGACCCGCGGGATCATGTAGGGCTTGCCGAACTCGGGCGAGGCGGCGCCGCGGCTGAAGGAGATGCCCTCCAGGTAGTTCTCGGTGCGGTGCGATTTGAAGTCGGAGTAGAGGTAGTCGAAGCTCACCTTCGTGCGGTCCGTGGGCTTCCACTGGACCGAGCCGGTGATGCCCAGGCGCTTCTGGTCGTAGTCGAGGCGGGCGAAGCGCGGGATGCGCGGCGACCAGCTTCCGGGATCGGAGGCGCGCTGGTAGGCGGCGATGTTCTCGGCCGTGCCCGGCAGGCGCGGGTTGCCGGCGAAGCAGTTGTTGGCGTCGCTTCCGACCGCGGCGTTGGCGCCCGGGTTGAACTGCACGCCGGCCGTCGTGGCGTTGGTGTCGTAGCCGACCGGGCTGCACCAGCCGCCGTTCGAGGCGCCCTGGTCCCAGCGGACGGTGTTGTAACCCTCTTCCCGGACGCGGCGCTCGGAGTAGGCGACCGAGGCCAGGACGCCCAGCGTGCCGTCGAAGAACTTCTTCGAGAACAGGCCGGCGAGGCGCGGGTCCCACTTCTTGGAGAGGTCGTTGTAGCCGGCCTGGGCCGAGACGGTGAACACCTGGTCCTTGCCGAAGTCGAGCGGGCGCGCCGTGGTCAGGTCGACCGTGGCGCCCAGCGAGCCCTCTTCGATGCTGGCCGAGGAGGTCTTGCGCACGGCGAGCTGGTTGAAGAGCTCGGACGCGAAGACGTTGAAGTCGAAGGTGCGGGCGCGGTTGGCGCCGCCGTCGGCGTCGGAGCCGCCGGTGGTGGTCAGCGCCTCCATGCCGTTGATGCGCACGCGCGTGGAGCCCGGGCCGAGGCCGCGGACGGTGATGTTGCGGCCTTCGCCCGCGGCGCGGGTGATGGCCACGCCAGGGATCCGCTGCAGCGACTCGGCGAGGTTGTTGTCGGGGAACTTGGCGATGTCCTCGGCCTTGATGGCGTCGACGACGCCGGCCTCGTTGCGCTTGATCGAGATCGCGCTCTCGATGGCGGCGCGGAAGCCGGTGACCACGACCTCCTCGACTTCATCGGTCTTGGCGGCCGTCTGAGCGGCGGCCTGGCCGGCGACGCCCAGACCCAGGGCCAGAATCGACGCGCCGCACACCAGCCGGCGCAGGCGGAAATCGCCCGTTGGGACCATGAATCTACCTCCCCTGCCCACGAAGGCTTAAGCCCCCGGGTGACCGTCTCGCGGCCTTGTTTCCCCGCCGGCGCCGTTGCAGTGACACCGGTGTCATACTAGCCTGGAATCGTCCGCTGCAATTTGAAGCGAACTCAGGCGCGGAGGGAACATGCCTCTCGGTGACACCGGTGTCAACAACGTGACGGCGAGGCCGGGGCGAGGCGCGCGCCGGCCAAATCCGGTCTTTTCGGACGAGTACGAAGTGGTGCGCGCGGTGCTGATCGGCGCGCGGCGCGAGGCGGGCCTGAGCCAGCGGGCGCTGGCGGCGCGACTGGGCAAGACCGGTTCGCACGTCGCGATGATCGAGCGGGGCCAGCGGCGCGTGGACCTGCTGGAATTCTGCCGCATGGCCGAGAGCCTGGGCGTGTCGCCGGACGCCCTGGTGGGGCGGATCACGGCGCGGCTGGGCGACTTGAAGGCCGCAGCGTGATTCCAGCCGGAGGGGCCGTCCGCGAGATCCGCGCCGCCGAAGACAGGCCCCGACGGCGCGCTTGTCGAAGGTCTAGAAGATGAAGTCGGACGCGGCGAGCGTGACGTTCTTGACGATCGCGATCACCTCGTCGTCCCAGGTGTTGGAGGTCCCGGACGTGTTGTTGTTCACGTCGAGCACGACCCAGGTGTCCGATCCGACGAACTTCAGGTCGATGTAGGCGCCGATTGTCGTCGTGGCCTGGCCGATGGACGAGAGCAGGGCGTCGACGTCGATCTTGTCGGTCCCCACCACGAAGTCGGTGATCGTGTCGCCCTCGCCGCCGCCGTCCCCGCGGGCGACGAAGCGGAAGGTGTCCGCGCCGGCGCCGCCGGTGAGCACGTCGATGTCGAAGCCGCCGACCAGGGTGTCGGTCCCGAGGCCGCCCGTGAGCGTGTCCTTGCCGCTGCCCCCGTCCACGCTGTCGGCGCCGGAGCCGCCATCGAGGCTGTCGTTGCCCATGCCGCCCGAAAGCGTGTCGCCGCTGCCGGCCCCGTCCAGGGTGTCGTTGTTGGCGGTCCCCGCCATGCTGTTGGCGCCGCTCGTGCCGGTGGCCGAGCTCCCGGCGGTCGCGCTGGAGTGCAGCGCCTGCCAGAGCTCGGTGAAGGTGGTGTTGTCCGCCATCTGGGCGTCGACGTCCCGGACGTAGGCGAGGTCGGTCGTATTGCCCTTGGCGTAGCCGTTCAGGAACTTGGTCGTGAGGATCGCCAGCTCGTTGAAGACATTCGGATTGTTCGAGGCCTGGACCCCGAAGTCCCCGTGGTTCGCGTCGTTGAACACGAAGGCGTATTTGTCGCCGGCGGGCGCGTTGTCGTACGGGTCGAGCTTGTACTGGTAGTTCGCGCCGCCCTTCTGGGTGTCCTCCTCGCCGGCCGCCACGAACAGCGGCTTGGTCAGGTCCTGCCAGGAGTTGCCCGAGGCGTTGTCGTAGAAGCCGTAGATCGGCACGCCGCCCGCGGAGAGGTCGATCACCGCGTCGAAGCGGGCGTCGCCCCAATTCACCAACGTGCCGGCGAGGTTCTCGATGCTGGCGCCCGCCGCCACCTGGGCCGCGCCGCCGCCCGCCGAATAGCCGGCGGAGACGAAGTAATCGGTGACTCCGTAGCCCGGACCCAGGGCGCTGGCGAGGTCCGCCGCGTGGTCCAGGGCCATCTTCATGTCCTCGACCCGGTTGAACAGGAAACCGTCGGTGGTCCCAACGCTGTCGTCGAATCCCGGCAGCACAGACTGGCTGGCGGTCGCGTCCTGTCCGTCCGCGTGCGCCGGCACGATCACGATGTAACCCTGGGACGCCCAGTGCAGGGGCAGCGAGGTCGTGAAGTTGGGGTTGCTCTGATCGGCGTAGCCGAAGGTGCCGTGGCTGTAGACGATCACCGGATAGTTCCCCGGCGTGGACGGCCCGTAGACGTAGGCGTCGACCGACACGGTGGTGAGGGTGTCGTTGGCGAGCTGCCGGCTCTGGCCGGTGAACGTGAGCATCGCGGAAGGCATCGTCGTTTCCTCCATGGGGCTGGCGCGCACGGGACCGTGCACGCGGGGACGCGTGTTCGATGAACTGTCCGGAGGGCGGTCGCCGGTGCGGCGCGGGCGGTCAGCCCGTCTGGTGGTCTGCGGCCACGGCCTGTCCTCCCAGGCCGACCGACACGCCCTTGTGACCTGGGCGATTTCGACAGCCTGGCTACACGCTAAGCGGGTGGTGCTTTTTGTTCAACAATAATTCGATCTGATCCGCGATGCGGAGAATATTGTCTGACAATCGAGTCATGTGATACCGCTCGCTCAAACAATGCGGCGCGGCCGGTGCGGACGATGTCGCGGCATCCGGGGGGAAGAACGATGAAGCGATATCTGTTGTGCGGCGTAGCGCTGGCCGTTGTGGCCGCGCCTCCGGCCTGGGCTCAGGCGACCGCAGACGACGACACGGCGCTGAGCGAGGTGATCGTCACGGCGCGCAAGCGCGACGAGCGCCTGCAGGAGATCCCGGCGGCGGGCAGCGTACTCACCGCCGAACGGCTTCGCGAAGTGGGCGGCGTGGTCGACCTGCGGAACTTCACTGCGCTGCTGCCGGGCGTGTCCCTTGTGGACAACGACAGCGTGAACAGCGAGTTCGCGATCCGGGGCGCGGGCCAGGCCGGGCGCAACGTCAACGCCGACTCGGCCATCGCCCTGCTGCGCAACGGCGCCCAGGTGACGGGCGGCAACATCGGCGGGCGCGGGTTCGCCCGGATGGACATGTTCGACGTGGGCCAGATCGAGGTGCTGCGCGGCGCGCAGGGCTCGCTGTACGGGGCCAACGCGGTGGGCGGCGTGATCTCGGTGGTCAGCCAGGAGCCGGGGCCGACGTTCGGGGCCCAGATCGAGGCCGGCTACAACTTCAACAAGGAGGGCGTCGACCTCATCGGCATCGTCAATGCGCCGATCAACGACGTGCTGTCGCTGCGCCTGGGCATCGACGCGACCGAGCAGTATGGCGGGCGCGTCTACAACACGTTCCGCAAGGAATACATCGACGGCGGCGACTATCGGGGCGTGCGCGCCGCCCTCGCGTTCACGCCGGACGACCGCTTCAAGGTCGTCGCGACGGTGGATTTGTCGCGGCTGGACGACCCCACGGGCGGGCAGGTGGACGTGCAGCGGCGCCTGTACCCCGCGATCCCGGAAACGTTCGACTACCAGACCCAGGCGGAGGGCAACACCAAGGCGCGCCTGCACCAGAACATCGCCAACGGCAGCCTGTCGATAAAGGCGGACCTGGGCTTCGCCGAGCTTTCCAGCACCACCAACGCACGCTGGCGCGACTCGACGGCGATCGCCGACGATGACGGCCGTTATCCGGGCGCGCCGCTGCTTTCGAACGGCCAGCCCAACATCGCCGGCGGGGCCACCTGCCGGGGCAACAACTGCTATTCGACCGTGGCCGACCAGGTGAACGTCTTCTACCAGGAGGTGCGCCTGAACGGCGAAGCGGGGGCGCTGACCTGGGCCGGGGGCGTCGACTTCCGCGCCTTGAGCGACACCTACACGGTGGTGAGCTACGGCCGCGTGCAGGGGACCACGCCGGTCCCGGCGTCCTACGCGATCCTGGACAGCGACAACCGCACGTTCGGCGCCTTCGGCACCGGCTCGTACAAGATCACCCCGCAGCTCACCGCGGAGGCCAGCCTGCGCTGGACGCAGGACGAGAAGGAACTGTTCGGGGGCCTTTCGAACGGGGCGCCGGTGAAGGGCTCGATCCCGCGGCGCGAGCGGACCTTCGTGAACTGGACCTACGGCGGCTCGCTGAGCTGGCAGCCGTCTTCGCGGCTCAATCTCTACGCCCGCTTCGCGACCGGCTTCCGCGCGGGCGGCTACAACCGCGACTTCGGGACGTCGAACGCCCTGCCGGGCAATCCCGCGACGCCGCTGGCCTACGACGAGGAGAGCACCACGGCGTACGAGGCCGGGCTCAAGTTCGAGGCCTCGCGGGCGCTGCAGGTCACCGCGGCGGTCTTCCGAACCGACTACCGCGACGTGCTGGTGAGCGACACCGGGACCCGGTTCGCGGCCCAGGGCGGCGGCGCGTTCATCTATCTCGACAACCTGGGTG
This sequence comes from Phenylobacterium sp., assembly GCF_024508875.1. Classification (GTDB taxonomy): domain Bacteria; phylum Pseudomonadota; class Alphaproteobacteria; order Caulobacterales; family Caulobacteraceae; genus Phenylobacterium. The sequence goes on from NZ_JANINU010000112.1 coordinate 17,117, forward strand.
ACGCGAAGGCCACCGGGGCCGAGGTGGAGCTGAACGGGATCGTCGCCGTGCCGACGATCGGCGGCCGCTTCATCTACACCCTGGCCGGGACGTGGATCGACTCGACGCTGGATTCGCCCATCGCCACCGTCGACGGCAACAAGCTGAACGGCACGCCGGACTTCGCCCTGACCGCGAACGGCACCTACAGCCGGCCAATCACGGGCGCCGTCGAGGGCTTCCTGAACGTCGCCTACAAGGGCGAGTGGGACGGCTACTACAACATCTCCAACCTTCAGAGCCGCGACACCAACCGGAGCCTGCAGCTTCGGGCGGGGGTGCGCCACGGCGCGAAGTGGGAGCTGGCGCTGAAGGCCAGCAACCTGCTGAACCAGCGCTATGAGTTCCTCTACGGCACGGGCTTCCTGGTGGCGACGCCGGGTCCCGAGTACGTCCTTCAGTTCCGGAGCCGGTTTTGACCCACACTTCCTCTAAGTCGGCGGTCGACCGCCGCCGCGTGCTGGCGGGTGGCGCGGGGCTCGCTGCCTTGGCCGCCGCGCCGTTGGCCAGGGCCGCCGACCCCTGGGCGGCGGGGCGCGAATGGCGGGTCTATGGCGGCACCAACGCGGCGGCCAAGTACTCGTCGCTGAGCCAGATCGACGCCGCGAACGTCGGCAAGCTGCGGGTCGCCTGGGAATGGGAGAGCCCGGACGCGGCGATCGTCAAGGCCCATCCAGGCCTAGCGCCGGGTGAGTTCCAGGCGACGCCGATCATGGCGGACGGCGTGCTCTACACCTCCACCGCCTTCTGCCAGGTGGTGGCGATCGACCCGGCCACCGGCCGCAACCTCTGGGTCTACGACCCAGGGACCTGGAAGCGCGGCAAGTTCACCAGCAAGGGGATGCAGCACCGCGGCGTCGCCTACTGGCGCGACGGCGCCGACGCGCGGGTGGTGATCGGGACCGGCGACAACCGGCTGATCGCCCTCGACGCGCGCACGGGCAGGCCGATCCCGAGCTTCGGCAAGGACGGCGAGGTCGACTTGGGCGTCGTGGGCCTGCAGCGGCCGCTGGCGCGCGATCCGATCGACCTGTTCGCGTCGACGTCGCCGCCGCTGATCTGCGGCGACGTGATCGTGATGGGCCAGTACATCCACGACCGCGTGGTGGCCGCGGAGATGCCACCCGGAGACGTGCGCGGCTTCGACGTGCGCACCGGGGCGCTGAAGTGGACGTTCCACACCGTGCCCATGAAGGGCGAGTTCGGCTGGGAGACCTGGGAGAACGGATCGGCGGCCCGCAACGGCAACGCCAACATCTGGGCGCCGATGGCGGCGGACGACGAACTGGGCCTCGTCTATCTGCCGGGCAGTTGCCCGACGAACAATTTCTATGGCGGGGAGCGGCCGGGGGACAACCTGTTCGGGAACGCTCTCATCTGCCTGGATGTGAAGACCGGCAAGCGGCGTTGGCACTACCAGTTCGTGCACCACGACGTGTGGGACCTGGACCTGCCGTGCGCGCCGAACCTCGTCGACATCCGCGTCGGCGGGCGGCGGATCAAGGCGGTGGCCCAGGTGACGAAACACGGGTTCACGTTCGTGTTCGACCGCGTCACCGGCCGGCCGATTTGGCCTATCGAGGAGCGGCCGGTCCCGCAGAGTACGCTGGCCGGCGAGAAGCTTTCGCCCACGCAGCCCTTCCCGACGAAGCCGCCGCCGTTCGAGCCCCAGGGGCTGACGGAGGACATGCTGATCGACTGGACGCCCGAGCTGCGCGCCGAGGCGCGGAAGATCATGGGCGAGTACAACGCCGGCCCGCTGTTCACGCCGTTCAGCGAGAAGCTGACCGTGCAGCGCCCGGCCTGGGCGGGCGGAGCCAATTGGGGCGGGGCCGCGGTCGATCCGGAGACCGGCGTCCTGTACGTACCGTCGACGTCGTCCATCGCGGCGCTGGCGCTGGACGAAGCCGGCAAGCGCGTAGGCACTGGGGAGACCGAGGAGATCGCCGGGTCGGTGCGCCTGGTCACGGGCCCGCGCGGCCTGCCGCTGATCAAGCCGCCGTACGGACGGATCACGGCGATCGACCTGAACCGCGGCGAGATCCTCTGGATGAAGCCGAACGGGCCGGGGGCCAGCGAGACGGCGCCGTTCAAGGGGCTCGACACCGGTTGGGTCGGCACGACGGGGCGGACCGGGCCGCTGCTCACCAAGACCCTGCTGTTCCTGGGCGAAGGGCCGCATGACCTGAATTCGCGACGCGTGCTGCGGGCCTGGGACAAGGCGACCGGCGCGGTGGTGGCCGAGATCCCGCTTCCCGGCGCGACCCATGGGCCGCCGATGACCTATATGGCGAACGGCAAGCAGTACGTGGTCTGCGGCATGGGTTTCCGCCGCTCGCCCCACCGCCTGGTGGCGCTGGCCCTTCCCGAGGGAGCCTGACGATGACCGAACCCTTCACCCGCCGCGCCGCACTGCTGGTGGGCGCCGGCGCGCTGGCCGCCGTGGCCACGCCCGCCGCGGCCGTGGGCGCGATCAAGCACTACATCCTGGTCGACCTGAAGCCGGGGACCGACCAGCTCGTGCTGGACCGCTGGTACATGACGTTCCACGCGCCCCAGGTGCGCCGGGCCTTCAAAGCCTGGCAGCGGAACTACGTGTCGTTCCGCAGCTATCTGCCGCCCGCCGAGGCCGTGAGCGCCTATCCGCTGAAGTACGGGCGGATGACGGAGATCCAGTTCGACAGCCTGGCGGACTTCCAGGAGAGCCGACCGAACAACATCTACGCCAAGGGGCTGGGGTCGTTCACGCCACCGCCGGGCGGCTGGGCGAACGCGGGGTTCGAGAGCACGACGGCCACCGTGCCGGTCAACCCGCAGCAGGTGTTCCTCGCGACGGACACCGCGCCGAAGGAGACGCCCTACCTGCGGTGGATCGTGTTCTTCCGCTATCCCAAGGACGTCACGGCCGAACAGGGCGATGCTTGGTACCGGGACGTGCATGCCAAGGAGGTGGCCCGGCTGCCGGGGCTGAAGCGCTACGCCCTCTACAATGCTGTGAGCCCCGCCTCGCAGTACCCGCGGGTGGCCGAGCTGTGGTTCGACGACTACGCGGCGTGGAAGGCGGCCTTCCTGCCCGTGCCGAAGTTCACCGCGCCGCCCTGGGGCGGGAAGGGGCTGTTCGTGGACGCCATCTCGATGTTCGTGGGCGAGAACCCGGACGTGGACTTCGTCAACGACAAGCGGGCCATCCCCTGACGCGTCAGGCGGACTTCGCGCCCTTGGCCACGAGCATGCGGGTGACCTCCTGCTGGGTGAAATAGATGATGCGCCGGGCTGCGCCCGCGGCCGCTTCGGCCTCGCGCACGCTCAGGGCGTCGGCGAGCTGGCGCCAGTCGTCGAGCGGCCCGATCAGCCCGCTGTTGTCCAGGCCGAGGTAGGAGAAGTGCCAGCGCGCCTTGCGGTGCGAGGCGGCCATCATTTCGCGGGCGTCGCGGCTGCCATGGCGCGAGATGAGAGCGCCGATCTCCACGCCCTGGTTGATCCGCCAGCGAGCCGTCTGGTCGGCCGCGCCGTCCAGCATCGCGCGGATGCGGGCGACGATCTCCTCGAGGTCGGCGTCGGGGGCGCGGAAGCAGGCGAAGCGCGCCATCAGGCCGAACAGGGCGGCGCGCACCTCGAACAGGTCGAACATCTGGTAGAGCGTGGGCGTCGTCACCCGCGCGCCGCGGAACTTCTCCAGCTCGACGAAGCCGTCCTCTTCCAGCAGGCGCAGGGCCTCGCGCACCGCCGAGCGGGCCGCGCCCATCTCCTCCGCCAGCCGGATCTCGCGCAGCCAGGTGTCGGGCTTGATCTCGCCGCCCTGGATCTGGTCGCGCAGCAGGCGGGCGACCTCGCGCGCTGTCTTGCCGCCGCGGGGCGCGGCCTTCGATGCGGCCGGCGGGGCCGCGGCGGTCTTGGATTTGCGCGTCGTCATCGAGGCCCCGGCTCTGATTGTCAGTCAAACGAGGCGTGATTGTTCAGTCTTGCGCACAAGAGTGCAAGGTCGTGGCGGCTATTTCGGGGCTGGCTGCCGGTGAGGTCGGGTCTAGAGGCTCAGGATGGCGTGGGGCTCGGCGGTCAGCCGGGCGTAGGCGCGTGCAACGGCGGTGCGGCAGCTGGGCTCCGCGGCCAGGGCGGGCGGGAAGACGCTCTCCAAGGCGAGGAAGCGGTCCACATCGGCGAGGGCGCCGTCGCACTGGCGGGCGAGGTCGACGAGCGTTCCGGCCAGGGGATCGGTGAGGGGCGCGCCGGCGCGGGCCTGGCGGATGACGAAGGCGATCCAGGCGGCGACGCCCACCGCTAGGCGATCGGCGGGGCGGCCCGCGGCGAGGGCCTCGGCGGCGGTCTCCAGCAGGCGGAAGCGCAGCTTCTGCGAGCCGTCCCAGGCGATCTGCGAGAGCTTGTGGACGATGGCCGGGTTGCGGAATCGGGCCAGCACCGCGTCGACGTAGACGGGGATGTCCAACTCCGGCGCATCCAGCGTGGGGCTCACGTCCTGGCGCATCATCCGCTCGACGAAGCTTGAGAGGCGCGGGTCGGCCATGGCGGCGGAGACGGTTTCGTGGCCCAGCGCAAGGCCGACGTAGGCCAGGGTCGAATGGGCGCCGTTGAGCAGTCGCAGCTTGGCGCGCTCGAACGGGGCGACGTCGCGGGCGACGGTGACGCCGGCGCGCTCGAACAGGGGCCGGTCGGCGCCGAGGCGGTCCTCCACCACCCACTGGACGAAGCGCTCGCGCTGGACGGGCCAGGCGTCGACGAGCCCGAGGGCGGCGTCGGCCTGGGCGCGCAGGGCGTCGTCGGTCGCGGGGGTGATGGAATCGACCATGCTGCACGGGAAGGCGGCGTTGGCCTCGATCCAGGCGGCCAGGGCGGGTTCTCCACGGGCCCGTGCGAAGGCCGCGACCGCGCGGCCGAGCTTGGCGCCGTTGTCGGAGAGGTTGTCGCAACTGATCGTCGTAAAGGACTGGCGAGAAACGGCTTTCCGGCGGCGCAGGGCTTCGCAGATCCAGCCGATGGCGGTGACCGGGCGGTCGGGGTTCGCAAGGTCGCGGCGGATGTCGGGGTGGTCGAGGTCGAGCGCGCCGGCGGTGGTGAGGCAGTAGCCCTTCTCGGTGACCGTGGCGGTGACGTAGCGGGCCTCGGCGAGGCGGGCGAAAACGGCGTCGGGGTCCTCTGGCGCCACCAGAACCTCGCGGATCGCGCCGATCACCTGGACCGTCGGATCCGCCTCCTTCTCCACCAGGGCGTAGAGGCCGTCCTGGGGCGAGAGGGCGTCGCGGACGTCGGGCGTGCGCAGCGACACGGCGCAGACGGCGAGGCCGGGGTCGTGCGCCAGCATGCGGTCGAAATACCAGGCCTGGTGGGCGCGGTGGAACGCGCCGGGCCCGAAGTGGACGACGCCCACGGTGGTCTTGGCGCGATCGTAGGCTGGCGTGCGGACGGGCGGGCGGACCTGGCCCAGGGTGGCGTTCGACAGGCGCATCAGAGGGTGACGCCGCGCTTCCAGAGGGCGATCTCGCGTTCGCCGTTCTCCTCGGCGCGGGTGAGCTGTCCGGAGGCGGTGGCGACGACCAGGTCCATGAGCCGGCCCGCCGCTGCGTCGAGGCTCTCGCCGGCGGCGATGCGGCCCGCATCGAAGTCGATCCAGCGCGGCTTGCGCTGTGCGAGGCCGGAGTTGGTGGCGATCTTCAGCGTGGGCGCCGGAAAGCCCAGGGGCGTGCCGCGGCCGGTGGTGAACAGGATCACCGTGGCGCCGGCAGCGGTGAGCGCGGTGGACGAGACCGCGTCGTTGCCGGGGGCCTCCAGCAACACGATGCCCGGCCGGCGCGCCTGGCCGCCGTAGCGGACAACCTCGGTGACGGGCCCGCGTCCCGCCTTCTGCACGGCGCCGAGGGATTTCTCTTCGAGCGTGGTGATGCCGCCCTCGATGTTGCCGGGGGAGGGGTTCTCGCTGACCGGTTCGCCGTGGCCGAGGAAGTAGCTCTTGAAGTCGTTCACGACGGCGGCGACTTCGCGGAAGACGGCCTCGTCGCTCGCGCGCGCCATGAGCAGGCGCTCGGCGCCGAAGATCTCGGGGATCTCGGTGAGGATCGCCGTCCCGCCGGCCGCGCAGACCTTGTCGGCGATGCGGCCGACGACGGGATTGGCGGTGAGGCCAGAGAAGCCGTCCGAGCCGCCGCACTTCACCCCGACCACGAGGTCGGAGACGGGACAGGACGTGCGCCGATCGTGCTCGGCGATCGCGACCAGTTCGGCGACGGCGGCGAGGCCGTCCTCGATCTCGTCGCCGGCCGACTGGGCGGTGAAGGCGCGCAGGCGGGCGCGGTCGAGGTGCGGGGCGGAGTCCAGCAGCGCCTGGAGCTGGTTGCTCTCGCAGCCGAGGCCCAGGATCAGGACGCCGCCGGCGTTGGGGTGGCCGGCCAGGGCCGCGATCATGGCCCGGGTGGCGTCCAGGTCGCCCCCGAGCTGGGAGCAGCCGAAGGGGTGGGTGAGGGCGACGACGCCATCCACGCGGCCGCGCAACGCGCGGTCGGCCGCCTCGGCGATCTTCTGGGCGGTGCGGGCCACGCAGCCGACCGTGCAGAGCACCCAGATCTCGTTGCGCGTGCCGACCCGCCCGTCGGCGCGGCGGTAGCCCTGGAAGGTGCGGGCCTCGGGCGCCGGCAAGGGTTCGGCCGGGGCGGGCTCGTAGGCGTAGGCCTCCACGCCCGACAGCGAGGTTGCGAGGTTGTGGGTGTGGACGTGATCGCCGGGCGCGATCTGGCGGGTCGCGTGCCCGATGGGCCAGCCGTACTTCCGGACGTCCTGGCCGGCGGCGATGGGGCGCAGCGCCACCTTGTGACCGGGCGGGATGTCGGCGCTCGCCACCACACCCGGCGCGACGGTCTCGCCTCGGGCGACGGCATGAAGCGCCACCGCCACGTCGTCGCGCGGATCGATGACGAGGGTTGCAGCGGAGCCGTTCATCGCAGAATGGTAACCGGTGTCATGCAAATCTCAAGCGCACCCCGCTTGCGGTTGCGGCCCGGCGCAGGTCAGGGATACCCGTCAAGCGCCGCTGCGCCGTCCAAGGATCGGTCCGACTGCCCGTGAAGCCCCCGATGAGCAAGCCGCGAACACCTGAGGAGGGGGGCGTCGAGACCCGCCGCCGGGCGACGATCAACGACATCGCGCGGCTGGCCGGCGTCTCGAAGAAGACCGTCTCGCGGGTGATCAACGCCTCGCCGTTCGTGCGCGCCGACACGCGGGAGAAGATCGAGGCGGTCATCGCCGAGCTGGGCTATGTGCCCGATCCACAGGCGCGCGGGCTGGCGTACGGCCGGGCGTTCCTGATCGGGCTGGTCTACGACAACCCGAACCCGCAGTACGTGGTGAACATGCAGCTCGGGCTGCTGGACGCGATGAAGGGCTCGGGCTTCGAGTTGGTGGTCCATCCGTGCGACCGCGCCAGCCCGACGTTCCTGGACGACCTGCGCGGGTTCGTGGAGCGGCAGCGGCTGTTCGGTGTGGTGCTGACGCCCTCCGTCTCGGAAGACGAGCGGGCGGCGGCGCTGATGAACGAGATCGGCTGCGCCTATGTGCGGGTGGCCTCGGTGAGCCTGGACAAGGCCGAGCACATGATCGAGACGCGCGACCGGCTGGGCGGCCGCGAGGCGGCGGCGCACCTGGCGGACCTCGGCCACACGCGCATCGCCTTCGTTTCGGGGCCGCCCACCTTCCGCTCGTCGCACGAGCGGCGCTCGGGGTTCGAGGAGGCGCTGGAGGAGCGGGGGCTGCACCTGGCCAAGGCCTACGCGGTCGAGGGCGCCTACACCTACGAGTCGGGCATCGAGCGGGGGCGGGAGCTGCTGTCGATGGCGCAGCCGCCGACGGCGATCTTCGCCGGCAACGACGAGATGGCGGCGGGCGTGCTACAGGCGGCGCGCCAACTGGGCCGGCGCGTCCCGGAGGACGTCTCCGTGGTGGGCTTCGACGACTTCCAGATCGCCTCGCGCCTGTGGCCGACGCTGACGACCGTGCGCACCCCGACGCGGGAGATCGGGCGCCTCGCCGCCGAGCGGCTGATGGGCCGCGACGACACGGGCCGCGATCCGAAGAGCCGGCTGCCGTCGCTGGTGGTGCGGGAATCCACGGCCGCTCCGCCGAAAGCCTGAGGCCGGGGCGCTAGAGGTCTCCCGAGGCGGGACGGGGCGTTCGTTTCTTGACGACGCTCAGCAACGCCGCGCCGGCGAGGGCGGAGACCAGCGAACCCGCCAGGACGCCGATCTTCACCTCGTCCTGCAGCGCCGCGTCTCGGAAGGCGAGCAGGCCGATGAACAGGCTCATCGTGAAGCCGATGCCGCACAGCAGGCTCACGCCGTAGAGCTGGGACCAGGACGCGGCGACCGGGAGCCGGGCGACACCAGCGCGGATCGCCAGCCAGGACGACAGGAAGACGCCCGTCTGCTTGCCGAAGAGAAGCCCAGCCGCGACGCCGAGGGTGACCGGCTCGCCGAGGATCGCGAGGGAGGTTCCGGCGAAGGAGACGCCCGCGTTCGCGAAGCCGAAGACCGGCACGATCAGGAACGCGACCCAGGGCGAGAGGGCGTGCTCGAGGCGGTGGAGCGGCGAGGTCATGTCGTCCGGCGCGGCCTTCGAGGGCCGCAGGGGAACGGTCATCGCGAGGACTACGCCGGCGATGGTGGCGTGGATCCCGGACAGCAGGACGAGCCACCACAGGAGGGCGCCGAACACGAGGTAGGGCGCGAGCCGGGTCACCTTGAGCCGATTGAGGCCGATGAGCAGGAGCGTGGTCAGGCCAGCGCCGCCCAGCGCCGCGAGATCGATCTTCGCCGTGTAGAACACCGCGATCACGAGGACGGCGACGAGGTCGTCGACGATGGCGAGCGTCGCCAGGAAGACCTTGAGGCTCGTTGGAACCCGTTTGCCCAACAGGGACAGGACGCCCAACGCGAAGGCGATGTCCGTGGCGGTGGGGATGGCCCACCCTCGCAGGGTCGTGGGGTTTCCGGCGTTGACGGCGGCATAGATCAGGCCGGGAACGAGCACCCCGCCGGCCGCCGCGATACAGGGAAGGGCGCGGTTGGCCCAGGTGGCGAGCTGGCCGTCGAGAAACTCGCGTTTGATCTCCAGGCCCACGAACAGGAAGAAGACCGCCATCAGCCCGTCGTTGATCCAGTGCAGGACGTCGAGGCCGGCGAAGGGCGCATGCAGCGCGCCGAAGTAGGCGGCGGAGAGCGGCGAGTTCGCCACGAACAGGGCCAGGGCGGCAGCGCCCATCAGCAGCAGCCCGCCGGTGGCTTCGCTTTCCAGCAGCTCTCTGAGGACGGAGGGTTTGCGGGTCGGGTGCATGCGCGTGTCTCCGCGCTGGCGGCCCGACCAACGTACTCCCTGACCGGCCGTCGCGACCGGGCACCCGTGCCGCCTATGGCGCCTTTGGGCATGGGAAGGCAAGCGGCGCAGGCGTCTCGACGCGGCGCTAGGTCTCGCCCTCGGCCAAGCCTTCGGGTGGCTGCCTGCGAAGGGCGCCGACAGGCGTCAGGACCGTGCGGTCGATGATCTCGGCCATGGTGTCGGCGTCGACGCGATCGAGATTCCGGAGCCACCAGGCCAGCAGGTTGAGGATGCCGGACGCGAGCTGGAACAGCAGCAGTTCGTCCAGCGTGCCGCGCGCCTTGTCGGGTCGCCGGCGGACCATGGTCTCAAGGGTCTGGCGCAGCATGTCGGCGCGGACCGTCTCGCCAGCGCCGCCCGCGATCAGGGCCTTGTGGATCGGCAGGTTGGCTTCGACGAAGGCGCACAGCGAACGCGCCGCGCCCCGGCGGTCAGCGGCCAGGAGCAGCGGGCGGACCTGGTCGAGGAACGACCGCGTCAGCATGTCGGCCACATCGGCGAGCAGGGCTTCCTTGTCGACGTAGTGGCGGAAGAAGGTGGCGTAGCCCACGCCCGCCCGCGCGGCGATGGCGCGCACGGTGATGGTGTCGAGCGGACGTTCGGACGCCAGCGCGACCATGGCGGCGCGCAGCGCCTCACGGGTGCGGACGATGCGGGCGTCGAGAGCGGTTGACATGGAAGCAGGACCGGCCGTTATGATCCACAGTATATCGTAACTTCCCTGTCGCGCCGTCAAGCGGCGGCCTGGAGAGCCGGAATGGCCCCGGGCAGGATGCGGCGGGGATCTGGGGGAGGACGAGCGGATGATCACCATGAAGACGATGCGGCGTGCGGGCCTGGCGGCCCTGCTGGCGGCTACCGCGCTGGCGGCGGGCAGCCTGACGACGATCGCGGGGGCGCAGGCGCCGGCGGCCCTGCAGGTCGACGACTTCCGCCTGTCGGACCAGAACTACCTGTCGCGCCAGCTCTACCGGATGAGCGACGCCAAGGCGGTGGTGCTGATCGCCTACGCCAGCGGCGACAAGACGGTGAAGACGGAGGCGGCGTCCTATGAGGCGCTGCGCCAGGCCTATGGGGCCAAGGGCGTCGAGACGATGCTGCTGGCCTCGAAGCTGGGGGAGACGCGCGAGCGGGTGAACCCGGAGGCGAAGGCCCTCGGCCTGTCGATGCCGATCCTGTTCGACTACCAGCAACTCGTCGGCGAGCAACTGGGCGTGACGCGGGCGGGCGAAACGATCGTCGTCGATCCGCGCACTTGGACGGTCGCCTACCGCGGACCGGTGGAGGGCGCGCGCGAGACCCTGGACGGCCTGGTCGCCGGCCGGAAGGCGCCGCCGGTGATCCGTGTGGCGAGCGGCGCGCCCATCGCGTTTCCCGAGCGGGGCAAGGCGCACGACAAGATCAGCTACGTGAAGGACATCGCGCCGATCATCCAGGCCAAGTGCACGGGCTGTCACCAGCCGGGCGGGGTGGGGCCGATGCCGCTGAACACCTACGACCAGGTGCGGGGCTTCTCGCCGATGATCCGCGAGGTGCTGCGGACCAAGCGGATGCCGCCCTTCCTGGCCGACGAGACCGTGGGGGCGTTCCAGCACGACGAGCGGCTGAACTCAGAGCAGATCAAGACCCTGGTCCACTGGGTGGAGGCCGGCGCGCCGCGGGGCAAGGGCGAGGACCCGCTGGCGAAGATCAAGTTCCAGGCGCCCGAGTGGCCCCTGGGCAAGCCGGACGCCATCGTCACGATCCCGGCGGTGAAGATCCCGGCGCAGGGGGTGCTGGACTATTCGCGCCCGGTGGTGGCGAACCCTATGCCCGAGGGGCGCTGGATGAAGGCGACCACCTTCAAGGTGACCGACCGTCAGGTGGTGCACCACATCCTGACCGGCGTGGTCGGCGGTGACGTGAAGCCGGGCCAGACCGCGTCCGAGGCCGAATGGGGCGCCTCGCTGGGCGGCTACGGGCCGGGGCGGGGCTCGAACCTGCAGCCGAAGGACACGGGCGTCTGGGTGCCGCCGTCGGGCGGCGTCGCCTTCCAGAACCACTACACGCCGTACGGCCGCGAGACGACGGAAGAGACCCAGATGGGGATCTACTTCTATCCGAAGGGCCAGGAGCCGAAGTACGTGCTGCGCACGTTCGGCATCTTCGACTTCTCGATCGTTATCCCGCCGGGCGCGGAATACCACCACGAGCAGGCCTATATCGACGTGCCGAAGGAGATGATCCTGTACGGCCTGACTCCCCATGCGCACCATCGGGGCGGGTCGGTCAGCGTCGCGGTGAAGTACCCGAACGGCAAGGAAGAGATGCTGCTGGCCATGCCGCGGTACGACTTCAACTGGCAGTATGAGTACTTCCTGGAGACGCCGCTGAAGGTGCCGGCCGGCTCGAAGGTGATCACCCGTTGGACCTTCGACAACTCGACCCGCAACCCGGCGAACCCGGACCCGAAGCGGGAAATCCGCTGGGGCGAGCAGTCGTCGGAGGAGATGCTGGCGCTGTACCTGCACTACCGCTGGACCGACGAGACGGTGGCGCGCCAGAAGCCCGAGAACGACAAGCTGATGCAGGCCGGCCTGATGATCGGCGTCATGGACGACGACATGGACGGCCGGCTCACCCGGGCCGAGCTGAAGGGCAACATGGGCGAGAACCTGCAGAAGTACTTCGCCCTCATCGACGCCAACAAGGACGGCGGCGTCGACCGCAAGGAGCTGGACGCGGCGATGAAGATGATGCCGCGCCGCCGCAACGGCGGGCAGGCGGCGGCGGATGCGCCGGCGGCGGCCGGGGCGCCGGGCGGGCGCTAGAGCCGAAGGCCTTCTCCCCTGCGGGAGAAGGTGTCGCCCGCAGGGTGACGGATGAGGGGGCGCGCGGCGCTGGTCGGCGACCCCTTTATCGTTTCCGGCGGTGAGGTTGGCGCGCCGCCTCATCCGACCGGCTTGCGCCGGCCACCTTCTCCCGCAAGGGGAGACGGGCGCGACCCTAGAGCTTTACCGGCTCCATCTTCGGCGTGAGCAGGTGCACCACCAGCAGCGCCAGCAGGTAGACCGTGGCGGCGACGGCGAAGATCGGGGTGTAGGTCCCGATCCGCTCCAGAACCTCGCCGACATAGTTCGAGAACACCATCCCGCCAACGGCGCCGATCATGCCGCCGATGCCGATCACGGAGCCCACGGCCGAGCGAGGGAACACGTCGCTGGGCAGGGTGTAGAGGTTGGCCGAGAAGCCCTGGTGGGCCGCCGTCGCGACGCCGATGATGAGCACCGCCACCCAGAGGTTCGAGGCCAGCGCGGCGCCGCCCACGGGGATCGCCAGCAGCGCGCAGATCAGCATGGTGGTCTTGCGGGCGCGGTTGATCGACCAGCCCAGCTTCATGAACCGCGACGAGAGCCAGCCGCCGGCCACGCTGCCCACGTCGGAGAGCAGGTAGATCGCCACAAGCGGTGGGCCGAACGTCTTCAGGTCGAGGCCGTAGCGCTTGCCCAGGAAGTCGGGCAGCCAGAAGAGGAACATCCACCAGATCGGGTCGATCAGGAACTTGCCCAGGGCGTAGGCCCAGGTCTCGCGGTAGCCGAGCAGGCGCGTCCAGGCGACCTTCTCGACCGGATCGGCGGGATCGCTCTCGATGTGGGCGAGCTCGGCGGCCGAGACCTTCGCGTGTTCGCGCGGGCGGCGATAGACCAGCAGCCAGACCGGCAGCCAGACGAGGCCCAGCAGGCCCGTCACCAGGAAGGTGACCTGCCAGCCGAAGGCGAGGGTGAGGGCGGGGATCAGCAGCGGCGTGACGATGGCGCCGATGTTGGTGCCGGCGTTGAAGAGGCCCGTGGCGAGGGCGCGCTCCTTCTTGGGGAACCACTCGGCGACCGATTTGATGCCGGCCGGGAAGGCGCCCCCTTCGCCCAGGCCCAGGACGACGCGGCTGGCGATGAACCCGGAGAACGAGCCGGCGAGGCCGGTGAGCATGTGTCCGACCTGCCAGATCAGGAAGGCGACGCCGAAGCCGAAGCGCGCGCCCATCCGGTCGATGATCCGGCCCCAGGCGAGGTAGGCGATGGCGTAGGCCCCCTGGAACCACAGGATGAGGCGGGCGTAGTCCTTCTCCGTCCAGCCGAACTCGGTGGTCAGGTCGGCCTTCAGCAGGCCGATCGTCTGGCGATCGACGTAGTTGATGACCATGGCCGTGAAGAGCAGGCCGACGATCACCCAGCGATAGCGGCCGACGCTCGCGGAGCTCGCCGCGGCGGCGTCAGGCGAGCCGGCTTCAGTCCGGGCGGCGGTGGTCATGCGTGTCTCCTCCGGGGCCCGCGGCGGGCCGGGCGGGGACCGCGACGCAGCGGATCTCCTCCAGGTCGCCGAAGGTGATGCGGGCCGTTTGTCCGGCCTCGATGTCATGGATGCCGCTGGCCGCGCCGGTCGTCACCAACTGGCCGGCCTTGAGAGGACGACCGCGGCGGGCGCAGGCGGCCATCAGGAAGGCGAGCGAGGCGGGCGGGCCGCCGGGGATCGACTCGGGCGCGCCTTCGCCCACGAGTTGGCCCTCGACCCAGGCGTGGCAGGGCGGGATGTCCTGCGGACGCTCGCGCCAGGCGGGGACGACGCGGCCCAGGATCAGGCCGGCGTTGTTGCCGAAGTCGGAGGCCACGACGCGCGGGCCCAGGACGTTGATGGTGGCGAGCGGGCTGCCGGCGAACTCGACGCCGACCAGCAGGTCGCCGACATAGTCGAGGGCGTCCTCCGGCGTCCAGTCCAGCTTGTCGGCCGGCGCGTCGCGACCCATGCGGTAGATGTACTCGGCCTCGACCGCGGCGAAGCCGCCGGCGATGACGGGCAGGGGCGTGGGCGCGCCCGGGTCGGCCTGCCAGACGTGGCCGGCGAATACGGGACCCATCACGCGCTCGGCCTTCAGTTCGGCCTGCAGTTCGGTGGGGATGCGTCCGACCTTCCAGCCCACGACGGGTTCGGGCCAGAGGCCGATGGCCTGCTCCTGGACGAGGTAGCCGCCGGCCATGTCGGCGGGGAGGGGGCCGGGAAAGCCGGAGAGGGCGCGGGCGCCGAGCCGCGCCTCGACGAACTGGCGCGCGACGGCCGGCGGATCAAACGCGGTCGCGGACTTCGCCGCCGGAACGGTCACGAGCTTCTGGTCCTCCGGCCGCCTCCGCTTTCGGGCGGCGCGGCGCTTATTGTCGTCGTTGGACCGGGCTGACCGGCCGAATTCGGCTGCACATTGTGCGAAGAGGTAACCGGTGTCAATTTGGTCTGCAGGGCTTCAACGTGCCTGTCGGCGGCGGTGGGAAGCGGCGGCGCAAATGGCTTGCGCGGCATAATGACACCGGTTACCACCGCGGCCAGAGGGAGGACCGGCCGATGACAAGGCCCCTGACGCTGCACCCGGATCGGCTGTTCCCGGCCGAGCCCGCGACCCGCGCCGTCGCGCGGCGGCTGTACGCGTGCGTCAAGGCCCTGCCGATCATCAGCCCGCATGGCCACACCGACCCGGAATGGTTCGCCTCGGACGCGCCGTTCGCCAACGCCGCCGAATTGCTGCTGGCGCCCGATCATTACCTCTACCGGATGCTCTATTCGCAGGGCGTGCGGCTGGAGGACCTGGGCGTGCCGTCGCGCAAGGGGCCTGGCGGCGCCGATCCGCGCGCGGCCTGGCGCATCCTGGCGTCGAATATGCATCTGTTCCGCGGGACCCCGTCGTCGATGTGGCTGAACCATGTGTTCGCCGAGGTCTTCGGCTTCGAGGTGGCGCTGAGCGCCGAGACCGCGGACCTCTACTTCGACCGCATCGGCGAGGCGCTGGCGACGCCGGCGTTCCGGCCGCGGGCGCTGTTCGAGCGGTTCAACATCGAGCTGATCGCCACCACCGAGGCGCCGACCGATCCGCTGACGCACCACAGGGCGATGCGCGCGTCGGGCTGGAAGGGGCGGGTGGTCACGGCCTATCGCCCGGACCCGGTGGTGGATCCCGAGCACGAGGATTTCCAGTCCGAGATCGAGCGGTTCGGCGCGATCAGCGGCGAGGATGTGCGGTCCTGGACGGGCTACCTGCGAGCCCACCGCGTGCGCCGGCAGGCGTTCATGGAGATGGGGGCCACCTCCACCGACCATGGGCATCCGACGGCGCAGACCGCCGACCTCTCGGAGGCCCAGGCCGAGGCGCTGTTCCGCAAGGTGCTGGACGGGGTCTTCACGCCAGCGGACGCCGAACTGTTCCGGGCGCAGATGCTGACCGAGATGGCGAAGATGAGCCTGGACGACGGGCTGGTCATGCAGATCCATCCCGGCAGCTTCCGCAACCACAACCGCTGGCTCCACGGGGCGTTCGGCCGCGACAAGGGCGCCGACATCCCCACGCGCACGGACTATGTGCGGGCGCTGAAGCCGCTGCTGGACAGGTTCGGCAACGATCCGCGGCTGTCGGTGATCGTCTTCACGCTGGACGAGAGCGCCTATGCCCGAGAGCTGGCCCCGCTGGCCGGCCACTATCCGGTGCTGAAGCTGGGTCCGTCCTGGTGGTTCCACGACAGCCCGGAGGGGATGCGCCGCTTCCGCGAGCAGACCACCGAGACGGCGGGCTTCTACAACACCGTCGGCTTCAACGACGACACGCGGGCGTTCCTGTCGATCCCGGCGCGGCACGACGTGGCCCGGCGGGTGGACGCGGGCTTCCTGGCGCGGCTGGTGACCGAGCACCGCCTGGACGAGGACGAGGCGGCCGAGACCATCGTCGACCTGGCCTACAACCTGCCCAAGCGGGCCTACAAACTTGACGAGCCGGCGGCCCAGCGCGCGCCCGACCCGGCCTGACGGGAGGAGCCTTCGTGTTCAAGCGGATCTACCACGCCACCCACCCCGACATGATGGAGGGGGTCGACAACGAGACCCTGCGCCAGCGCTATCTGGTCCAGGACCTGTTCGCCGCCGGGCAGGTGGTGCTGAACTACACCCACTACGAGCGCTTCGTGATCGGCGGCGCAGCCCCCGCCAAGGGCGCCGTGCGCCTGCCGGACCAGACCGAGCCGGAAAGCGCCAAGGGCCATCCGTTCCTCGAACGGCGCGAGATGGGGATCATCAACGTCTCGGACGTGGCCGGCAAGGTGACGGTGGACGGGACGGACTATGACATGGCCCCCAAGGACTGCCTCTATGTGACCATGGGCGCGAAGGACGTGAGCTTCGAAGGCGAGGGCGCGCGCTTCTACCTCGTCTCCACGCCGGCTCATGCGGCCTTCGAGACGAAGAAGCTGTCGATCGCCGACGCCGTGCCGCTGGAGCGGGGCGCGCTGGAGACCTCGAACGAGCGGACGATCTACCAGCTCGTGGTGCCGCAGACCTGCAAGTCGGCGCAGCTTCTGCTGGGGCTGACGATCCTCAACACCGGCAGCGTCTGGAACACCATGCCGCCGCACCTGCACGACCGCCGCAGCGAGATCTATTTCTACTTCGGCCTGGGCGAGAACGACCGCGTCTTCCACTTCATGGGCGAGCCGGACAACGCCCGCCACATCGTCATGGCGAACGAAGAGGCCGTGATGTCGCCGCCGTGGTCGATCCACATGGGCTCGGGCACGTCGAACTACGCCTTCATCTGGGCGATGGGCGGCGAGAACCTCGACTACACCGACATGAACGTCCTCGACATCTGCCAGCTCAAGTAGATGGCGAGCCCCTTCGATCTCACCGGCCAGGTCGCCCTGGTCACCGGCGCCAATACCGGACTGGGTCAGGCGATCGCCGTGGGCCTGGCGCAGGCGGGAGCGGACATCGTCGCCGTCGGTCGCAGCGCGCCGGACGAGACCGCAGAACTGGTCGCCCAGGCCGGCCGTAAGCTGCATGCGGTCAGTGCGGACCTGTCGACGACCGAGCCGATCGCGCGGGTGGTGTTCGAAGCCTATGCCGCCGCCGGGCGCCTGGACATCCTGGTCAACAACGCCGGCATCATCCGGCGCGCGGACAGCCTCGACTTCACGGAAGAGGACTGGGACGCGGTGATGGACACCAACCTGAAGACGGTCTTTTTCCTCAGCCAGGCGGTGGCCAAGCGCTGGGTCGCCGACAAGCGGGGCGGCAAGATCGTCAACGTCGTTTCGATGCTGAGCTTCCAGGGCGGACTGCGCGTGCCATCCTATACCGCGTCGAAAAGCGGGCTGGCGGGGATCACCAAGACCCTCTGCAACGAGTGGGCGGCCAAGGGCATTAACGTCAACGGCCTCGCGCCGGGCTACTTCGCAACCAACAACACCGCCGCGCTGCAGGCCGACGAGACCCGCAACCAGCAGATCCTCGACCGCATTCCTGCAGGGCGCTGGGGCCAACCCAGCGACTTGGCCGGCGCGGCGGTCTTCCTCGCGAGCCGCGCAGCAGATTACATGCACGGCGCCATCGTCCCCGTGGACGGCGGCTGGCTGGCGCGCTGAGCCGGCTGACAGCGTAGGGAAGGACCGCCCGATGGCCCGCGATCGCCTCGTCGTGCTGAACGCCATGATGGACCAGGGGGTGATCCCGGTCTTCTATCACCCGGACCCCGAAGTCTGCGTGAAGGCCATCCAGGCCTGCGCGAACGGCGGGGCGAAGTGCATCGAGTTCACCAACCGCGGCGACTTCGCGAGCCAGGTGTTCCTGGAGGTGACGCGCCACTTCGCCAAGGCCGACCCCAGCGTGATCATGGGCGTGGGCTCGATCGTGGATGCGCCGACGGCCGGGATCTACATCGCCAACGGTGCGAACTTCGTGGTCGGGCCGCTGCTGAACCCCGACGTGGCCAAGGTCTGCAACCGCCGCATGATCGCCTATTCGCCGGGCTGCGGCACGGCCAGCGAGATCGGCCAGGCGCAGGAACTGGGCTGCGAGATCGTCAAGGTGTTCCCGGGCGGCTCGGTGGGCGGGCCGGAGTTCGTGAAGGCGGTGCTGGGGCCGATGCCCTGGACGAAGATCATGCCCACGGGCGGCGTGGACGTGACCGAGGCGTCGCTGAAGCCGTGGTTCGACGCCGGCATCGTCGCCTGCGGCATGGGCTCGAACCTGATCACCAAGGCGCTGCTGGACGCCGGCGACTATGCGGGCATCGAGGCCCGGGTGCGCGAGACGGTCCGGCTCATCAAGACGATCCGAGGAATGTAGATGACCAGCGGGGGGCTCGTGATCCGGCCGGCGGCGGACTGTCGCTGGGACTGCGCGGCCCTCGGCGAGGTCATGCTGCGCTTCGATCCGGGCGAGGGGCGGGTGCGCAACGCCCGCAGCTTCCAGGTCTGGGAAGGCGGTGGTGAGTACAACGTGGTCCGCGCGCTGCGGAAGGCGTTCGGCCTGCGCGCGACCGTGGTCACCGCGTTCCCGGACAACGACGTGGGCAAGCTGGCCGAGGACCTGATCCTGCAGGGCGGCGTGGACGTCGGCCACGTGATGTGGCGGCCCTACGATGGGGTCGGCCGCAATACCCGGGTCGGCCTGAATTTCACCGAGCGCGGCTTCGGCCTGCGGCCGGCGCTAGGCGTTTCGGACCGCGGGCATTCGGCGGCGTCGCAGATCGCGCCGGGCGAGGCCGACTGGGACGGGCTGTTCGGGACCGAGGGCGTTCGCTGGTTCCACACCGGCGGCATCTTCGCCGCGCTGGCGCCGCAGACGCCGGAGGTGGTGCTGGAGGCGGTGCGCGCCGCCAGGCGCCACGGCACGGTGGTGTCGTTCGACCTGAACTACCGCGCCTCGCTCTGGAACGCCCTGGGCGATCCCAAGGCGGTGCAGGCGATGAACCGCGAAATCGCGCGCCACGTCGATGTGATGTTCGGCGACCCGTCGGGCTTCAAGGCCTGCCTCGGCTACGACGCGCCGGCGGACTTCCCGGCGTTCGCGGCGGCCGTCGCGGGCGAGTTCGGCTTCAAGGTGGTGGCCAGCACCCGTCGCACAGCGCAATCGGCCAGCGCCAACGACTGGGGCGCGGTGCTGTGGGCGGGCGGCGAGGTGGTGGCGTCGGTCACCCGCGAGAACCTCGACATCCTGGACCGCGTGGGCGGCGGCGACGCCTTTGCGTCCGGCGTCGCGTATGCGCTGTTGCAGGGCTTGGGGCCACAGGCGGCGGTGGACTATGGCGCGGCGCACGGCGCGCTGGCCATGACCACGCCCGGCGACGCTTCGATGGTGGACGTGCGCGAGATCGAGGCGGCGATCGGCGCCCGGGGCGCATCGGTGATCCGCTGACGCAAGCGTGACCGGCCGCCTGGGCTGACGCTGCGGCGAGTCTGCTATCAGGACGTCCCCAAGGAGGCGCCTTGAGTTCCGTCGGTACGATCCTGTTCCTGCTGCTGGCCGTGGTGGTCAGCGGCTCGCTGGCGCGGCTGACGCGCCTGCCGCTTCCGCTGGTGCAGATCGGGCTGGGCGCGCTCATTGCACTTTCGATCGTGCCCACGGTCGAGCTGGAACCGGACCTGTTCTTCCTGCTCTTCCTGCCGCCGCTGCTGTTCCTGGACGGATGGCGGATCCCCAAGGACGATCTGCTGCGCGACCGCGCGACGGTGCTGGAGCTGGCCATCGGCCTGGTGATCCTGACGGTCGTCGGGGTCGGCTTCCTGATCCACTGGCTGATCCCGGCCATGCCGCTGCCGGTGGCCTTCGCCCTGGCGGCCGTGGTTTCGCCCACCGACCCCATCGCGGTGTCGGCCATCGCCTCGCGCACGCCGCTGCCCAAGCGGGTGATGCACATCCTGGAGGGGGAGTCGCTGCTGAACGACGCCTCCGGCCTGGTCTGCATGCGCTTCGCGGTGGCGGCGATGCTGACGGGCGCCTTCGTTCTGCAGGAGGCGGCGGTCACTTTCGCCTGGCTGGCGCTGGGCGGCATCGCCATCGGCGTCGTCTTCACCTGGTCGATCTCCTACACCAAGCAGTGGATTACCAATCGCCTGGGCGAGGACACCAGCGCCCAGATCCTGATCAGCCTGCTGATCCCCTTCGGGGCCTACATGCTGGCCGAACACTTCCATTGCTCAGGCATCCTGGCGGCGGTGGCCGCCGGCGTGACCATGGGGTTCACCGAGCAGACCGGCCAGGCGCTGGCCGTCACCCGCGTGCGCCGGGCGGCGGTATGGGACGTGGTGCAGTTCGCCGCCAACGGCATCATCTTCGTGCTGCTGGGCGAGCAGATGCCCGGCCTGTGGAACTCGGCCAGCGAGACGGTGCTGGCGACGGGCCACGCCGAGCCCTGGTGGCTGGCCGTCTATGTGCTGGCGATCAGCGTCGCGCTCGGCGCCATGCGCTTCGCCTGGGTGTGGGCGTCCCTTCGCCTGACGCTGTTCAAGGCGCGCCGGCGGGGGGAGCGGCCGCCGAAGGCGAACTGGCGGTTGGTGGCGGCCATGTCGCTGGCGGGGGTGCGCGGCGCTATCACCCTCGCGGGCGTGCTCACCCTGCCGCTGACGCTGAACGACGGGACGCCGTTCCCCGCGCGAGACCTGGCTATCGTGCTATCGGCCGGCGTGATCCTGGTGTCGCTGGTGGTGGCGAGCGTGGGCCTGCCGCGGGTGCTGCGGGGCCTGGAGCTGCCGCCCGAACCGTCGCGGCAGACCGAGATCGACCGCACGCGGCTGGCCGCCGCCCAGGCCGCCATCCAGGCGATCGAGGACGAGCAGCACGCCCTGGGCGCCGGGCAGGCCGACGCCGACCTCTACACCGAGGCGTCGGTGCGGATCATGGAGCTGTACCGCGCCCGCATCGACGGGCGGCTGGAGAGCCCGGAATCGGCCGCGATCCAGCGCAAGCTCGAACAGGTGGAGCGCCAGCTTCGGCTCGTCGGCCTACGGGCCGAGCGGGACGAAATCTACCGGCGCATCCGGGCGCGCGAGATCGAGGACGAGGTCGGCCGCAAACTGGTCCGCGACATCGACCTGATGGAAGCCCGCTACACCGGCTGACGGCCGGGACCAAGGGGCGCCGCACTGGGGCCCCTGGATCCTGGCGCTATGCTCGCAAGCGAGCTTCCTGCCGGGCTTACAGGTCCTTGTTCTGCGCTAAGCGGCGCCCTGCGCCTCGGCGATCTGTTCCTTCAGCCTGAGCTTTCGCCGCTTCATCGCCTGGAGCGCCGCCGCGTCCGCCTCGGGCCGCCGCTGCTCGTCGTGGATCTGCGCGTCGAGCTCGCGGTGCTTGCGGGTCAGTTGCAGGACGTGGGCGCTCTTCATCGGCGGCTTCCTCTGCTGTGCCGGCGCGCCATCGCGCCGACGGGCAGGGGAAGGTTGCGCCCGGAAGGTAGGCCAAAGATTGACGACCGGCGCCTGCGCGCTCCTGCCGCAGGCCTCAGGTCCCGGCCTGGATGAACGGGACCTTTTCGAACAGGCGCCGCTCGGCCCCGCGCGGGTCGTCGGCGAGCTTCGACGGCGTGTCGAACACCATGGTCTGGCGGCGCGGCAGGCCATATGGCTCCCAGCGCGGGATAGCCATGCAGTTCGGATCGCCGCGCCTGGCGAAGGCGAGGAAGGCCTCGCTCATCTGGTCGGCCATCGACTGGGCCGTGGGGCCGATTGCAGTGGCTCCGGGCTTGGCGATGTTGTCGAAGACGAATTGGATGTCGCTGGCGTGCGGCGCGCCGAACTTGCCGCCGTCCTTCGGCGTGGCCCAGTCGAGCTGGTAGGCCCAGGCCGGCGCGCCGGACTTGGCGCGCTCCTCCACCTCGATGATCGCGCCGCGCCAGGACCGGGCGGCGGTGGTGGCGGCGAACAGCACGTCGCTGGCGCTATAGGCCGGGTAGAGGCGGCGGTACTCGGCGATGACGGTGACCGGGTCGATGTCGACCCGCATGTGCGCCTGGTTGAGCTTGGCGGGGAGGCCGCCCCAGTCGACGGAGAAGTTCGACGGGTCGCCGCCCAGGAAGGCGCGGGTCTCGTCGTGGGTGTTGCC
>NZ_JANINU010000113.1 GCF_024508875.1 Phenylobacterium sp.
GGCCGGCCGATCAGGTCCGACAGGTCGGCCAGGTCCACGAAGTTGTCGGCCTGCCGGCGCAGGTCGTCGCTCACCATCGGCGGCTGCGACTTGATGGTGGACACCACGGTCACC
Source organism: Phenylobacterium sp. (assembly GCF_024508875.1). GTDB lineage: Bacteria > Pseudomonadota > Alphaproteobacteria > Caulobacterales > Caulobacteraceae > Phenylobacterium. The sequence continues at coordinate 115 of NZ_JANINU010000113.1, forward strand.
CGGCTCCCCTTGCGCTGCACGGCCTCCACCAGCTTGCGGAAGTCGCCGTCGCCCGAGAACAGCACAAGGTGGTCGGCGTGCTCGGCCATCTCCATCATGTCGACGGCGATCTCGACGTCCATGTCGCCGCGGAACCGCTTGCGCCCCTGGCCGTCGGTGTACTCGCGGGCCGACTTCGTCACGAGCTGATAGCCGTTGTAGTCCAGCCAATCGACCAGCGGCCGGATCGGCGAGTACTCCTCGTTCTCCACAAGCGCGGTGTAGTAATAGGCGCGTACCAGCACGCTGCGCTTCTTGAACTCCTCGAGCAGCTTCCGGTAGTCGATGTCGAAGCCGAGGTTCTTGGCGGCCGAGTAGAGGTTGGCGCCGTCGATGAACAGGGCCAGCCGGTCCGTGGGGTAGAAGGTCATCAGCTCGAATATCCCAGACAGCCTTGGGGACCTCGATGGAGCCGTGGTCGTCGCCCTGGGCAGCAATCTGGCGGGCCGCTACGGCTCGTCCGAGGCTCTGCTGGAGGCGGCGCTCGCGCGGTTCCCGGCGGTCGGCTTGAAAATCCTCAGGCGATCGTCCTGGTGGCGTTCCGCCGCCTGGCCCGACCCAATGGCGCCTGAGTACCGCAACGGCGTCGCGCTTGTCGAGGCGAGCGCGGGTCCGGGCGAGGTTCTGGCGGCCCTGCTGCGGATCGAGGCGGCCTTGGGCCGCGAACGCGGCGAGCGCAACGCGCCCCGCACCCTCGACCTCGACCTGATCGCCCACGGCCGCACGGTGCTGGACACGCCCAAGCTGACCCTGCCGCACCCCCGCGCCCACGAGCGCCTGTTCGTCATGGGACCACTGGCCGAGATCGCCCCCGCATGGATCCATCCCACGCTCGGCCGCACCGCCGCCGAACTTGCGGAGCATGCAAATGTCGGGACCGACGCGGCTCCCGCGTCCTGAAGGGCAGGGGCCGCCCGTCCGGCGCCCGATCCTTACGCTCAGGGAGGACAACCATGCGCTTCATGATCATCCGCAAGGCCGACGCAGACACCGAGGCGGGCGTCGAGCCCACCGCCGAACTGGTGACCGCGATGATGGACTACCATGAGGAGATGGGCCGCCATTTGAAGATCCTGGGCGGCGACGGCCTGCATCCTTCGGCGAAGGGCGCGCGGGTGAAGTTCAGCAACGGCAAACCCCTGGTCATCGACGGCCCCTTCGCCGAGACCAAGGAACTGATCGCCGGCTACACGCTGGTGGAAGCCGGTTCCCTGGCCGAAGTGCTGGAGTGGGCGCGGCGCTGGCCCGCCGTCTGCGGCGAGGCCAATGTCACCCTGGAGATCCGCCAGGTGTACGAGCACTGCGAGCTGGGCGACGCCTTCACCGAGCAGGCGTCCGACCGGGCGAAGGCCCTGGGGCTGGGGAGCTAACGTCTGGCCGGCTCGCCGCGCGCCGCGAATTGATCCGCGAGATAGCGCATGTCGGCGGCCGACTCCCCGGTGTTGGCGTCGGCGTCGAGACCCAGCCACCCCCGCATCTGCGGATCGAGGCCGGCCTGGGTCTGCGGCGACAGCGCCGCATTCCAGTTCACCTGCGGACGCAGGAACGCCCTGGAGTAGTAGCCGAACAGCAGCGCGCGATCCTGATCGGCGGTGATGTTGGCGCCGGAGGTGTGCCAGACGCGCCCGTCCATGGCGATGATCGAGCCGGCCTTCGCCTCGAACGGCCGCAGCCGCCGGTCAGCATCGGCGGGCACGTCTGCGCGCCGGGTCCAGCGGTGACTGCCGGGGATGAACAACGTCGCCCCGTTCTCGAACCTTACGTCCGTCAGGCACCAGATGATGTTGAGCGCCCACGGCTGGATCCAGGGCTCGGGCACGACCAGCGACTGGTCGGAATGCAGCGCCATCGACTGCGACCCGGGCCGGGCGATGTTGGCCGTGAAGTTGGAGATCAGGAAGCTGCGCCCCAGCAGCGACTGCACCAGCTCCACCGCCGCCGGGTGGCGGATCAACTCGCGGAACAGGGCGTCCAGTTCCAGCAGATAGAAGACCCGGACATTGCTGGCGTTGGGATCGAGCACCGGCATGAACGTCGGCACGCCGCGCCGCGCGACCTCGGCCGCCGCCGCCCACAGCCGCTCCAGCGCCTGCGCCGCGGCCGCGGGCTCCAGCACGTCCGGCACGACGCACCAGCCGTCCTCCGCGAGCGCCGCCTTGGCCTCCGCCAGTGTGTCGCCGGTCATGGCCTGCTCCTCGCCGCGCGGCCTCGGCCGAGGGGCGAAGGGTACGCTGCGCCCGCTGACCCAACGGAATGCGAGCGCGCCGCCGGGAGGCGGGTCAGCGCGTGGCGATGGGCGCGGTGCGCCGGCGGCGGATCGCGGCGCCGGCCAGGCCGAAGCCCATGATCATCAACGCCCACGCGGCGGGTTCGGGCGCAGGCGAGCCGCCGTCGCCGCCGTTGACCGGGCCAGGCAGGGGCGGGACGTCGCCTTCCACGCGATACCCGCCGTCGCCGTCGGGCGTGAAGCTCACGCTGATGGCGTTGGCGAACTGGCCGGCGCCGCCGCCCATGTAGATCGCCTTGTCGCCGTTCACCGACAGGCTCGCGCCGGTGTAGTTGGTCGAGCCCGGGTCGGATGCGCCCCCGCCGCCGGTGATGCCCGCCAGAGCCGCGCCCGCCGGTGCGTGCGGCGTGTCGTAGGCGAACACGATCCGGCCGTCCGCGTAGATCTGGGCCTGGGCGCGGTAGACGTCGGTCCTGCCGTACTCGTTGCCCTCCCACGTGAGCATGATCCGGTCGCTGGAGGCCGCGTAGAAGACCGAGCTCTCCCAATCGAACCATTCCGGCGTGATGCGGGCGGGGCCGGCCAGGAAGGACGTAACGCTCGCGCTCCACGGATCCGCCCCCAGATCCAGGCCGGCGAGGCCTTCCACATTGCCGAAGGTCGCGAAGCCGTTGCTCGACACGTTCATGACCGAATAGCTCTGGCCAAAAAGCGAGACGGCGAACGGCAGGACGACCTGGGCGGCGACGTCGTCCCCGCCCACCAGAGCCGGACCGAACGTGCTCTCGAAGCCAGCCGAGGTCGCCGCCCCGGCGGGGCCGGCGAAGGCCAGCGCCGCGGCTGTGGCGAGCGCGGCGCGGCGGACGGCGCGCGCGCCGAAAGGCTTCTGGTTCTGGTGCATGACGATGACCCCGACGACACTCCGCGGACCGCGGTGAGCCGGGACCTAGCGGGCCACTCCGTGGTGCGTCGATGGGCGGCGGTCCCAGTCGCGTTGAACCGGCGTCCCGCGCGGCGGGGCGCGGTTAGTCCCGTTCGCGCATCCAGGCGCCGAACCGCCGCGCCGCCTCGTCGTCGACCGCGGGGGTCGGGGGCCCGCTGGAGGCGGCGCGCGCACGGACTTCGCCGGGCGTGGCGCCGAATGCGCGCTTGAACGCCCTGGCGAGGTGGGCGCGGTCGGCGAAACCCGTCAGTTCGGCCAGGTCGTCCAGCGATCGCACCGCGCCTGGCGTCTCCAGGTGCGCCCGCACCCGTCGCAGCCTCAGCGCCTGGAGGTACCGCTGCACGCCGCCGTGCGGCTGTAGGGCGCGATAGAGCGACGAGCGGGAGACGCCGAGCGCGGCGCAGAGCGCCCCTGCGTCCAGCGGCTCGGCCAGCCGGGCTTCCATGTGGCCCCGGACGCGGCTGACCAGCGCCTCGTCGCGGCTGCTGCGGTCGTGCGCGGCGTGCAGGGCTTCGGCCAGCGCCGCCACGACCAGGTCGACGAGCATGCACTCCACGGCTGGGACGTGGCTGGCGTCCAACTCCGGCAGGCTGTCGGCGACGGCCTGGACGGTGCGGATCAGCAGCGGCGTCAGGCCGCCGGACGCGGTCAGGCCGTGCGGGTCGAAGCCGCCCAGGCGCGGCAGCACCTCCTCGCGCGGCGCTGCGATCGAAAGGCTGCGCATCTGGCTCACCTGCAGGAGGCAGGGCTGGCGCAGGTCGAGGACGAGCAACGAGCCTGTCCCGCAGCAGACCACGCCCGATCCGCAGTCCGCGCGGACTTGGCCGCCAAGGTGGAGATTGATGTACAGGTGGTCGGCGCCGTCGGCGAGGAGTCGCGCTTCCGGGCGGCGCCACACCAGCGGCGTCGCCGACAGGCTGGACAGGACGAGCCCGCCCACCTTCCACGCATCGGCCCGCGCCTCGAACGGAATCGCCGGATCCGGCTCGAGGTCGAAGTTGACGATGCCCGACGCGAAGGTGGGAAAGCGGACTTCGGGCGCCAGCGCGGCGCTGTCGAAATGGATGATGGAAAAGCGGGACACGGAACTCGCCTGAACATACGCGGCGTCCCCACCTTACATGCCGACAGGCGCGCGTCGGTCCGCGAGTCGACCAGCGCCCTAGAGCGCTTCATCTCGCCTGCGACCCATGCGGCGTTGCACAATGACGCCCGAACCTCTATTTTGAGCAGTTCTATCTCCCTCCCTGAGAGACTCCATGGCTCGCGTCACCGTCGAAGACTGCATCGAGAAGGTCCCGAACCGCTTCTCGCTCGTTCTCCTGTCCGCCCATCGCGCCCGCGCCGTTTCGGCCGGTTCGCCGATCATGGTCGACCGCGACAACGACAAGAACCCGGTCGTGGCCCTTCGCGAGATCGCCGACGACGTGGTCGACGCCGAGGAGCTCAAGGAGAACCTGATCGCGTCGCTGCAACGCGTCGACGAGCGCTCGGAAGCCGAGGAAGAGGCTGAAACCCTCGCCCTGCTGGCCGATCCGACCCACATGCAGATGAGCGAGCTGGAACTGGTCCGCGCCCTGCAGAGCGACCGTGACGGCGGCCAGGAGGAGCGGTACTGAGCCCCGACGGCGCAGAACCACTCCTTCAAGAGGCGGCGCCTCAACCCGCCGCCACGACCACCCCTGTTCCTGCCCCCGAGCCGCCCATGCAGGCGCCCGTCGTCATGGGCTCCACGCGGCCACGGATGCTTCGCCAGTTCGAGCTGATCGAGAAGGTCCGCTCGTACGACCCCTCGGCCGACGAGGCGCTGCTGAACCGCGCCTACGTCTACGCCATGCGACAGCACGGGTCGCAGAAGCGGGCGTCCGGCGACCCCTACTTCGCCCACCCGATCGAGGTGGCGGGTATCCTTACAGACTACCGACTCGATACCGAGACGATCGTCACGGCGCTGCTGCACGATGTCATCGAGGACACCGACGCCACCCGCGAGAAGATCGCCGAGCTCTTCGGCGACGAGATCGCCGAATTGGTCGAAGGCGTCACGAAGCTCTCCAAGCTGGAGCTCTCCCAGGAACACCTCCGCCAAGCCGAGAACCTGCGGAAGTTCATCCTGGCCATCTCCAAGGACGTGCGCGTCCTGCTGGTGAAGCTGGCCGACCGGCTTCACAACATGCGGACGCTGCATTTCATCAAGCAGGCCGCCAAGCGCGAACGGATCGCGCGCGAGACCCTCGACATCTACGGCCCGCTCGCCCGCTCCATCGGCGTGCACCGCATCTGCGAGGAGCTGGAGGAACTGGCCTTCGCCCACCTCAATCCGGTGGGCCGCAACGCCATCCTGCGCCGTCTGGCCATCCTGCGCGAGCAGCAGGGCGGGGCGGTGTCCGCGGTCAGCCAGGAGATCAGCAACCGTCTGCAGGCCGTGGGCATTCCCGCCCGCGTCTTTGGCCGCGAGAAGCACGCCTATTCGATCTGGCGGAAGCTCCAGCGCAAGTCGATCGGCTTCTCCCAGCTCTCCGACATCTACGCCTTCCGGGTGATCGTCGACACAGAGGACGACTGCTACCGCGCCCTGGGGGTCATCCACCGGGCCTGGCCCAGCGTGCCGGAGCGGTTCAAGGACTTCATCTCGACGCCCAAGCGCAACAACTACCGGTCCATCCACACCACAGTGGTGGGCTACAAGGGCATGCGCATCGAGATGCAGATCCGCACCGAGGCCATGGACCGGGTGGCCGAGGAGGGCGTGGCCGCGCACTGGCGCTACAAGAACGAGAGCTACGGCTTCGACGCCGAGGCGCAGAAGGCCGCCGGCGGCCGTGACCCGCTGGTCAACCTGCGCCACCTCGTCCAGGTGCTGGAACACGGAGGCGACGCCGAGGAACTGGTCGAGCACGCTAAGCTCGAGATGTACCTCGACCAGGTCTTCGTCTTCACGCCGAAGGGCCAACTGGTCAGCCTGCCGCGCGGGGCCATGCCGCTGGACTTCGCCTACGCCCTGCACACCGACATCGGCGACACCACCGTCGGCGCGAAGGTCAACGGCGAGCTCAAGCCGCTGCGCACCGCGCTCTCGAACGGTGACGTGGTCGAGGTGATCCGGGGCGGCAAGCCCACGGTGCCGCCGGATTGGCGCTCGCTCACCGTCACCGGCCGCGCACGCTCGGCCATCCGTCGCCACATCCGCCAGACCGAGCGCGAGGAGTTCGTGCGCCTCGGCCGGGCCACCGTCGACCAGGCCTTCGACGCCGCCGGCAAGAACCGCAAGGACGTCTCGCTGCGCCCGGCGCTGGACCGCTTCGCCGTCCAGACCGAGGAGGAGTTGTTCGACGCCGTCGGCCGCGGCCGCGCCACGCCGTCGCAAGTGCTGGAGTCGGTCTTCCCCGGCCTGAAGGCGGCCGAGCGCGAGGCCGCCACCGCCCGCCGGCATATCCAGGGCGGCAAGGGCGCTAGGCTCTACGTCCGGGGAGGCGGGCTGACGCCCGGGGTCACCATCCACTTCGGGCAGTGCTGCTCGCCGGTGCCCGGCGACCGCATCGTCGGGATCCTGGAGCCCGACGGCACGGGGCTCACGGTCCACACCATCGACTGTGAGAAGCTGGCCGAATACGAGGATCGCGAAGAGCTCTGGCGCGACCTGCAGTGGACGCCCGAGGCTGAGCGCAACGCCATCGCCCGCGCCCGGCTGACCGCGACGATCAAGAACACCCCCGGGGTGCTGGGCCAGGTCTGCACGATCATCGGCGAGGCCGGCGGCAACATCGTGAACCTGCGGATGCACCACCGGCAGTCCGACTTCTTCGA
>NZ_JANINU010000114.1 GCF_024508875.1 Phenylobacterium sp.
CGAGGCTGGCGTCGAGGGTGAGGGCGCGGGCCTCAAGCTGGGCGACCGCGCGGCGCTGGGCGATGACCGCGTCCTCGGCGGTCAGCAGGGTGAGGTAGGAGGTGAGGCCGCCTTCGTAGCGCAGGCGCGCTACGCGGTAGGCCTGCTCTCCCGACGCCAGGGCGTCGCGCGCGGCGGACAGACGGGCCTGCAGCGCCCTTTGCCCGGCCGCGGCGTCGGCCACCTGTTGCAGGGCCTGCACCAGGGTCTGGTCGTAGGCGGCGACAGCGGCATCGTAGTCCGCCCGGGCGCCGCGGTAGGCGCCCTGGAGACGGCCACCCTCGAAGATCGGCAGGCTGATCGCGGCGCCGGCCTGGCCGATGCCGGAACCGGACTTCGTCAGGTTGTCGAGCCCCAGGGACTGCACGCCGATGAAGGCGGCGAGGTTTACGTTCGGATAGAAGCCGGCCTTGGCGACGTCGATCCGTTTGCTTGCCGCCTCGGCCCGCAGGCGGGCCGCCAGCAGGTCGGGACGTCGGCCCAAAAGATCGGCCGCCAGGTTCTGCGGCAGGCCGAAGCCCCCGGCCGGCGCGGCCTTCGGGCGGCCGAGCGAGAGGCCACGGTCCGGGCCCTGCCCCGCCAGCGCGGCGAGCTGATTGCGCGCCACCGCGAGCTGTTCGTCGAGGGCGGCTAGATCCTGCCGCGCCTGGGCGGCCGCCGCGCGGGCCTGGTCGGCCTCGCCCGGGTTCGCCGCGCCGCCGGCGACCCGATGCGCCACCAAGTCCGCCGAAGCCTGCCGGTTCTTCAGGGCCGCGTCGGCGGCATCGTGCTCGGCGGTCAGGCGGGCGAAGTCGGCGTAGGCGGCCGCGATCGCCGTGGTGAGGGCAAGCCGGGCCTCGGCCGCATCCATCCGCGCCGCCTCGGCCTCGGACGTGGCCGCCTTCAAAGCCGACCGGTTCCGCCCCCAGAGGTCGAGGTCGTAGCTGAGGTCCAGCGTCGCGCGGCCGGTGTCGTTGTAGCCGCGCGGGACGAAATCGGCCGGGATGCCGTTATTGTAGGACTGCTTGGTCTCAGAAGCCTGCGCGTTGCCGGAGAGGCTGGGCAGGGTCGCTGCGCGCGACTGCTCGGTGCGAGCCTGAGCGGCGCGCAGGCGCGCGGCGGCTTCCGTCAGGCTGGGAGAGCCCGCCAGCGCCTCGTCCATCAACGCGGTGAGCTGCGGGTCGCCATAGGCGGTCCACCAGCGGTCGGCCGGCCATTCGGCCTGTGGAGCCTGGAAGCTCTGCGCGGTGGCGAACCCGCCGGCTTCGGCAGCCTTCGGCGGATCGGGGAGTTTCGGGACGGTGGCGCATCCGGCCAGCGCCGCAGCGCCGGCCAGTAGGCCGATGATCGAACGGGACATGTCCGCGCCTCGGGGAGGAGTTGCGAGTGCGACGGTCTGGACCATTGATCTGACCGTACAGTACGGTCATATATTGCGGGTCACTGGACGCCGTCAAGGCGTGGCTTTAGGGAAATGCGCATGTCCGTCGCGCACAGCAGCAAACGGGAAGACCGTCGCGAGACGATCCTCGACGTCGCGCGCGACTGTTTCCTGGCCGAGGGGTTCGCCGCCACCTCGATGTCGACCATCGCGGCCCGCCTAGGCGGCTCGAAGGGCACGCTCTACAACTACTTCAAGAGCAAGGAGGACCTATTCGCGGCCATGATGCAGCGCCAGTGCGGCGACCTGCAGGAAACCCTTTTCGACATCGGTCCCGACGCCGGCGACGTACAGGCCCGGCTGACCCACTTCGCGCGCAGCTTCCTGGCGCACCTGATGACGCCTGAAGCAGTCGGGATCCAGCGCCTGGTCGTTTCGGAGAGCGAGCGCTTCCCCGAACTTGGCCGGGTCTTCTACGAGAGCGGCCCCAAGATCGTGCTGGCGCGCATCGGCGCTTATCTCGAAGAACTGATGGACGCGGGCCTGCTTCGGCGCACCGATCCGCTGATCGCCGCCCAGCATTTCAAGGACATCGCCATCAGCGGCATCTACTGGCCGCGCATGTGGGGAATCGCCGCCGACCCCACCCCCGCCGAGGTGGACGAGCAGGTGGCCCGGGCGGTCGACACGTTCCTGCGCGCCTACAAGCCCTGACCGCGCGGCGCGGCGGTCGTTCTCTTAATTCAGAAGGATAGCCCGGTTCGGGCGAGCGCCCGCGGCTGGCGGGTTCGCTTCATGCCGACGGGCGCGTCGGACAGCTCAACCGTTTGAGAAGGCCGGTTATTGACGCGGAGCTAGAGGCCCGGCGCCGGGAACTGCAGGAACGCCTCGGCGATCCAGACCGCGCCCGCCCAGAAGGCGGCGCCCATCAATCCCACGAAGGCGAGGCAGGCCACAGAGCGGACGGGCCGCTCCACCTGCCGCGCCACGCCCGACAAGGCGAGGTCGCGACGCATTTATTCCTCCCAGAGCCCGTTATTCAGGTCGGTCCGGGTCGAGCCGGCCGATTTGTGACGACGATGACACAAGATTTTACCTCTGGCTAGCGTTGCTGAACCGGCTGTGACGTCGCGTCAGCCACGGCGATCTGTCGCGCAGCGCGGGCTTTCAGGTAGCCCTGCAGCGCCGCGACCTCTTCGGAGGTCAGCCCGCCGAACCGCACAGGCGCGATCTGGCTCATCAGGCCCAGCTTGCGGTCGCCCGCGGCGATGCCCGTGTGGAGCAGGCGCGCGAAGTCCTCGGGATCGTAGGACGCCGCGATCGACAGATCGGGCGACTTTGCCAGCTTGTTCCCCTCCAGCGACTGGCCGTGGCACTCGACGCAGGCGCGGGCCAGCTCGCGGCCCTGGGCATGCTCGGGCCCCAGATCGACCAGCTTCAGGCCCGCGCCGTTCGCCGCGATCATGTCGGGTTCGGACTTGAACTGGCCCATGAGCACGCCGATCCGCCCCACCGGGCCCACCTGGATGCGCGGCTGCCTCTCGCCTGTCGGCTTGAACGTGCGCAGGTAGGCCAGGAGATCGGCCGTTTCCTGGTCTGTCAGGTGCGCGAAGGCGCTGGACGGCATCACCCACAGGCGGCGGCCGTCGGCGGCCACGCCATGACGTATGGCCCCGTCCAGCTCGGCGTCCGTCTGCTCGGCAATGGCCCGGCTGAGGTTGGGCGCCCAGAGCCGCACGATCGGCATTTCGTCGTGGAACAGCAGGCCCTGAAGCCTTTCGCCGTGACAGTCCTGGCAGCCGTTGAGCTTGGCGACCCGCGCCCCGCGGGCGACGGCGCCAGGGTCGGTAGACGCCACGAGCTGAACCTTCGGCCGCGCGACCGGCCAGCGGATCATCGCCTCGGACACGGCGTAGGCGCCGCCCATGACGACAAGCAACAGGCCAGCGACGCCGGCTAGGCCATAGCCGGCCCACTTCATCAGACGTTTCATTTCACACACCTGGTCTTGGGACGCGGCCTCTCACGGACCGGCGTTCCCTGGGGACCGGCGGAATACGGTTACGCAGCGGCGCCCACAATCCGCGTGATTGCAGGTCGCATCTGCAGCTTTGCAGTGCGTCGAAACTCGCGTGGCGACGTAGCGCCTCGTCTGGAGGCTTAGGCGGCGGCCTTCTTCACCGCGCCGGCGATCTCCTTGATCACCTGGTTGACGAGCTTCTCGTCATCCGCCTCGGCCATGATGCGGATCAGCGGCTCGGTGCCCGAGGCGCGCACGACGATGCGGCCCGTGCCGTTCAGGCGCTGCTCGGCGTCGGCGAGCACGGCCTTCACGGCGTCGCTCTCCAGCGGCTTGCCGCCGGCGAACCGCACGTTCTCCAGCTTCTGCGGCACCGGCTCGAACTGGCGGGCCAGAGCGCTCATCGGCTTGTCGCTCTCCTTCAGCACCGCCAGCACCTGCAACGCCGCAAGCAGGCCGTCGCCGGTGGTGGAGAAGTCCGAGAGGATCAGGTGCCCCGACTGCTCGCCGCCCACGTTGAAGTCGGCCTGGCGCATGCGGGCCATCACGTAGCGGTCGCCGACCTGGGTGCGGTCCAGCGTCAGGCCGCGCGCGTGCAGGAACCGTTCTAGGCCGAGGTTCGACATGACGGTGGCGACGATCCCGCCGCCGCGCAGCTTGCCCCGCCCCGCCCAGTCGGCGGCGATCAGCGCCATGATCTGGTCGCCGTCGACGACTTGCCCCTTCTCGTCGCAGATCACCAAACGGTCGGCGTCGCCGTCGAGGGCGATGCCGATGTCGGCGCGGTATTCCTTCACCGCCTTGTGCATGGCGGCCGGGTGCGTCGAGCCGCACTCCTGGTTGATGTTGAAGCCGTTGGGGGCGATGCCGATCGGGATCACCTCGGCGCCCAGTTCGTACAGGGCCGCCGGCGCCACCTTGTACGACGCCCCGTTGGCGCAATCGATCACGATGCGCATTCCGCTGAGGTTCAGCCTGCGCGGGAAGGTGGCCTTGGCGATCTCGACGTAGCGGGCCTGGGAGTCGTCGATCCGCTGCACGCGGCCCAGCGCCGACGGCGTGGCCAGGTTCTGCTGCAGCCCCTCGTCCATCAGGGCCTCAATCTCGAGCTCCTTCTCGTCCGACAGCTTGTAGCCGTCGGGCCCGAACAGCTTGATGCCGTTGTCGGAGAAGGCGTTGTGCGAGGCCGAGATCATCACGCCGAGGTCCGCGCGGAGCGACCGGGTCATCATCGCCACGCCGGGCGTGGGGAGGGGGCCGAACAGGCGCACGTCCATGCCGACGCTGGTGAAGCCGGCCACCAGGGCAGGCTCGATCATGTAGCCGGACAGGCGGGTGTCCTTGCCGATCACCACCAGGTGGCGCCGCTCGTCGTTCGACTGGAACATCTTGCCCGCGGCCATGCCGACGCGAAGGGCCACCTCGGCGGTCATGGGATGGCGATTGGCCTCCCCACGGATTCCGTCGGTGCCGAAGTAGGCGCGCTTGCTCATGAGGATGCTCGTGGAAAAGGGGCCGGGGAAACGATCCGAAACAGACTTTTAGTCGCAGCGACCTTGGCGGATGTTAAAGCGCCGCAATTGCCGGCGAAAGCGCCGGCCTTCGCCATACTACAAGGGACGGCCAGGGCAACATGTGCGGCATTATCGGCATCGTCGGGACCGCTCCGGTACAGGACCGGCTGATCGAGAGCCTGAAGCGCCTTGAGTATCGTGGATACGATTCGGCGGGGATCGCCGGGATCGTCGGCGGCAAGGTCGAACGCCGCCGGGCCGAGGGTAAGATCCGGGCGCTGGAGGACGTGCTGGCCGCCGCACCGCTGCCCGCCACGGTCGGGATCGGACACACGCGCTGGGCTACCCACGGCGCGCCTTCGGTGCGCAACGCCCACCCGCACACCCAGGGGCGGGTCACCCTGGTCCACAACGGCATCATCGAGAACTACGCCGAGCTGCGCGAACGGCTGCAGGCGGCCGGCCGGACCTTCGAGAGCGACACCGACACCGAGGTGATCGCCGCCCTGCTCGACAGCGAGCTCGCCATGGGGCGCGATCCCGTGGCGGCGCTCAAGGCGACCTTGGACCAGCTCAGCGGCGCCTATGCGCTCGGCGTGCTGATCGAGGGCGAGGACGGGCTGGTCATGGGCGCCCGCCGAGGCAGCCCACTGGTGGTGGGCCACGGCGACGGCGAAATGTTCATCGGCTCGGACGCCTTGGCCGTCGGCCCGTTCACCAACCGTGTCAGCTATCTGGACGAGGGCGATTTCGTCGCCATCGGCCGCGACGGCGCGAAGATCTTCGATCAGTCGGGACGCCCGGTGGAACGGGCCGTCCGCACCGTGCCCGCGTCGGCCGCGCTCGTGGAGAAGGGCAACTATCGCCACTTCATGGAGAAGGAGATCCACGACCAGCCGGAGGGCTGCCAGCGCACCATCGCGGCCTATGTGGACACTCTGGCTGGCCGCACCGCCATACCCGGCGGCATCGATTTCGCCGGCCTGGACCGCATTCAGATCGTCGCCTGCGGCACGTCCCATATTGCCGGCCTGCTCGGCAAGTACCTGATCGAACAGCTCGCCGACCTGCCGGTGGACGTCGAGATCGCCTCCGAGTTCCGCTACCGCCAGCCCGCGCTGTCGCCCAAAGCGCTGGTGATCGCGATGTCCCAGTCGGGCGAGACGGCCGACACCCTGGCTGCGCTGCGGTACTGCATGGGCAAGGGGATGAAGAGCGCCGCGGTGGTCAATGCCGTGGAGTCCACCATGGCGCGCGAGGTCGACGTGGTCTGGCCGATCCACTGCGGCCCGGAGATCGGCGTGGCGTCGACGAAGGCCTTCACCGCCCAGGTCAGCGTGCTGACCGCCCTTGCCGTCGCGGCCGCCGCGGCGCGCGGCCGGATCGACGCCGCCGAGGAGCAGCGGATGGTCCGCGTGCTGCTGGAAGCTCCCCGTCTCGTGGCCGAGTCGATCGAGCTGGAGGACGCGGTCCGCGGCATCGCCCAGGAAATGTCGAAGGCGCGCGACGTGCTCTACCTCGGCCGCGGCCCCATGTACCCGCTGGCCCTCGAAGGCGCCCTGAAGCTCAAGGAGATCAGCTACATCCACGCCGAGGGCTACGCCGCCGGCGAGCTGAAGCACGGCCCCATCGCCCTGGTCGACGAGCAGACGCCGATCGTCATCCTCGCGCCCTTCGACAGCTATTTCGAGAAGTCCGCGTCGAACATGAGCGAGGTGATGGCCCGCGGCGGACAGGTGATCTTCGTCACCGACCCGGAAGGTCAGAAGCACGCGCCGTCAGGCGCCCGCGTGGTGGTCACCGCCCCGCGCTGCGACCCGCTGATCGCCCCGCTGGTCTATTCCCCGCCGATCCAGTTGCTGGCCTATCACGTGGCTGTCCAGAAGGGCGCCGACGTGGACCAACCGCGAAACCTCGCGAAGTCGGTGACGGTGGAATAGCGCCCTTCCCTCCCCTTTTGGGGAGGGAAACTCCAAAGAAAAACGGCCGCCCCATCGGGACGGCCGCCTTCCAAGCAATCTCTTGGAGAGAAGGCTTACTTCTTTTCCGGCTCGGCCGGAGCGGCGGCCGGGGCCGTCGACGACATCGCGCCAGCGTCCGCGGCGGGCGGAGCGGCAGCGGCGTCGGCCGGCGGGGCGGCGGCGTC
>NZ_JANINU010000115.1 GCF_024508875.1 Phenylobacterium sp.
TTCCGGGCGCGGGCGCGCCGGTCCGCGCCTGGCCGATGGCCACCCGCACGTCGGCCTCCTCGACCTCCAGCCCCTGGTCGGCGCGCTCGGCGATGGCCTGCACGGCCTTCTTCGCCTGGCCGCGCGCCTTGGCGTCGCCCGACAGCGACACGCCGCCGCCCGGCGTCTCCACCAGCACCTTGAAGGCGTCCTCGATCAGCGCGACGTGCCGGCTGCTCGGCCCGGCCACGGCCCGCGCGGCGGCGTCCGACAGGGCGATGAATTCGGGGGCTCGGCTCAAGCGCTTTCCATTTCCACGACAGGCGCCAGGACGCCCGCCAGGCTGTTCTGCGCGCCGCTTTCAACCGTCACCGGAACGATCTGGCCCAGCATCCGATCCGGCGCGGTGACGAACACGGCCTGCAGATAGGGGCTCTTGCCGACGAGCTGGCCCGGATGACGCCCGGCCTTCTCGAACAGCACGTCCAGGGTCTTGCCCGCCTGGGCGCGGTTGAAGGCCAGCCTCTGCTCGTCCAGCAGGGCGTTGAGCCGGGCCAGCCGCGCGTCCTTGACCTCTTCCGCCACCTGTCCCGGCAGGGCGGCCGCGGGTGTGCCGGGCCGGCGGGAATATTTGAACGAGAAGCAGCTCGCGTAATCGACCTCGCGGACGAGCTGCAGCGTCGCCTCGAAATCCGCGTCGCGCTCGCCGGGGAAGCCCACGATGAAGTCGCCGCTGATGGCGATATCGGGCCGGCTGGCGCGCACCTTCTCGATGACGCGCAGGTAGCTCTCGGCCGTATGCGCGCGGTTCATCGCCTTCAGCACCTTGTCCGACCCCGCCTGCACCGGCAGGTGGAGGTAGGGCATCAGCGCCTCGACCTCGCCGTGCGCGGCGATCAGGGCGTCGTCCATGTCGCGCGGGTGGCTGGTGGTGTAGCGGATGCGGTCCAGGCCCTCGATCCTCGCCAGCCGCCGCACGAGCGCGGCGAGGCCGCCCTCGCCCGCATAGGCGTTGACGTTCTGGCCCAGCAGGGTGACCTCGCGCACGCCCTTGGACGCCAGCGCGCGGGCCTCGGCCTCGATGGCCTCGGCCGGGCGGCTCCACTCCGCGCCGCGGGTGTAGGGCACAACGCAGAACGTGCAGAACTTGTCGCAGCCCTCCTGCACCGTCAGGAACGCCGAGACCCCCGTCGGCCGGCGATCGGCCGGCAGGGCGTCGAACTTCTCGTCGGCGGCGAAGTCGGCGGCCAGGCGCTCGCCGCGGGCGCGGTGGGTCCGGGCGATCAGCTCGGGAAGCTGGTGATAGGACTGCGGCCCGACCACCAGGTCCACGGCGGGCTGGCGGCGCATGATCTCCTCGCCCTCGGCCTGGGCGACGCAACCGGCCACGGCGATCGTCATCCGCGACCCGCCGTCGGCGAGGCGCTCGTCCCGCATCTCGCGCAGCTTGCCCAGCTCGGAATAGACCTTCTCGGTCGCCTTCTCGCGGATGTGGCAGGTGTTGAGCACCACCAGGTCCGCGCCCGCCGGATCGTCCGTCATGCCATAGCCCAGCGGCGCAAGGACGTCGGCCATGCGCTCGCTGTCGTAGACGTTCATCTGACAGCCGTACGTCTTGATGTAGAGGCGCTTCGCGGGCGCTTGCTCGGACATGGCCGGCGTTATGGGGTTGCAGACCGCCCGGCGCAAGTTTCCCACCGGATCGGCGGCGGGAGACTAATCCTCCAGCGGCATCCCGTAGAGCTCCAGCCGGTGATCCACGAGCTTGTAGCCGAGCTTGCGGGCGATGGCCTCCTGCAGGGCCTCGATCTCGGGATCGACGAACTCCACCACCTTGCCGGTCTTCATGTCGATCAGGTGGTCGTGGTGGTCGTCGGTGTGCTCCTCGTACCGCGAGCGGCCGTCGCGGAAGTCCAGACGGTCGATGATCCCGGCTTCCTCGAAGAGGCGGACGGTGCGGTAGACGGTGGCGATGGAGATGTGCGGGTCCACGGCGTGGGCGCGGCGATGCAGCTCCTCGACGTCAGGATGATCGGTGGCCGACGAGAGGACGCGCGCGATGACCCTGCGCTGCTCGGTCATGCGCATGTTCTTCTCGAGGCACAGCTTCTCGATGCGGTCCGACACGTGGTCCCCTCTGGTCTACCTTACGATAGGTCTAGACAGGTCTGGATGTAAGGTCGAGACGCATGACCAGCGCATCCGCCCGGCCGTTGGCGCCGCGGTCGTAGTAGGCCTTGCGCAACCCCGCGCGCTCGAAACCCAGGCGCTCGTACAGCGAGACCGCCGGGGCGTTGTCGACGTCCACTTCCAGGAACATGGTCTCGGCGCCGGCCTGCCGCGCCATGCCCATCGCCGCGGTCATCAGCGCCTCGCCCACCCCGCGCCGCCGCGCCCAGGGGGCGACGCCCACGGTGAGGATCTCCGCCTCGCCCGCCACGGCGCGGCAGATCAGCACGCCGGCCGGGTCCTCGCCCCGGACGACGAAGCCGAATATGCCCTCGCCCTCGAGGAGGTCCTCGAAGTCGGTCTCGTCCCAGGGCGTGTCGAAGGCCTGGGCGTGGACGCCGGCCATGTCGGGCGCGTCCTGTGGCGTCGCGGCCTTCAGCTCCAAGGGTCGATCCCCCCGGGCAGCTTGGCGTCGGGCGCGCGAAGGTAGAGGGGTCGCATCGGCGCGGCGGGCTTGGCGGCCGCCAGCCGCGCCACGGCGCGGGCGTCGCAGCCGTCGGGGGTCAGGATGTGCGCGCCCGGCGCAGCGTCGGCCAGCAGCGGGGCGCCGGAGCCGACCAGGGTCAGCGCGCGGCCCATCGCCAGTTCCGCCAGCCGCGCCGCCGCCGTGCCCACGGGCAGCACGTCGGGCGCCATCAGCGGCTGCCCGTCCTCGAAGACCTGCAGGTAGAGCTGGTCGCGGCGTGCGTCGATGGCGGCGGCGACCATGCCCGACGCCTCGGCCGCCAGCGCCTCCAGCGATCCGACCCCCACCGCGGGGACGCCCAGCGCCGAGCCCAGCCCCTTGGCGAAGGCCACGCCCACGCGCAGGCCGGTGAACGAGCCCGGCCCGACGGTGGCGCCGATCCGCTGGAGCCGGTCGAAGCCGATGCCCGCCTGCGCCATCACCGCCTGCGCCATCGGCGCCAGCCGCTCCTGGTGTCCGCGCGCCATCGTCTCGGAGGCATGCGCCAGCACGGTCTCGCCGTCGAGCACGGCGACCGAGCAGGCGGAAAGGCAGGTGTCGAGCCCCAGGACGATCATCGGCCCTCGGGTAGCCCGTTCGCGGTCCGGCTCAAAGAGCCTGTTCGACCGCCGTCACTTCCGGGACGTAGTGCTTCAGCATGTTTTCGACGCCGGCCTTCAGGGTCGCCGACGACGAGGGACAGCCCGAGCAGGCGCCACGCATGTTCAGCCACACCACGCCGGTCTCGACGTCGAAGCGGTTGAACAGGATGTCGCCGCCGTCCTGCGCCACGGCGGGGCGGATGCGGGTGTCCAGCAGGTCCTTGATCTCGGCCACGATCTGAGCGGTCTCGCCCTCGTAGACGCCGTCGTCATGGCCCCCGGCGTCGCTGTCGGCCGCCTCGTCGAACAGCGGGCGGCCCGAGGTGAAGTGGTCCATGATCGCCGCCAGGATCGGCGCCTTCATCAGCGGCCAGTCCACCGAGGCGTGCTTGCCCACGGTGATGAAGTCGGGGCCGAAGAACACCCGCGTGACGCCCGTGATCCCGAACAGCTCGGCCGCCAGCGGCGAGGCGGCGGCCTCCTCGGGCCCCCGGAAGTCGCGCGTGCCGTCGCCCAGGACGGTCTTCCCGGGCAGGAATTTCAGGACCCCGGGGTTCGGCGTGGCTTCGGTCTGGATGAACATGGGGAAGATGTGGCTCCGCCGCGCGCATAGCGCAAGCGCGGCGGATCATCCCTCCCCCTTATGGGGAGGGGAAAGGGCTACGCCAAATCCGCGATCTCGTCGTCGGTGAGGTCGCCCGGCACGATGGTGATGGGCACCTTGCGGCTGCCGAACTTCACCCCGTCCTTGGCGATCGCGCTCACCAATGGGCCAGGCCCGCGTCCGCCCACCGCGGCGGCCAGCACCATGATCTTGATGTCGGGATCCTCGGACAGCACCTGCTTCAGCGCCGCGCGGGTGGAATCGGCTTCGTGGATCAGGAATTCCGGCGGCAGGCCCGTCTCGGCCTGGACGTATTCGGCGCTCTGCTGCAGCGACGCTTCCGCCTCCTGCCGCTGCTGGCGGGCGATCTCCTCGCGTACGCCCGACCAGTGCTCGAACACCGCAGGCTCGATCACCCGCAGCAGCGCCACGTAGCCGCCCGTCGAGCGCGCGCGCCGGCACGCGAACCGCAGCGCCGCCTGGAACTCAGGCGACTCATCCGCCACCACCAGGAATTTGCGCCGGGTGCTCATGACGCAAGCGTGGCCCGGCGCGCGTTCGTCCGCAAGTCAGCCGCCCCAGAAGCCGACCAGCTTCTTCACCTCGGCCATGGTCGGCGCCGCGATGGCCCGGGCGCGCTGCGCCCCGTCGGCCAGCACGCGGTCGATCTCGGCCGGGTCGGCCAGCAGCCTGCGCATCTCGCCGCCGATCGGACCCATGACCGACACCGCCAGTTCGGCCAGCTTCGGCTTGAACGCGCCGAAGCCCTGGCCGGCGAACTCGGCCAGCACCTGCGCCTCGCTCACGCCCGCCAGCGCCGCATAGATGCCCACCAGGTTCTTGGCCTCCGGCCGGCCCTCCAGCCCTTCCGCCGTCTCCGGCAGCGGGTCGGGATCGGTCCGCGCCTTGCGGACCTTGCTGGCGATGGCGTCGGCGTCGTCGGTCAGGTTGATCCGCGACTGGTCCGAGGGATCGGACTTGCTCATCTTCGCCGACCCGTCGCGCAGGCTCATGATCCGCGCGCCGGGCCCCTGGGTGAGCGGCTCGGGCAGCGGGAAGAAGCCGGGCGCCGCGAAGTCGTTGTTGAACTTCTGGGCGATGTCGCGCGTCAGCTCCAGGTGCTGCTTCTGGTCGTCGCCGACGGGCACCTTGGTGGCCTTGTAGGCCAGGATGTCGGCGGCCTGCAGCACCGGATAGGTGTAGAGCCCGACGCTCGACCGCTCCTTGTGCTTGCCCGACTTCTCCTTGAACTGGGTCATCCGGTCCAGCCAGCCGAGACGGGCGACGCAGTTGAACACCCAGGCCAGTTCGGCGTGCTCGGGCACCGCCGACTGGGCGAAGATGGTGGCGACCTTCGGGTCGAGGCCGGTCGCCAGGTAGGCGGCGGCGATCTCGCGCACCTGCTGCTTCAGCTTCGCCGGCTCCTGCCACACGGTGATGGCGTGGTAGTCGGCCACGAAGATGAAGGTCGGGATCTCGTGCTGCAGGCGCGCGAACTTGGCCAGGGCGCCGAGGTAGTTGCCCAGGTGCAGGTCGCCGGACGGCTGGACGCCGGAAAGCACGCGTTCGGGGCCCGCGTAGGGGGCCGGAGCTTGGTCGGTCATGATGAGCTGGCTTCTCTAGGGAACAGGCAGGCGGGCGCAAGCCCGGTTTTCAGGGGGTTTAGGCGGTCAGCGCCATCGCCAAGTGTTGCGGTTCGAAGCCATGCCGAGCCGATACCGCCGGATCCGTCTCAGGACAAGTCGGCGGATGGCGCGGCCACATCGCCCTTGCGGCGGCGGAAGGCGGCGCGCGCCTCGGCGGGCGTCACACCGCCGAACGCGAACAGCAGCGCCGGATAGAGCGCCGCGCCGGCGATGCACACCACGATGACGGTGATCTCCTTGGCCCCCGCCCCGCCCGTGACCGCCGCCACCGGCGCCTGGATCGCGTCCCGGAAGTGCGAGGCCAGTGCGACGGCCGCGCCGAGGCCCAGACTGGCCAGGGTCACGCGGATCACCTTGCCGGTGGCGCGCGCCGACGGCGTCCACTGGTCGTTGCGGCGCAGGTACAGCAGCATCTGCAGCACGGTGATCCACGACGCCGCGGCGGTCGCCAGCGCGATCCCCTGGAAGCCCAGGGTGAAGAACAGCGCCACGCCCAGCAGGATGTTCACCCCCACCGACACCAGCGAGTAGATCATCGGCGTCTTGGTGTCGCCGCGGGCGAAGAAGGCCGGCTGCAGGATCTTGATCAGCACGAAAGCCGGCACGCCCCAGCCGTAGTGGAACAGCAGCCTGGCCGAGTCCGCCGCGTCCTGGTGGGTGAAGGCGCCGCGCGCGAAGAAGCCGTCGGTCAGGTAGAACGGCATGCCCATCAGCGCCGCCGCCGCGGGCAGGCTGAGCGCCAGGCCGAACACCACCGCCTGGTCCATCGCCGCCTGGGCGTCGTCGTGGTCGGCCTGTTGCAGCGCGGTGGCCAGCCGCGGCAGCAGCGCCACGCCGATCGCCACGCCCACCAGGCTGAGCGGGAGCTGGTAGAACCGCTCGGCCACGTTCAGCCACACGCGCATGCCGGCCACCTGGCTGGCCAGCATGGCCGAGATGAACAGGTTGATCTGGGTGGCGCTGGAGGCGATCACCCCCGGCACCATGCGCCGCACCAGCGCCTTCACCTGCGGCGTGAACCGCAGCGCCGAGGGCGTGATCCGCGCGCCCGAACGCCGCGCGCCCCACCAGCACAGCGCCGCCTGGCTGACCCCGGCGATCAGCACCCCCCAGGAGGCGGCGTAGGCGGCGGTCGTGGGGTCCTTCTGCGGCAGGACGACGATCAGCATCACCACGTTCAGCACCGTGGGATAGAAGCCGTAGATGATGAACCGCCCCCGCGCCTGCAGCGTGCCCGCGAACAGCGCCGCGATCACCATGCAGGGCAGGTAAGGCATGGTGATCTGCGTCAGGATCACCGCCAGCTTGAACTTCGCCGGGTCGGCCAGGAAGCCGTAGCTGTAGACCGTCATGATCCACGGCATGGCGAGCTGGCAGGCCACGGTGATGGCGATGGTGGCGGCGGCCATGGTGGCCAGGGCGTCGGCGGCGAACCGGTCGGCCGCCTCCTTCCCCTCGGCGACCAGGCGCTTCGAATAGTCCGGCACGAAGGCCGCGGCGAATGCGCCCTCGGCGAACATCCGGCGGAACAGGTTCGGGAAGGTCAGGGCCGTGTAGTAGGCGTCGGCCGCGAT
>NZ_JANINU010000116.1 GCF_024508875.1 Phenylobacterium sp.
GGCTGCGCGGCTTGAAGTCCAGCGGCCCGAAGCGCAGCGAGATGCGGCCCCAGTGGTTCGTCCGCCCGCCCAGCATGCGCGGACGCCACCAGGTGAAGGGCTCGGAGCCCTCGGCCACGGTGTAGGGCTCGTTCGGCACTTCCCAGCCGCCGTCGACGGTGGCGTCGTAGAAGCCGAACGGCTTGTCCGGCGTGGACGACCCCCGCAGCGGCGCCTGGGCCGGGATGTTGAACATCGGCGTCTCGGTGGTGGGGTCGTAGTTCCGCCCCGCCTCCAGCATCAGCACCTTCAGGCCCGACTTGGTCAGGTGGTAGGCGCTCATCCCACCGCCGGCCCCGGAGCCGACGATGATCACGTCATAGGGTTCGGCCGCGGCCATTTCACACCGGCGCGCCGAAGCGCGCTCCCTCCCGATGTAATCGTTTACGGAGCGGCACCCTGGCGCCGACTCGCCAGCGCGCCAAGCGTGATTTCGAGGTGGCGGCCGTCGCGCTCCGATCGCGCCGGCGACCTGGCGTCGGGAGGCTCGGCGGGGCTGACAGGCCTTAGATCTTTTTGAGAGCTTCGCGTCGCGGCTCGGGAAGGAACCTCGAACCGCCTCATCGCGGCCGCTCCGTCGCAGAGTGGCCGTTTGACAACCTAGGCGGGAATATGTCCGTCAATTCTTTTTAGCGTGTGGGGATATTCGCGGAGGTGCGTCACCCCGCCGCATCTCAATTCTAATATTCAACTTGGGAATTTCAATTCTAATCTGGGAAATTCCTGAAGACGTTCGCAAGTGTGTCATTTAAATTACCTGCGATTTTCCCGCAGATATCCTTGTGAAGGGCGATTAACCGTCCAAAAAGACAATTTGATTAGTTTGCCGTCGTCGGGGTGGTATGGATTTCCAATATTTCCGCCCCGAAACGGGGGCGATCCTTGTCCGATACTTCAGATAACTGCGATAGCGGAAGCGCAATCGCCTTCACGGGCGCGGCGACGATTCCGCATGTAACGGACGCCTGGACGCAGCTCTCCGCGGCTGTCGCGGCCGGCGACGACGTCACCCTGGACTTGTCCGGCGTGACCAGCGCGGACCTTTCCTTCGTGCAGCTCATCGAATCCGCCCGCGCATCCTGTGCGCGGCACGGCGCGGCCGTTCGCCTCGCCGGTCCGGCGGAGGGCTCCCTGCGCGACGTGCTCGAACGGGGGGGCTTCCTCGACCCCGCCGATGGCGAGCGAGTGCAATTCTGGACCCACGCGGGAGTGGCTTAAATGACGGCGTCCATCCTCACGGTCGATGACTCGGCCAGCATCCGCCAAGCGATCAAGATCGCCCTCAGCACCGCCGGCTATCAGGTCTCGGAAGCGGTCAACGGCTCGGAAGGCCTGGAGAAGGCCGAGGCGGGCAACTTCGACCTGATCATCACCGACCTGAACATGCCGATCATGGACGGGCTGACGATGATCCAGCAGCTCCGGGCCCGCGGTAAGGTGGTCGGCACCCCCATCGTCTTCCTTTCCACCGAAAGCGACGGCGACGTGAAGGCCCAGGCCAAGGCGGCCGGCGCCACGGGCTGGATGACCAAGCCCTTCGATCCCGAGCAACTGGTCCGCATCGCCAACAAGGTCCTGACCAAGTGAGCCTGCAGGATCCCGCCGAGATATTCCGGCTGGAGGCCCGCGAGCTGCTCGAGGCCATCGAGCAGGGTCTACTCGACCTGGCCGACCGGCGCGACGACCGCGACCTCGTGGACGCCGTCTTCCGCAGCCTTCACACGCTGAAGGGTTCGGGCGCCATGTTCGGCATGGAGGCGCTGGCCGCCTTCACGCACCACTGCGAGACGGCGTTCGACCGCGTGCGCAAGGGCCTCGCCCCGGCCACCCCCGAACTGATCACCTGCGTGCTGAATGCGCGCGACCACATGCGGGCTCTGGTCGAGGGCTCGCCCGATCCGGCCGCCGGCGACGCCCTTCTCGCCGAACTGCACCGCGTGCTGGAAGCCGGCGACGTCGTCGCCGCCACGGCCGCGGCCCCGGCCGTCGCCACCACGTGGCGCGTGCGCTTCTCGCTGCCGCTGGACGCGATGGCCAACGGCACCAATCCGCTGGGCCTGCTGGCCGAGCTTCGGGATCTCGGCGACTGCCGGATCGTGGCCTCCACGGAGGCCGTCCCGCCCATCGAAGACCTGAACCCCACCGACTGCCACCTGGCCTGGGACGTGACGCTGTGCGGCCCGAAGGTGAGCCGGTCGGCCATCGAGGACGTCTTCCTCTTCGTCATGGACGACATGGTCCTGGCGATCGAGGAGGAGGGCGCCGACGAGGCGATCGCGGACGCGGCTCCCCCTGCCGCCGAACCCGCCGCCATCGTCGAGCCGACCGCCGCCGCGAGCGCCGCTCCCCCTCAGGGCGCTCCGGCGGCGGCGGATGCCCGCAAGGCGGACGAACCCCGGAAGAGCGACAGCACCCTGCGCGTGCCGGCCGAGCGGCTGGACGAGCTGATGGACCGCGTCGGCGAACTGGTCATCGCCCAGTCGCGCCTCAAGCAGATCGCCACCCACTCCACCGACATGGCCCTGCGTTCGGTGTCGGAAGAGGTGGAGCGCCTGGCCTCGGAGCTGCGCGACACCATGATGGTCGTCCGCATGGTGCCGATCTCGACCCTGTTCGGCCGCTTCCGCCGCCTGGTCCACGACCTGCAGCGCGACACGGGCAAGACCATCGAGCTCACCACCGAGGGCGAGACCACCGAACTCGACAAGACGATCATCGAGCGGCTCGCCGACCCGCTGATCCACGTCATCCGCAACGCCGCCGACCACGGCCTGGAGACGCCGGAGCAGCGCGCCGCCGCGGGCAAGCCCGCCGCCGGCAAGCTCACCCTGGCGGCCCGCCACTCGGGCGCCGAGGTGGTGATCACCGTCTCCGACGACGGCCGCGGCATCGACCGCGAGCGCGTCCGCGCCAAGGCCGAGCAGAACGGCCTGATCCAGCCGGGCGCGGTGCTCACCGACGCCGAACTGCTGCAGCTCATTTTCGCCCCCGGCTTCTCCACCGCCGCCCAGGTCACCAACCTGTCGGGCCGCGGCGTCGGCATGGACGTGGTCAAGCGCACCATCGAGAGCCTGCGCGGCGCCATCGACATCACCTCCGTCCCGGGGCAGGGCTCGCAGGTCTCGCTGCGCATCCCCCTGACCCTGGCCATCATCGACGGCCTGCTGGTCCGCGTCGGCAATGGCCGGTACGTCGTGCCGCTCGCCGCCGTCGAGGAGTGCGTCGAGCTCAGCCACGAGCAGGACGTCCGTTCCTCGGGCCGCAGCCTGATCTCGCTGCGCGAGGAGTTCGTGCCCTTCCTGCGCTTGCGCGAACTGTTCCGCACCAAGGTCGCGGCAGGGCAGCACCAGAAGGTGGTCGTGGTCTCGACCGGCGAGGCCCGCGTGGGCCTGGTCGTCGATCAGATCATCGGCGACCACCAGACCGTCATCAAATCCCTCTCGAAGCTGCACGCCGACGTCGAGACTTTCTCGGGCGCGACGATCCTCGGCGACGGCGGCGTGGCGCTGATCCTCGACGTGCCGCACCTCGTGGACGCCGGCCAGCGCCTCGAGAAGCAGTTCCGGGCTGCGAGTTGACCGCCATGACCGACATCCAGACAGCCGCCAACGACGACGGCCTGCAGGTGCTGACCTTCGACGTCCGGGGCGAGACCTTCGCCCTCGAGGCCGGCCTGGTCCGCGAAATCCTGGACCTTCAGTCCGAGACCGAGGTGCCCGGCGCCGCGCCTTTCGTGGACGCGGTGATGAACTTCCGCGGCAAGGTGATCCCGGTCGCCGACCTGCGCCTGGCCTTCGGCCTCGGCCGGGCCGACGACACCCAGGACAGCCGCATCGTGGTCATCGAGCTGGAGCTCGATGGCGACCCCACCCTCATCGGCCTGCGCGCCGACCGCGTGCACGAGGTGGCGAGCCTTCCGCTCGACGCCCTCGAGCCGCCGCCGCCGATCGGCATGCGCTGGCGCCAGGACTACGTCAGCAAGATCGCCCGCCGCGCGGGCGAACCCGTCGTGCTTCCCGATCTCCCCCGGATCTTCGCCGAGCGCGGCGCGCCCGTCGCCGCCGCCTCAGCCCTGCAACCTGTTTCCTGACCGAGACCGCCATGCGCTTCACCATCAAACTCAAGCTGATCGCCGCGTTCAGCGTCCTGCTGGCCCTGATGCTGGGGGTCGCCGGGTTCGGCGTCGTCCAGGTCAACAAGATGGGCGATCAGCACGACCGGATGATCGAGGGGCCGGTGGCCCGCCTCGATCGCGCCCGCGTGCTCAACACCTCGCTGCTGCAGATCCTGCGGGCGGAAAAGAACCTCGTCCTGACCGAAGACCTCGCTCAGAGCCGGGCCGAGATCGCGAAGATCGAAGCGCAGAAGAAAATCTTCGCCGACACGCTCGCCAAGGCGCTCGAGACCGCCACGCCGGAAGGCCGCCCGAAGTGGGAAGCGCTCGAGGACGAGTGGAACAAGTTCCTGCCGCTGGACGCCGAGATCCAGCGTCTCGGCGGCGAGAACAAGAACGCTGAGGCCATCGCCCTGATGCTCGGGCCCCAGCGGGTCGTGAACAACACGATCTTCAAGGCCTCCGACGGCCTGGTCGACCTCAACACCCGGCAGCTCAAGGCGGCGGGCGAAGAGTATGACGCCGCGGCGTCCGCCAGCCGGGCGCTGTTCATGGGCATCACGGCCGTGGCCCTGGTCCTGGCCGCTGCTTCCGCGATCTGGCTCTCGATCACCATCAGCCGGGGCCTCGCCCGGGCCGGAGCCGCGGTGCAGACGGTGGCGGAAGGCGACCTGACCAATACGGTCGAGATCACCACCCGCGACGAGATCGGCGACCTGCTGGCCCATGTGAACACGATGATCGAGCGCCTGCGCACCGTCGTCGGCGACGCCATCTCGGCCTCCGAGCAGGTGGCCGCGGGCAGCCAGGAGCTCTCGTCGGCCGCCGACCAGGTGAGCCAGGGCGCTACCGAACAGGCCGCCTCCGCCGAAGAGGCCTCGGCCTCGATGGAAGAGATGGCTTCCAACATCAAGCAGAACGCCGACAACGCCTCGCAGACCGAACAGATCGCCCGCCAATCGGCCAAGGACGCCGAGGCCTCGGGCGTCGCCGTCAGCCGTGCGGTGGAAGCGATGCAGACCATCGCCGAGAAGATCGGCATCGTGCAGGAGATCGCCCGTCAGACCGACCTGCTGGCCCTGAACGCGGCTGTCGAAGCGGCCCGGGCCGGCGAGCATGGCAAGGGCTTCGCCGTCGTCGCCTCGGAAGTGCGCAAGCTGGCCGAACGCAGTCAGACCGCCGCGGCCGAGATCAGCGCGGTGTCCGGCGAGACGGTGAAGGCCGCCCAGTCGGCCGGCGAGATGCTGACCAAGCTGGTGCCGGACATCCGCCGCACGTCGGAACTGGTCTCCGAGATCAGCGCCGCCTGCCGCGAGCAGGACATCGGCGCGGCCCAGATCAACGAGGCGATCCAGCAGCTCGACAAGGTCACCCAGATGAACTCCGCTGCGTCCGAGGAAATGTCTTCGACGTCGGAGGAACTTGCCGCCCAGGCCGAGGAACTGCAGGCGTCGATCGCCTACTTCCGGATCGAAGGCGGCAGCGCGCGCCGTCCTGCGCCCGTGGCGCGCCGGCCGGCCCCGGCCCCGGCCGCGCGTCCGGCCCCCGCGAAGGCGGCGGGCAGGACCGTCCACGCCCAGCAGGCGGCGGCCAAGGGCTTCGCGCTCGACCTCGCCCAGGGCGGGCCCGACGACCAGGACCAGGCCTTCCGCGAATACGCGTGAATCTCCGGCGAGCGCGGCGTCAGGCCGTCGCGCTCGCCGCCAACCTCCCCCGCGGGACATGAAGTCCCTGGAGTTCCTCGATGCGTTTCACCATCAAGCTCAAGCTGGCGCTGGCCTTCGCGGCCATCATCGTCCTGATGATCGGCGCCACGACGTTCGGCATCATGAAACTGGGCAAGCTCAACGCTGACCAGACCGCCATGATCCGAGGCCCGGCCGCGCGCCTCGAGAACGCCCAGTCGCTCAGCATCGCGCTGCTGCAGGTGGGACGCGCCCAGAAGAACATGGCCCTGGCCGGAAGCGACGCCAACGAGCGCGCCGGCCAGAACGCCAAGGCCGACGCCTACAAGAAGCGGTTCGAGGACGTCCTCGCCGCCTCGGAAGCCATCGCCTCGGCCGAGGGCAAGCCCAAGTGGACCGCCCTGCGCGGCGAATGGGAGAAGTTCGTGGCCATCGACGGCCAGATCCGCCAGCACATCATGGCCGGCCGGCTCGACGAGGCCACCCGCCTGATGCAGACGGACCTGCGCACGGTGAACGAGAACGTCACCCGCCAGGCGGACGAACTGGTCGACCTGTCCAAGTCGCAGCTCGCCGCCGCCGACGCCCAGGGCGACGCGGACTACGCCGTGGCGCGCAACGCCATGATCGGCATCCTGGCGGTCTGCTTCCTGATCGCCGTCGGCGCGGCCGGCTGGCTGTCGCTGACCATCAGCCGCGGCCTGAAGAAGATCTCCGACCTCACCGACGCGGTCGCCCTTGGCGACCTGAACCAGACCATCACGGTGACCACCAACGACGAGATCAAGGACCTCGTCGAGAACGTGAACCGTATGACCGAGAACCTGCGCGCCACCGCCGCCCTGGCGGACTCCGTGGCCGACGGGGATCTCACGGTCCAGCCCAAGCCGCTGTCCGACAAGGACACGCTGGGCCTTGCGCTCCAGCGGATGGTCGAGCGCCTGCGCGGCGTCGTGGCCGGCGCTCTCGAAGCGGCAGACCAGGTCTCGTCGGGCAGCCAGGAACTGTCGGCCGCCGCCGAGCAGGTGAGCCAGGGCGCCACCGAACAGGCCTCGTCGGTCGAGGAGGCTTCGGCCTCGATGGAAGAGATGGCGTCGAACATCAAGCAGAACGCCGACAACGCCTCGCAGACCGAACAGATCGCCCGCCAGTCGGCCAAGGACGCCGAAGCCTCGGGCGTCGCCGTCAGCCGTGCGGTGGAAGCGATGCAGACCATCGCCGAGA
>NZ_JANINU010000117.1 GCF_024508875.1 Phenylobacterium sp.
TCGTCGGCCAGCAGGGCGACGATGGCGGCCACGTCCTCGCGCCGCGCCCGGCGCATTACGATGCCCATTCCGCCTGCTCCCTGCGCGTCCACGCCGACGCCTTAGCACGCGCCGGCTTTCCTTTGTGGGCCGGGCGACAGGGGGCTATGCCTAGGCGATGAACGCCGACCTCTATCCCGCCGCCCGCGACCTCCTGGCGAAGCTGGTCAGCTTCGACACCACCTCGCGAGGCTCCAATCTCGCGCTGGTCGAATGGGTGGAGGGCTATCTCGACGGCCTTGGCGTGCCGCACCGGCGCGTGCCCAACGAGGACGGCGACAAGTCGAACCTTCTGGCCACCATCGGGCCCGCCGTCGCCGGCGGCGCGGTGCTGTCGGGCCATACCGACGTGGTTCCGGTGGACGGCCAGCCGTGGACCAGCAACCCCTTCGAACTGACCCAGAAGGGCGAGCGCCTCTACGGCCGCGGGACCTGCGACATGAAGGGCTTCCTGGCCCTGGCCCTCGCCGCCGCGCCGGAACTCGCCAAGACCGCCCGAAGGCCCGTCCACCTGGCCTTTTCCTACGACGAGGAGATCGGCTGCCTCGGCGCGCCCAGCATGATCGAGGTCATCCGCCGAGAGCTCCCGGCCCCGGCCGTCGTCGTGGTCGGCGAGCCCACCAACATGGAGGCGGTGAACGGCCACAAGGGCATCGCCACCTTCCACGTCACCGTCACCGGCCGCGAGTGCCACTCCAGCCAGCCGCACCTGGGCGTCTCGGCGGTGATGGAGGCGGTGAAGCTGATGGGCTCGCTCAACGCCCTGTCCGCGCGCCTGTGGGACGAGGCCGATCCCAATTCGCCGTTCACGCCCAAGGGCCCGACCCTGACCATCGGCGAGGTCCATGGCGGCACCGCCCACAACATCATCGCCCGCGAATGCCGCTTCGTCTTCGACCTGCGCACCCCCGGTCCGCGGACGCCGGAAGAGATCGTCGCCCCGTTCCTGGCCGAATGCGCGGCGATGGACGCGGCGCTCAAGGCGCGCGCGCCCGAGGCGGGTGTCGTGGTCGAGCTGAAGACCAACGTCCCGCCCTTCATGCCCGAAGCCGAGGGCGCGGCCGAGGTCTTCGCCCGCCGCATGGCCGGCGACAACGGCCCCCCGCGCGTCGTCGCCTTCGCCGCCGAGGCCGGCCAGTTCCAGCAGGCGGGCTTCTCCACCGTCATCTGCGGCCCGGGCTCCATCGACCAGGCCCACCAGCCCGACGAGTTCGTCGAGATCGCCCAACTCCAACGCGGCGCCCAGTTCATGCGCCGCCTGATCGAGTGGGCCGCGGAGGGGTAGGGGCTGGGTGCGGGGGAGGCCCCCCCTTCGGGACCTCCCCCAGAGGGGGAGGATCCGATGCGGTGTAGCTGCTCCCCCTTTGGGGGAGCTCGCGAAGCGAGAGGGGGTTACCGCGCCGACGTTCGCAGCGGCCGGATCACCGGGCGGCGTCGCGACAGGTCGCGCGGGCTCCAGGTCATCGCGCCCGCGATCTGCCCCAGCGATGCGCGACGAAGCTTCTGGACCGCCGCCCGCGTGCGGAAGATCTTCGGTGCTCCGGCAAACGCCGCGCTCACCGCCTTCAGGATCAGCCGGATGTGCGGCCGGTTGTCCTTCTTCAGGTAGATCAGCACCAGGGCCATCAGGTGCAGCGGTACGACCAGCGGCAGCAGCAGGGCCGGGGTGTTCTTGAACAGCACCCAGAAGCGGTTGCGCGTGCCGTGGAAGACCGCGAACTCCGACTTGCGCCCGCCCGACGAGGCGGACCCCACGTGATGGATGGCGGCGTCCGGGACCAGCAACGTCGGCTGGTCCGCAAGCTGCAGCCGGTAGCCCAGGTCCACGTCCTCGCCGTAGCAGAAGAAGTCCTCGTCGAAGCCGCCCAGGTCCAGGAACAGCGCCCGGTCGATCATCATCGCCGCGCCGCAGGGGCTGAACACCTCGCCCTCGCGCGCCTCGCCCCGGTCCGGATTGAGATAGCCGCCGCGGTAGGGGATGCCCGTGATGCTCATCACGTCGCCCAGCCCGTCCAGCAGGCCCGGCTCGCCCTCCACCATCTGGCGCGAGGTGAAGGACGCGACCTTGGGATACCGCGCGGCCGCCGCGACCAGCTTCTCCAGCCAGTCCGGCTCGGCATAGGCGTCGGGATTCAGGAGCACGTACCAGCGGCCCCGACCCTCGCGGGCGCCCTGGTTGCCGGCGCCGGTGAAACCGAGGTTCCGATCGTTCCGGATCAGGCGCACCCAGGGGAACTCCGCCGCGATCGCCGCGTCGCCCGGATCGGGCGAATCGTTGTCGATCACCAACGCCTCGAAATCGCGAAACGTCTGGGCGCCCAGGCGCTCCAGGCAGGTGCGCAGGGTCGGCCCCGAGTTGTAGGCGATCACGCAGACGGTCACTGCTGGGTGTTCGGCCTTGTCATCGCCTCGTTGCTGCGCCATGCGACAGCCACACCCCGCACTGTTTGGATCACCGATGACGATCACGCCGCTCGCCATTCCCGATGTCCTGCTTATCACGCCGAAGCGTCATGGCGATGCGCGGGGATGGTTCTCCGAGACCTGGAGCCAGAAGGCGCTGGCCGGCAGCGCGGCCGATACGACGTTCGTCCAGGACAACCAGGCCTACAGCTCGCGCAAGGGCATCATCCGCGGCCTGCACTTCCAGAAGGGCGCCACCTCCCAGGGCAAGCTCATCCGCGCCCTGACCGGCGCCATCTTCGACGTGGTGGTCGACCTGCGGCAGGGCTCGCCCACCTACGGCCAGACCGTGAGCGCCGAGTTGACGGCGGACGGCGGTGAGCAGCTCTGGGTGCCGCGCGGCTTTGCCCACGGCTACTGCACGCTCACGGAGGAGTGCGAGATCTTCTACAAGGTCGACAACCTCTACGCCCCGACCGAGGAAGGCGGCGTGATCTGGAACGACCCCGACCTCGGCATCGAATGGCCGCTGGACGGCGAACCGCTGCTTTCCGAGAAAGACACGAAACTCCCGCGCCTGAAGGACCTCGGATCGCTCGGCTTCTAGACCTCTAGTAGCTCAGCTTCGGATACCAGTCGGGCCTGCGCCCCGCCGGTGTCATGTCCAGCACCGTCCACAGCGGCGACAGGTCGGGGGCCCCGCGCGGGTCCTGGCCCGGATCGGCCTGATCGCCCCCCATCTCGCCGCTGTAGAAGTGGCGGACCACGTCGCCCGACTTCGTGAAGACGTTGAAGCCCGGCATGTCGCTGCCGTCGGGCGCGATGGCGTGGAAATCGCGGCTGAACGCGTCGTCCAGGTCGGCATACATCGGCAGGTGGCGCCAGCCACGCTCCACCTTCGCCGCGATCTGCCGCGCGATCGGCGCCCGGCCCACCACGGCCAGCGCCACGTTCTGGCGGATGTCGGGCGCGACGCCGTCCCAGGCGTTCAGCAGGTTCGTGCACATCGGGCACGGCCGCTCCCGCTGCGGCCCGAACATCCAGCTATAGAGGACCAGGGTGTCCCTATCGCCGAACATATCGGCCAGGCTCGCGGCCCCGTTCTCGCCCATGAAGCGGTAGTCCGCCGTCACCTCGCCGCCGGGGGGCAGCGCCCGCCGCTGGGCCGCCACCCGCTCCAGATGGCGGCGCAGCTCGATCTCCTCGGCCAACAGGGCGTTGCGGGCCGCGCGGTATTCGGCGCTCTCGTTCGGGAATCGGGTGGTGTTGCGCGCGGCGAGTTCGGCCGCGGGGGCGAGGGTGGGGGCGTCCGGCATCGTGATCTCCCATCTGAGGCTTCAATCGGCCGCGGCCGTCCAAGGTTTCCTCAGGCCGACCATTCCTCGAGGACGTCGGGATCGCTCTCCGCCCGACAATTCCGACGCAGGGCGTCGAACGCTTGCGGCGCCAGCAGCCGCGACAGCGCCCACACGGCCGCGCCCCGCACCAGCGGCGAGGGGTCGTCCAGCAGCCGCTCGGCTTCCGCCGCCAGCAAGGCGTCGCCCGAATTGCCGATGGCGTACAGCACGTTGCGCAGGAACCGCTCGCGGCCGATCCGCTTCACGGGGCTCTTCGAGAACAGCGCGCGGAAGGCCGCGTCGTCCAGCCGGGAGAGCTCGGCCAGCGAAGGCGCGACCAGCGCCTCGCGCGCCGCCAGCTTCAGCTCGCGGCCGGCGTGGGCGAACTTGTTCCAGGGGCAGACCGCCAGGCAGTCGTCGCAGCCATAGATCCGGTTGCCCAGCAAGGGCCGGAAGTCCCGCGGTATCGGCCCCTTGAGCTCGATGGTCAGGTACGAGATGCAGCGCCGCGCATCGAGCTGGTAGGGCGCCGGGAAGGCATTCGTCGGGCAGACGTCGAGGCAGGCCTGGCATGTGCCGCAGCCGCCGGCGTCGCGCGCGTCGGGCGCCAGCTCCAGCGTGGTCAGGATCGACCCCAGGAAGAGCCACGAGCCGAACTCGCGGCTGACGAGGTTGGTGTGCTTGCCCTGCCAGCCCAGGCCCGCACGCTCGGCCAGCGGCTTCTCCAACAGCGGAGCGGTGTCGACGAACACCTTCAGCTCCCCGCCGAACCGGCCCTGCATCCAGCGGCCCAGCGCCTTCAGCCGGCTCTTGATCAGGTCGTGGTAGTCGTCCCCTTGCGCATAGACGCTGATGGCGGCGCGGTCGCGGCGCGCAAGGATCTCCAGCGGATCGCGGTCCGGCCCGTAGTTGACGCCCAGCACGATGGCGGAGCGCGCGTCGGCCCACATGGCGCGCGGCTGGCGGCGGCGCTCGACGGTCTCGGCCATCCAGCCCATCTCGCCGTGCCGGCCCGCGGCGACGAACGCGTCCAGCCGTCCCGCGGCGGGCCAGGCCTCGTCGATGTCGGTGAAGCGGCAGACGTCGAAGCCGAGCGCCCCAGCCTCATCTCTTATGACGGCTTCGGCTCGGATCGGCTCGGTCGGGTCAGAAGTCGAGGTCGTCATAGTGGCCGGCGGGGTGCAGCCCCGGCCAGCGGTCCTGCAGGAGCGGCCGGAACGCGGGCCGCGACTTCATCTTCATGTACCACGTCTTGACCGCCGGGAACTCGCGCCACGGCATGTCTCCGAAGTAGTCGATCACCGAGAAATGGGCCGCGGCCGCGAAATCGGCCAGCGACATCCGCCGTCCGGCGAGCCACTCTCGCGCCTGCAGAAGCTGGTCCAGCATGTAGAGGTGGTTCTTCAGCCCCTCCTTGCCGGTGCGCAGGTTGGCCAGCTCGGGCGCGCCCAGGCCCAGCAGGCGCTTCTCGATCTTTTCGTGCAGAATGTAGCCCGACGCCTCGAACTCGAACTTGCGCTCGAACCAGGTGATCAGCCGCCGCGCTTCGGCGCGCTCGGCCGGATCGCCCGGCGCGAACAGCGGCGGGTCGGGGTAGGTCTCCTCCAGGTGGTCGAGGATCGCGCGGGGTTCGCACAGCACCAGCGGCGGCTTGCCCGCCTCGGCCTCGACCAACACCGGGACCATGCCCGAGGGGTTCATCTTGGTCAGTTCGCGCGGGCGCTCCCAGTACCGCACCGACACATCCGTGAACGGCAGCCTCTTCTCGCCCAGCGCCAGGCGCACCTGGCGCGAGGCCGGGTCGAGCGGGAAGTGGTGCAGGGTGCGTTCGACGGTCATCGGAGCATGTACGGGAAGGGGCGCGGCTCATACGCGAATCGTTGGAACGCCAACAGACGCCTCGCGGCTTAACGGGTCGTTTACTGCGTTGACGTGGCTGTGGATTCAGCGAACGCGCCCCCATGCGGTTCCGCCCGCCCGCGCGGATCGGCGTGGATGATGATGTCCGCGGCGGGGAAGGCCGTGAGGATCCGCTTCTCGGCCGCGACGATCGCCTGGTGCGCCGTCTCCAGCGTAAGGTCGGGGTCCAGGTCGACGTGCATCTGGATATGGACATAGGGCCCGGACATGCGGGTCCGCAGCTGGTGGACGTCGGTCATGCGGGAGTCCTCGGAGACCAGCCGCACGATCTCGGCGCGCGCGTCGTCGGGCAGTTCGCGATCCATGAGCTGGCTCGCCGCCTCGCGGAACACGCTGATCGCGCCCCAGAGCAACAGGGCGGCGACCGCGAGCGCGGCGGCCGCGTCGAAGCCGTTGACGCCCAGCCAGGCCGACGCGCCGATGCCGACGAGGGCGATCATGTTCGAGGCGAGGTCGGTGGCGTAGTGCGCCCGGTCGCCCGACACGGCCACCGAACTGGTCTGCCGCAGCACCCGCGTCTGCGCGGCGATCAACAGGGCCGTCAGCGCCGTGGACACCACCATCACCGCCACGGCCCAGCCTTCCTGCCGCAGCGGATGGGGCGCGGTGAAATCGCCGACGGCCTCGCGGGCGATCAGCGCCGCCGAGGCGAAGACGAGGCCCGCCTGCATGAGGCTGGCGAAGGCCTCGGCCTTGCCATGGCCGAACCGGTGCTCGGCGTCCGGCGGCTCGGCGGCGTAGCGGACGGCGAAGGCGGTGCCGAGCGAGGCGATCAGGTCGAGGCCTGAGTCCGCCATCGACGCCAGCATAGCCGTCGAGCCCGAGGCCAGCCACGCCGCCAGCTTGATCGCCACCAGCACGGCCGCCGTCCCCACGGACAGCAAGGTGACCCGCCGCGTCAGCGCGGAGGTCTCGGCGGCGGTCAGGCGAGCGTTGGTGGCCATGGCCGACACATAACGCTCCCTCCCCCTAATGGGGAGGGTGGCGAGCGCAGCGAGACGGGTGGGGAAGTGTGGTTCACGCTCAGCGCCCCGTCGTGACTTCCCCACCCGTCTGCTTGCTTCGCTCGCAGCCACCCTCCCCATGACCGGAGGGAAAGGCGCCTACGCCGCCTTCTTCGGCATTGGCCCCACGTACAGGCTGGCGGGGCGGATCAGCCGTCCGCCGGCCAGTTGTTCCCGCGCATGCGCCAGCCAACCGGCCACCCGGCCCATGGCGAAGACGCAGGTGAAGGCGCTGGGCGGGAAGTCCAGGGCCTCCAGCAGCAGCGCCGTGTAGAACTCGACGTTGGTCTCCAGCGACCGGTTCGGCTTGTGCTCGCGCAGGATGGC
>NZ_JANINU010000118.1 GCF_024508875.1 Phenylobacterium sp.
CGAGACGTTCGGCAAGCTGATGATGGGCGGCAACTTCATCATCGGCGTGATCGTCTTCGCGATCCTTGTCGTCGTGAACTTCGTCGTCATCACCAAGGGTTCGGGCCGCATCGCGGAAGTCGCAGCCCGCTTCACCCTCGACTCGATGCCCGGCAAGCAGATGGCCATCGACGCCGACCTGTCGAGCGGCCTGATCGACCAGGACGAGGCCAAGAAGCGCCGCAAGGAGCTGGAGCAGGAGAGCACGTTCTTCGGCGCCATGGACGGCGCCAGCAAATTCGTCCGCGGCGACGCCGTCGCCGGCCTGGTCATCCTCGCCATCAATGTCGTCGGCGGCATACTGATCGGGGTGATCCAGCACAAGGTGCCGATCGGGCAGGCGTTCTCGACCTACACGATCATGTCGATTGGCGACGGCCTGGTCTCCCAGATCCCCGCCCTGATCATCTCGATCGCCGCCGGCTTCCTGGTGTCGAAGGCCGGCGTCGAAGGCGCCGCCGACAAAGCCCTGGTCACCCAGCTCGCCAGCAATCCTCTCAGCCTGGGCATGGTCTCGGCCGCCTCGGGCTTCCTGGCCGTTATCCCCGGCATGCCCATCATCCCCTTCGCCGCCCTGTCGATGGGCGCCGGGATGCTGGCCTGGCGGCGCTCCCAGGCCAAGGCCGAGCCGGAGATCGTGGAGGTCGCCCCGGCCGCCCCCGCCGCCGAGGACGAGCCCATCAGCCAGACCCTGGCGATCGACGAGATCAAGATCGAGCTGGGCTACGGGCTGCTGCCGCTCATCAACGACCTGGAGGGCCGCCGGCTCACCGACCAGATTAAGGCCCTGCGCCGCACGCTGGCGACCGACTTCGGCTTCGTCATGCCCAGCGTCCGGATCCTCGACAACATGCGCCTCCCCTCCCAGGGCTACAGCCTGCGCATCAAGGAGATGGAGGCCGGCGCCGGCGAAGTGCGGATCGGCCAGCTCATGGCCATGGACCCGCGCGGCGGCCAGGTGGAGCTCCCCGGCGAGCATATGAAGGAGCCGGCGTTCGGCCTGCCGGCGACCTGGATCGATGACGGCCTACGGGAGGAAGCCACCTTCCGCGGCTACACCATCGTCGACCCGGCCACGGTCCTGACCACGCACCTGACCGAGGTGCTGAAGGACAACATGCCGGACCTGCTGAGCTACGCCGAGGTGCAGAAGCTCATCAAGGACCTGCCGGCCGAGCAGAAGAAGCTCAGCGAAGACCTGATCCCCAGCGTCGTCACCGCCACCACCGTGCAGCGCGTGCTGCAGGCGCTGCTGCGCGAGCGCATCTCGATCCGTGACCTCGGCGCCATCCTGGAAGGCATCGGCGAGGCCGCGCCGCACACCAGCTCGATCACCCTGCTGGTGGAGCAGGTCCGCGGACGCCTCGCCCGCCAGCTCTGCTACGCCTACCGCGGCGACGACGGCGCCCTGCCCATCGTCACCCTGTCGGCGGACTGGGAGAACGCCTTCGCCGACGCCCTTGTGGGGTCCGGCGAGGAGAAGCAGCTCGCCCTCGCCCCTTCGCGCCTGCAGGAATTCATCCGCGGCGTGCGCGAGACCTTCGAACAGGCCGCGCTGGCCGGCGACAGCCCCGTGCTGCTCACCAGCCCGACGATCCGCCCCTACGTGCGCTCGATCATCGAACGCTTCCGCGGCCAGACGCCGGTGATGAGCCAGAACGAGATCCACCCGCGGGCCCGCCTGAAGACCGTGGGCTCGATCTGACGCCCCGCCGCCTGCTGCGCCGCCATGGACGTTGCAGGCCGACCCGTCCGCTGATAGCGGTTCGGGCCTGACGGGCGGAACGCCCGGCCACTGAGTCTCGGATTGCGGATGCGGCGACCCCTACAGCGACCCCAGAGCGCGAACGGCCAGTTCCTCTGGGACCTGCTGACCTTCGAGCGCCTGATCACCGGCGGCGTGGTCCACCTGGTCTATTGGGCGGGCCTGGCCATCATCGGCATCATGGCCTTCGGCGTCCTGGGCGCCAGCGTCGGCGTGGCGATCCGCGAAGGCAACATCATGGGCTTCCTGCTCGCCGTCGGCGTGCTGGTGATCGGCGCCTTGGGCGTGTTCGTGGCCGTCCTGCTGTGGCGCGCCTTCTGCGAATTCTACGTCACCATCTTCAAGATCAGCGAAGACCTCCACATCCTGCGCCAGGACGTGGAGGCCGAACGCGCCCGCCAGGGCAAGTAGCCCTCAGTTCACGGCAGCCAGGGTCGGCAGCGTCGCCCACACCCGCGCATCGTGCGCCGGCACGATCACCAGGTTCGGCTGGGCCTGCTTCAAGGCATGCAGCTTTTCCAGCAGGGCCTTGGTCGCCGCCGCGTCCTCGTCGACAAAGCGGGTGAGCATCGGCTTCTGCGCAGGAAGCGTGACGCCTTCAGCCTGCCACGCCGTATCGCCGATCAGCGCGTAGCGCCGTCCATCCGGCGTGCTCACGAAGGCCACAATGGAACCCGGCGTGTGGCCGGCCGCGGGAACCAGCACGACGCTGCCGTCGTCGAAGACGTCCCAGCTCCGGGCGAAACCTTCGTAAGGACCGTCGGGGAAGTCGTAAGCGCGGTAGTCCTTCAGCCCGATCTTCCGCGCCAGGGTCGCGGCCGCGGCGCCGCTCCGGATGAACGCCATCTCGTCCCGGCTCACCCACACCGGCGCGCCCGGCAGGGCGGCCACGCCGCTGACGTGGTCCCAGTGCGCGTGGGTCAGGACGATGGCCTTCAGGTCCGACGGCTTCACCCCGGCCGCCGACAGTTGCTCAACCACCGGCCGCGTCAGGACCGGCTTGACCGAGAGCTGCATGATCTTCGGCGCGGTCTTGAAATGCTCGGCGAGGTCGCGGCCGTACCCCGCGTCGAACAGCAGCTTGCCTTTCGGATGGTCGACCAGGATCGCCCCGGCCACGAAGGTCCGCTTGTCGTCGCGCCGGCCGCCTTCATAGGCCATGGCGGCGGAGGACTGCGTGGAACCCGAAGGCAGGGCGGCGATCCGCATCCCGGCCGGCGGATGGGCGGCAGGCGGCGCGGACGGGACCGCCAGTTCGGCCGCCGCGGGCGGCGCCTGGCAGGCGGCGATGGAGACGCCGGCGACCAGGGCGGCGAGGATGACGGTGAATTTGTGCAAAGGCATGAGGTTCTCCTGACGCCTCACCCTTGCGCGCCGCCCGACATACGTAAAATATGGACTTCTGAACCCTGCCATAGGTAGCGACTATGGAACTGCGCGAGCTACGCTACTTTTTGGCCGTCTACGAGACCGGCAGCGTCACCGCCGCCGCGCGCCGCTGCTTCATCTCCCAGCCCTCGATCTCGGCCGCCTTAGCCAGCCTGGAGCGCGAGCTGGAGACGGTGCTGTTCGTGCGGCATCGCAAGGGCGTCGCCGCCACCGCCGCGGCGGACTCGCTCTACGCCCGGGCCCGCCGCCTGGTGGACGACGCGCTCTCGCTCAAGGCCTTGTTCGCCGCGCCACCGGCCACCGGCGTCGTCCTGGGCCTGATGCTCAGCCTCGACATCCCGCGCACCCTCGGCCTGCTGCGTCCGCTCTCCGAGGATCCGGCGGTGCGCCTGTCCCTGGTCGGCGCGCACGAGCCCTGCGACGCCCGCATCGTGGCCCGCGCCATGGCGGCCGAGACCGAGGCGTTCATGCCGCTCTGGTCCGAGGGCTACGTCGTCGCCCTGCCCCCGCGCCACGACCTGCGCCTAAAGCCGTCGCTCGCCATCGCCGACTTGGCCGACGTCCCGCTGGTGGCGCGCTGCAACTGCGAGAACGCCGAGGCTACCGCCGACCTGGGCTTCAAGCCACAGGTGGCCGCCGTCGCCACAACCGAGGAATGGGCCATCGCCCTGGTGGAAGCCGGTCTCGGCGCCACCGTGCTGCCCGAAGGCGTCGTTCCCGCCGCGACCACGGCGGCGATCCGGCCGCTGAGCGACCTGTCGCTGAAACGCGAGGTGGGCCTCGCCTACCGCCGGGCGGACGCCGGCTCGCCGGCCGTCACTCGGATCCTGGAAGCCTTCACGGGCGGAGGTCAGGGCCGCCTGGCCGCTTAGCCGGCCTTCTTGCGCAGGCCCAGTTCGTCCAGTTGGGCGGCCTCGATCCGGCCCTGGACCTTGCGGGCCTCGACCTTCAGGCCCTCGGCGATGTGCTCGTACTTCTTCTGGGCCTCGAACGCCTCGGCCAGGGCTTCGCGGGCGCCCTGCTCCTCGACGAGGATCACGTCGATCTCGGCCTGGATCTTGGCCTTTCGCACCTTCAGCCCCTCGAAGAAGCCGGCGCGGTAGATCCCCGCCGCGGCCTCCTGCGCGGAGAAGGCGCGCTCGGCCTCGCCCTCGGCCTCCAGCATCGCCAGCCGCATCTCGACCGCGACACGGCGGTCGACGATCTCGGCCAGCCGCTTCTGCAGGACCTCGGCCTCGTAGGTGGAAAGCTTGATCAGAGAGTCGGCCCAACTCACGCGGCGGCTCCGTTCAGGATGTCGGCAAGCCCGGCGAAGGATTCGTCGAGGCCGGTGGCGTCGTTCGGGTCCTGTGACAGGAACTGCTCGACAGCCGGATTGAGGGCGATCGCCCGATCGATGGTGGGGTCCGCTCCGGCGCGATAGGCGCCGATGCGGATCAGTTCTTCCATGTTGGCGTAGGCCGACAGGCTCTCGCGGGCGGCGCGCACCACCTGGCGCTCCTCCATCGACTGGCAGCCCGGCATGGTCCGGCTGATGGACTTCAGTACGTTGATCGCCGGGAAGCGGCCCCGCTCGGCGATGGCGCGCTCCATGACGATGTGGCCGTCCAGGATACCGCGCACCGCGTCGGCGATCGGTTCGTTGTGGTCGTCGCCGTCCACCAGCACGGTGAAGAGGCCGGTGATCGGGCCCGCCTGAGTGCCGTCCGGGCGGATCGGGCCGGGACCGGCGCGCTCCAGAAGCTTCGGCAATTCGGTGAAGACGGTCGGTGTATAGCCCTTGGTGGTCGGCGGCTCGCCTGCGGCCAGGCCGATCTCGCGCTGGGCCATGGCGAAGCGGGTGACCGAGTCCATCAGGCAAAGGACTTCCATGTCCTGGTCGCGCAGGTACTCGGCGATGGCCATGGTCATGTAGGCGGCCTGCCGGCGCTTCAGCGCCGGTTCGTCCGAGGTGGCTACCACGACGATGGCGCGGCGCAGACCTTCCTCGCCCAGGGTCTCCTCGATGAATTCGCGAACCTCGCGGCCCCGCTCGCCGATCAGGCCCACCACGACGGCGTCGCAATCGGCGTTCTTGGCCAGCATGGAGAGCAGCACCGACTTGCCCACGCCCGAGCCGGCGAAGACGCCCAGGCGCTGGCCCCGACAGCAGGTGGTGAAGACGTTCATGGCCCGCACGCCGAGGTCCAGGCGCTCGCCCACCCGGCCGCGGGCGTGCGCCGACGGCGGGGACGCGCGCAGCGGATACGCGGCGATGCCCTGGGGCAGCGGGCCCTTGCCGTCGATGGGCTCGCCGAACGCATCGACGATCCGGCCCAGCCAGGCCTTCGTCGGGCGCACGGCCGAGCCTAGGGGCTGGATGCGGATCTCGGCGCCGGGCGCCACGCCCTCGACGGGGCCGAACGGCATGAGCAGCGCGCGGTTCTCTCGGAAGCCCACCACCTCGGCGGCGACAGGCTTCTCGGCGAAACGGTCGATCTCGGCGCGCGCTCCGACGGCCAGGCGGGACAGCCCGCCACGGGCCTCGATCAAGAGCCCGTTCACGGCCGCGACGCGGCCCGACACCGTCAATGGATCAAGCCGCTCGACCGCGGCGACGAGGCTCTTCACGCACACCCCTCAGCTACGCTGGGGAGATTGGGCCGCCGTGCTTAAGGGGTTGTGAAGAACCGCCGTCAGTGAAGG
Source organism: Phenylobacterium sp. (assembly GCF_024508875.1). GTDB lineage: Bacteria > Pseudomonadota > Alphaproteobacteria > Caulobacterales > Caulobacteraceae > Phenylobacterium. Next base: position 5,879 of record NZ_JANINU010000118.1, read on the forward strand.
TCGGGAATGGTGGCTTTCGGTGCGGCTCTACGACGCGTCTTGGCCGCCACCGCTTCGCCGGTCGCCTTGGCCTGGTCGATGAGCTCTTCGCCCTTGATCTTGGCGTCCTCGATCAGCGCCTGGCCCTTGGCCTTCGCCTCCTCGATCATCGGCGACGCCGTCTCGGCGATCTTCTCGCGATTGCGCCACGCCAGCACCCCGGCGACGCCGATGGCCGCGGCCCCGATCAGGAACAGCGGGTTTTTCGGAACATACCTAAGGAGTGGGGTTAGCGCGCCGGCCTGCTTCATGGAGTCGCGGGCCCAGGGCATCCGGTACGGCGCGAGGGTTTCAGGATGGTCGGTCATCGGGTTTCTCCGGCCTTCTGGTCCCGGTCAAAACCCCTTGCGCCGCAAGGCGTTCCCGCCCCCTGTTTCGCCGCTGCCGTCCAATCACAAAAGATTCAACGCCGCCCCGACTCGGCCGCCGGCCGGCCCAGCTTGAGTCCGATTCCGAAATCAGATTAACGATTCGGGTGTCGGGGCCAGCGACCATTAACCTGTCTTAAAGGACGGTAGGGCAGGTTAACGGCAAGGCATAACGCGGATTCACCAGAATTCGTGGGGGAATGCGGCGACGCGGCAGGAGAGGCCAATGCGCGTATTGTTGATCGAAGACGACAGCGCCACCGCGCAGAGCATCGAATTGATGCTCAAATCGGAAGGTTTCAACGTCTATACGACGGACTTGGGGGAAGAAGGCGTCGATCTGGGCAAGATCTACGACTACGACCTGATCCTCCTGGACCTGAATCTGCCGGACATGAGCGGCATGGACGTCCTGCGGACCCTGCGCGTCGGTAAAATCAATACCCCGATCATGATCCTGTCGGGCACCGCCGAAATCGAGACCAAGGTGAAGACCTTCTCGGGCGGCGCCGACGACTACATGACCAAGCCGTTCCACAAGGACGAACTGGTCGCCCGCATCCACGCCGTGGTCCGCCGCTCGAAGGGCCACGCCCAGTCGGTGATCAAGACCGGCGACATCACGGTCAACCTGGACGCCAAGACGGTGGAAGTGAATTCCAACCGCGTCCACCTGACCGGCAAGGAA
>NZ_JANINU010000119.1 GCF_024508875.1 Phenylobacterium sp.
CCGGTTGGGCGGCCTCGGCGGCATTCCGGAGAGACTGATTGCTCATGGATGACGTGCGGCCCCCCGCTGGGGCGGAGGCCATTCCCGTAGCGCTTTGGGGCATCGCCCTCGTGGCCCTCGCGCCATTCCCGGCCGCGGCCGTCGTCTACTGCTACGGACCGGCCGCTTGGACGGCGCCCGCGCTCACCCTGCTGATCGCCTGGGCCGCGATCACCCTCGCCTTCCTGGGCGGCGTGCGCTGGGGCCTCGAAACCCGAGAGCCCAGGCCGCGTCCGATGCGCCAGGCCTTCTCCTTCCTCTGCGCCGTCGCGGCCGTGGTGATCCTGCTGGCCCGAGGCCGGGCGCCCGACACCTGGATCGTCGGGGGCTTCCTGGCCGGCTTCCTGATCCAGTGGCTGTTCGACCACCAGACGCCGGACACCCCCTCGCGCTACCCCATCCTCTCCACCGCCGTCACCGGCGCCGCCTGCGTCTCGCTGGGCCTCGCGCTTGAGAAGGCGATGAACGGCTGAGGCGCCGGCGGTGGCCTGCCCGTTCGGCAAGCCTTTCGACCGTCTTCAGTAACCGCTCGTCGCGCTCGACATGACATCGCTCGCCGAAGCGTGAGATTTACGGCGTCATCTGTACGATGAGCGGTCGCGCGGGGCGTGAGGATGGATCTGGCCGAAGCGGAATCGAGGCTAGGGCGGCTGCTGGCGCCCCTGAGCATCGACGGGTTCCTGGGCGAAGCGCTCGGCGGCGGCTTTCGGCTGGTCCGCCATGACGGCAGGGCGTCCCGTCTCGACCTGCTGGGCCCCGATCCGCGCGCCGCGCTCGCGGGCGCCGTCCGGCTGGCGCCCGAACTGACCTACCATTCGGCCAACGCCTCGGGCCCACCGCCCGGCCTGGCCGATGTGCGGGACGCCGAGGATTTCCGCGCACGCATCGACGCCTTTCATGCGCGCAACTATTCCGTCCGCTTCCCCGACCTGCGGCCGCTATCGGCGGAGCTGGACGCGCTGGCCCGCGCGCTGGAGATGCTGATCCACGCGCCGGTCACCGCCTCGGCCTTCTGGAGCCGCGGCGGTATGCGCGCGCCCGTCCACTACGACGACCACGACCTCATCGTCGTCCAGTTGATGGGGACCAAGCGGTGGTACGTCTCCACGCGCCCGTCCGAACTCTTCAATACGTGGAAGGGCGTTTCCGGAAACCCGCCTGACCTCGGCCCGCACGAGGTGTTCGACCTGGCGCCCGGTGACCTCGTCTACCTGCCGCGCGGGACCTTCCACACCGTCGATTCCGACACCGAGTCCGTGCACGTGGCGCTGGGCTTCACGCCGCTGACCCTGCGCGAAGCTGTGATCGCGGCCCTGGATCATCTGTCCGACATGAACCGGCCCCTCCGCGCCACCGTCGCCGGACGGATGGAGGGGGCGGATCTTCAGGCCCTGGCCGCGCCCGTCGGCGAGGCCGTGGGGCAGTTGCTCAATGCGGTCCGCGCGCCGGGCTTCCTCAACGCCGCGCTCCAGCGCCGTTCGTCCCGCAATGTCGGCGAACTGCCCGCGCTGCCCCGGCCCGCGGCGCCGCCTGCGCTGACGCTCGACACCGTGCTGCGCCACGCGGGGCAGGGGTTCAGCCACCTGGGCGCCAACGCCGACACGATCGATTTCGCCTTCCCGGGCGGCCACCTCTACATTCATCGCGGCGCGCAGGAGGCCGTGGTGTTCGTCGCCGACACGCCCAGTTTCCGCATCCGGGACCTGCCGGGTCCGATCGGCGACGACGTGCGCCTGGCGCTGGCCGCCCGCTTCGTGGAGGTCGGCTTCCTCGAGGTCGCCTCGCCCCAGGCCAGCGTCGCCGACCTGTTCGGCGCGGCCGCCGGCTGAACGCGTCGCTCTCAGCGAGGGCCGCGGTCGGCCAGCTCCCAAAGCTCCCCGATGCGCTGGCGGTAGACGCTGGCCACCGCCCAGCGCGAGCGGCGGGCCGCCTCCTCGCGCACGTCCAGCCAATCGTCCTGATCCGCCGCCAGGGCGTCGGGGTGCGCCCCCGCGGAGAGAGCGGCCGCATAGGCTTGCTTCATCCGCCGGTCCAGCGCCGCCAGTCCCATGTCGGCGCAGACCATCTGACGCGCGCGCGTCGGCGCGTCGCGGCAGGCGAAGGAGCGGCGGGCGGGGCCGGGCGTCGCGAGGGCGGTGGCGTCCTGTCCCGTCACGGCGCGGGCCATCCCGCGCGCCGGCGCCTCGGGCGCAGGTAGGGCGAGCGTAGGGGCCTCCACAGGCGGCGACGGGGCGCGGCGGGGCTCGCCGGCGCGACGCGGCGGCGCGCTCTCGGGCGGCAGCACCTCCAGCTTGCCGACCGCCGCCACCGATGGGATCGCCGCGGGCTTCACCGCGGCTACCTCGACGTTCATGGGCGGTGCGGCGGCCTCGGCCTGCGCCGCCGGCGGCGGCGGGTCCGTACGCGCGATCAGGAAGCCTCCGGCGAACGCCGCCAGCACCGCGCCAGCCGTCGCCGCGATGGGCCAGGTCCGTCGCCGCGCGGGCGGCGTCTCCAGCTTCAACGCGTCCTCGGCCCGGCCGGGGGCGACGACCAGCGGCGCTGAAGTCCCCGCCCAGGTCCGCGGCTCGCGCGGGCTGAAGCTGCGCGGCTCATCGCCCCGCGGCGTGTCGTCGGCGTAGGTCTGGAAACCCGGCAGCGCGCCTGTCGTCGGCTCGCCCCGGAGGTCGTCGCTCGGCATGGCCAGCGCCCTGTTCAGCGGTCCTCCGACGTTCAATCGTCGGCGCCCGCTGAAGGTTGCGTGCCCTTAGGACCTCAGGCGGCGGCGAGCGCCCGCCGGCGGCGCAGCATCGCGCCGGCCAGGCCGAAGCCGCCGATCATCAGCGCCCAAGTCGCCGGCTCGGGCACGGGCGTCGGGCTGATGCTGAGCAGGTCGCCCGAGAACTTCACCTTGTTCACCTGCGTGCCGCCGTTGCCGCCCCAGGTGTCGCCCGTGAAGCTGTCGACGATGAGCTGGCCGTTGATGACGCCGCCGCCGCCGCTGTAGACGGCCGTCGGCGCCAGGGCCGAGCCCAGGAAGCCCATGTTGCCGACCACGAAGTCCGTGGCCTGCGAGAAGTTGAACAGCACCTGGCTGGCGTTGCCGCCGACCAGCGACATGCCGCCGTCGAGGCGCACGCTCGTCCCGGACACGTTCACCAGGATCTTGGAGTTGGCCCCCAGGTTGATCGTGATCGTGTTGGTGTCCGACAGGATCGAGGTGTCGATGTCGAACACGTTGAGGCCGGACGCCGTGGCGTTGAACGTCACCTGGCAGCCGTTCGTACCCGGCGCGCCGTAGCACACCGTGTTGACGGAGCCGGTGTTGGCGTAGGTGTCGAGGTAGTCGGACAGCGCCACCAGGCGCGTGGCTTCCGACGCGAAGTCCACGGGAACCGGCGTGCCGGCCGGCTGGATGCCGCTGGCGTCGTACCACTGGGTCGTAACCGTGCCGCCGACGATGGCCTTGCCGGTCACCGAGCCGCCCTGGGTCGTCAGGTTGCCGCCCACCACCAGGTTCACCTGGTTGCTCGGCTCCAGCGCGCCCACCGAATAGCCCGTCAGGTTGGCGTTGCCGCCGACGGCGACGCGGCCCTCGGTGTCGCTGCCCCGGTACGTCATGTCCTTCAGGACGAAGAGGTTGAAGTCCGCGGCGGTCTCGGCGCTGGCCGCCGCGGGGGCGGCGAGGGCGAGAAGGGCGGCGGCGGCAAGCAGGACGCGACGCATACGAACGGGCTCCGGTCGGCGCACACACACGGGGCGCCAAGGTGAAAGTCGCTTCCCGTTATCGGTGCGGTTCCGCCACGGCTACGCCTCAGCGGTTGCAAACCTGCCGGGGATTCCCCTCACGGCAGAGCTTCGCCACCCATATTGAGCGTCGCGCCGCCCAGGCTATGGTGCCGCCCTGCGCGGAGGGGGATGCGATGCGGCGATGGATCGTGGGTCTGGCGGCGGCGCTCGCGGCCGTATTGCCCGCCGCCGCGGGCGACTTCGCCCCCGCGCCGATGAAGGGCCCGACGCCCTGGACCAGCACGCGCTTCGACGACGCGCCCGGCGACTTCACCTTCGCCGTCGTCACCGATCTGGAGAGCGGCTATCGCACCGGCGTCTTCGACGTGGCGGTCGAGGATCTGAAGCTGCTGCGCCCGGCCTTCGTCATCACCGTGGGCGACCAGATCGATGGCGGGACCGAGGACGAAGCCCTCCTCGAGCGCGAATGGACCGAGTTCGACGCGCGCCTCGCCGGGCTGAAGGCGCCGTACTTCCACGTGGGCGGCAACCACGACCTGACCAACCTGACCCAGCGCAAGGTCTGGGAGCGCCGCTACGGCGCCCGCTACTACCATTTCGCCTACAAGGGCGTGCTCTTCCTGGTGCTCGACACCGAGGACTATTCGCCGGCGCGCTTCGCCGAGATCTACCGCATGCGCGCCGACTACCTGGCGACCCGCGAGACCGAGCCGGAAAAGGCCCGGACGCTGCCCTACGCCTCCCTGATGGAGGCCAAGGTCGGGGAGGTGGGCGACGCCCAGAGCGCCTATTTCGAGAAGGTCATCGCCGCCAACCCGACGGCGCGCCACGTCGTCGTCCTGATGCACAAGCCGGTCTGGCGCCGCGCGGGCCCCGGCGGGCTGGGGCGCATCGAGGCGGCGCTGAAGGGGCGGCCTTACACCGTCCTGAACGGCCACGTTCACCGCTACAGCCACACCGAAAAGGACGGCCGCGACTACGTCACCCTCGGCACCACCGGCGGCGAGTGGGCCGACAACGATAGCCCCGGCGCCTTCGACCACATCATGTGGGTCACGGTCACGAAGGACGGCCCGTCGATCGCCAACCTCCGCCTCGACGGCGTCCTCGACAAGACCGGCAAGATTCCCGCCGGCGGCGACAGGCTGTGCCTCAGCCGGCGCGGCCCCAACTGTCCGAAGTGAGTTCCACCCGCATGCTTCCCGACGGCTACCACGACGTCGATCCCACCAAGATCGTGACGGTCGAGACCTCGCTGCAGATGTTCGCCCGACCGCCGAAACGGCCCGTGCCGGCGACCCCGCCCTTCCGGCTGGTCCGGCTGGAGAACGTCACGGCGCAGGACTACCTCGATCTCTACCGCGCCGTCGGCCGCGACTGGCTGTGGTTCATGCGCCTGGCGCTCAGCGAGGCCGACCTGCTGAAGATCGTCCGCGACCCCCTCGTCGAGGTCTATCGGCTGGAAGGCGAGGGGGGCGTCGGCATCCTGGAGCTCGACTTCCGCCAGGAGGGCGAATGCGAGCTCGCGTTCTTCGGCGTCTCGCCCGGCCTCGTCGGCACGGGCGCCGGCCGCTGGCTCATGGAACAGGCCATGGAACTGGCGTGGTCGCGCCCCATCCGCCGCTTCTGGGTCCACACCTGCACCCTCGACCACCAGGGCGCCGTCGCCTTCTACATGCGCTCCGGCTTCGTCCCCTTCCGCCGCAAGGTCGAGATCACCGACGACCCCCGTCACCTCGGCCGCTCGCCGAAGGACTCCGCGCCGCACTTCCCCTACATCGCCGGCTAAGAACGGCCACAGCTTCGCCGCAGATGGCAGGCGTGATCACGGATCTGTGATCGGAGGAGCGCAGATGAGGATCTTGGGGTTTATAGCCGCCGCCGGTGCGACACTGGCGCTCTGCGGTTGTCAAAGGGCGGCGGAGCGAGCGCCTTCCGGCGCGGCCGGCGCCAAGGGGCGGTACATCGGAGTCGGGATGTATCCGGCGACCGATCTTTGGGCTCAGCTCATCGCTGAGAGCCCCAAGGAGCCCACCAAGGCGACGCTCGACGACGATGAACAGGTGATCGTTGTGATGGACAGCGCGACGGGTGAGATGCGCCAATGCGGCAACCTCAGCGGCCACTGCATCGGCTTCAACCCCTGGGCTGCATCGCTGCCCGACGGCCGGGGCGTACCCGCAGCGCTGCTGAAGCACGCCAAGCAACTTGCGGAAGAGGCCAATACCGAGCTCGACCGCCAGGCCAAGTCGGTCGTGCCTCGTTGAGGCCGGGCCTTAGTCCCCCACCAGTTGCCGCCAGCCCACCGCCCGAACGCGCGCGGCGCCCACCGCGCCCGCCAGCGGCGGCCGCACGAACATCCCGGCGAACGCCGCGTCCCGCACGTTCAGCCCGCCCGCATAGGCGCCGAACGCCGGCAGGATCACCCGCTCGCCGTCGGTGACGAAGCAGCGCCGGCGCACCGTTCCGCGCGGCGCCCGCACCTTGGCCGCCGGGTGCAGGTGGCCGGCCACCTCGCCGGGCTGCACGCCCGCCTGCGGCTCATGGCGCAGGATCAGCCCGGCCACCGCGATCTCGTCCGCCGTCTCCCCCGGCAGCGCCCGCGGCCCGTCGGCGTCGTGGTTGCCGACCACCCACACCAGCGTCCGCCCCACGGCCAGCGCGCGGAGCCGCTCGGCGTCGTCGCCGGCCAGCCGCCCTTCGCTCCGGCGATCGTGGAACGTGTCGCCCAGCAGGACCACGCTTGCCGGCGTCAGCGCCGCGACCTCCGCCTCCAGCCGCCGCAGCGTCTCGCGGGTGTCGTAGGGCGGCAGCATCTGGCCGCGCGACGCATAGCTCGAGCCCTTCTCCAGATGCAGGTCGGCGACGATCAGCATCCGCACGTCCGCCAGCCAGAGCGCACCGGAGCAGCGGAACGTCACGGCCGCCCCATTGACCCGCGTCTCCAGCCCGCCGCAGCCAGCGACCGCGAAGACGTAGCGATGCCCAGTTCCTCCCCCTCTGGGGGAGGTGTCGGCGCAGCCGACGGAGGGGGTCCCCCCCGGCGTCGCTGATGAAGCCCCCTCCACCGCTTCGCGGTCCCCCTCCCCCGATGGGGGAGGAACTTCGAAGGCCTCGCTCAACTCACTCACAGCGTCGCCTCTGCGATCAGGTCTTCCTCCGCCTCGGCCAGGATCATCTCGCCGGCCTG
>NZ_JANINU010000120.1 GCF_024508875.1 Phenylobacterium sp.
TCGCCAAGCGGCTGCTGCAGTACGAGCGCCAGAACATCTCGGCCGGCTTCGGCGAAGGCGGTTCGGCCGGCGGGGCGTCGGGCGACCTGGCGACGATCGCCAAACAGTACGCGGGCGACGGCGGCGAACTCAGCGACATCGAGCTGCGCAGCAAGATCACGCTGAACAAGATGAACTTCCAGGCGCTGCGCCAGACCATCGCGCGGTCGGCCGCCGAGTCGAAGGCCGGAAACGGCCCCTCGGCCACGACCTCGATCATCAAGTACGCCGCGGCCGAGTTCGCCAAGGAGCGGTCCGAGCTGATGATCGAGGCGCTGGGGCACCAGGGCCTGGGCTGGGAAGGCGCGGGTTACGAGAGCCCCGAGATCGTGGCCGTGCGCGGCTGGCTGCGGACCAAGGCCAATTCGATCGAGGGCGGCACGTCGGAAGTGAACCTGAACGTGATCGCCAAGCGGGTGCTGGGCTTGCCTGACCCGAAGTAAGACGGGCGCAAATCAGGAAAACCTGAGGCGAGGAGGAACGGCCATGGCGGACTTCGGCGGCGAGATCGAAACCTTCCGGTCCGAGGTCCGGGATTGGCTGGAGGCCAATTTTCCGAAGGCGCTGGCGCACGACACGGCGACCCAGCTCGCCAAGCTGAACGCGAAGCCCGAGACGGCCGAGGCGAAGGCCTGGCGCCTGGCCCTCGGCGCCAAGGGCTGGGGCGCGCCGCATTGGCCCAAGGACGTCGGCGGCGGCGGGCTGAACAAGGCCCAGATCGCGGTTCTCAACGAGGAGATGGCCAAGATCGGGGCCCGCAACCCGATCGGCGGCATGGGCATCGCGTTCTTCGGACCTACGCTGTTGGAATACGGCTCCGACGCCCTGAAGAAGGAGCACTTCCCCGGCATCGTGAACGGCGATGTCTGGTGGTGCCAAGGCTATTCCGAGCCCGGCGCCGGCTCCGACCTCGCGTCCCTGCAGACCTTCGCGGAGGACAAGGGCGACCACTACCTCGTCAACGGGTCGAAGATCTGGACGAGCGGCGCCCAGAACGCCGACCGCTGCTACTGTCTAGTCCGCACCGACAAGTCGAAGAAGCACGAGGGCATCTCGTTCCTGCTGATCGACATGAAGGCCCCGGGCGTCGAGGTGCGACCGATCCTGCTGATCAACGGGACCTCGCCCTTCTGCGAGACCTTCTTCACCAATGTGAAGGTGCCGAAGGACCAGTTGTTTGGGCCGCTGAACGGCGGGTGGACGGTGGCCAAGCGGCTGATGCAGTTCGAGCGCAGCTCGATCGCCGGCAGCCTGGGAGGCGGCAACATCGGCCAGACGGTGGCGATGCCGACGATCCCCGACGCGGCCAAGGCGAACATCGGCGTGGACGCCGAGGGCCGGCTGGACGACGCCGACCTGCGCCGCCGGATCACCGAGCACCTGATGGAGAACCAGGCCTTCCAGCTCACGATGAAGCGGGCGGCCGACGACGCGCGCGCCTCGAACGGGCCGTCGAACACCGCGGCGATCATGAAGTACGCCGGCGCCAAGATCGCCATGGAGCGCAACGAGCTGATGGTCGAGGCGTTCGGCCATCAGGGCCTGGGCTGGGGCGGCGACGGCTTCTCGGAACAGGAGCTGGCCTCGATGCGTACGATGCTGCGTTCAAAGGCCAATTCGATCGAGGGCGGCACATCCGAAATCAATCTCAACATCGTCGCCAAACGCGTGCTGGGATTGCCGGACCCGAAATAAAGTTTCGGCCGCGCCGCGAACGAAATGTTGCCGTAACGCCCGACCCTCAATTCCGCCGCGCCGGCGTGGAAAAGCTGGCCGCTGGGACGCTGTACTTCCGAGGGTTGGGTGACTGAGGACTTTTCGAACCTGCGGCCGGCGACGGCCGTGGCCGCGACGCTGCTGACGGCGCTGCTGGCGAGTGTGGCCGCGCCGGCCCTGGCCCAGGCGCCGACCGCCGCCCCGGCCGCCAGCCCGGCCAAGCCGGCCGCGGCGGCGACCCACACCGAAGACGAGGAGACCGACGACACGGTCTCGGAACTGGTGGTCGTCGGCACGCGCGAGCGGCCACAGCCCGGCGCCGTCGTGGGCGACATCCAGCCCGAGGTGCAGCTCAGCCCGGCGCAGATCCAGTCGTACGGCGTCAGCTCGGTCGCCGACCTGCTGGCGGAACTCAGCCCGCAGATCACCAGCAACCGCGGCCGCGGCGGCGAGGCGCCCGTGGTGTTGCTCAACGGGCGGCGCATCTCGGGATTCGCCGAGATCCGCGACATCCCCACCGAGGCGATCATCCGCGTCGACATCCTGCCCGAGGAGGCGGCGCTGGCTTACGGCTATTCGGCCGACCAGCGGGTGGTGAACTTCGTGCTGCGCCGCCGCTTCCGGGCGCTGACCACGGACGTGACGGGCTCGGCGCCCACGGCCGGTGGCCAGGCCAACGGGACGGCCGAGCTGAACCGCCTGGAGATCCGCGGCGACAACCGCATCAACCTGGTGCTGAAGGTCCAGGCGGCCTCGGCGATCACGGCCGACGAGCGCGACGTGGGCCAGGTCGCCGCCATCCAGCCCTACGACCTGACCGGCAACATCACAGGCGCGACGCGCGGCGGCGAGATCGACCCGGCGCTGAGCGCCATCGTCGGCCGGCCCGTGACGGTCGCCGGCCTGCCGGTCTCGGCGGTGAACGGCCAGGCGCTGACGCTCGCCGGCCTGACGCCCACCGCCGGGGTCGCCAACGTCAGCGACACCGACGCCTTCCGTACGCTGGTCCCCGAGACCAAGACGGTGACCGGCAACGCCGTGATCGCCCGCGCCCTGCCCCACGACTTCCGGGGCACGCTGACCGCCAACTTCAGCGCCAGCCGCAGCGAGTCGCTACGCGGCCTGCCCGGCGCCAGCCTAGTGATCCCGGACGCCGACCCCGCCTCGCCCTTCGGCACGGACGTCACCCTCAACCGCTACGTCACCGCGTTCGGCCCGCTGCGGCAGACGACCGAGAGCTGGAGCGGCCAGGTGGGCGGCTCGCTGAATAAGGACCTCGCCAAGTGGCGGCTGTCGCTGACTGGCGCCTACGACCACTCGGACTCGTTCACCGTCAGCGACGTGGGGGTGGATATCAGCGCGCTGCAGGCGGCGGAGAACGCCGGGACGCTGGGCTCGCCGTTCGCGCCGTGGGCGCCGGCCCTGCTGGCAGAGCGCGCCGGCAACAAGGCGCGCTCGATCAGCGACGGCTTCAACATCCAGGCGGTGGCCAACGGCCCGGCGTTCGACATGCCGGCTGGTCCGGTGCGCACCTCGTTCAAGGTGGGCGAGGCGGCGAGCTGGCTATCGTCGGACACGCTGCGTTCCGGTGTCGAGCGCGACGCCGACCTGTCGCGCAACACCCTGTCGGCGCAGGGCAGCGTCGACGTGCCGCTGGCGAGCCGGAAGAAGGATTTCCTGCCGTTCCTGGGCGAACTGTCGGTCAACGCCAACGCCGCCGTGAACGACCTCTCGGACTTCGGGACCCTGACCACGCTCGGCGTCGGCATGAACTGGCGGCCGATCACCGGCCTCAGCCTGATCGTGTCGCACACCCGCGATGAGGGCGCGCCGACCATGAGCCAGGTGGGCGGCCCGCAGGTGGTGACCGAGGCCGCGCGAATCTTCGACTACGCCACGGGCCGGACCGTGGAGGTGCGCCGCATCGACGGCGGCAACGCCGCGCTCACCGGCGACGAGCGCAACGTGACCAAGCTGGGCCTGACCTGGAAGCCGATCTCCAGCCAGGACCTGACCTTCAGCGCCAACTACGTGAAGAGCCGGATCGAGAACCCCATCGCCACGTTCCCGGCGGCCACCGCCGAGATCGAGGCCGCCTTCCCCGACCGCTTCACCCGCAACGCGGCGGGCGACCTGGTCCAGATCGACTACCGGCCGGTGAACTTCGCCCAGACGAAGAGCGAGAGCCTGCGCTGGGGCTTCAACTATTCGCGCCCGTGGGGCCCGCAGCCGCAGCCGCGGCGCTTCGGCCAAGGCGGCCCTGGCGGCTTCGGCCCCGGGGCGCCGGGCGCGGGCCAGGGGCAAGGGCAGCGACAGGGACAGTCGGCCCAGGGCCAAACCACCCAGGGTCAGCGCCAGGGCGTGGCGGGCCAGTCCGCGCCGGGCGAACGTCCGGAAGGCAGCGCGCCGGACACGACGGCGCCCAGCGCGCCGCCCGGCAGCGAAACCCGTACGGGCGACACCCAGCAGGCGCAGGGCGGCTTCGGCCCGCCCGGCGGCGGCTTCGGCGGCCCTGGCGGCGGACCGCCCGGCGGCTTCCGCGGCGGGTTCGGCCCCGGCGGCCCCGGCGGCCTGGGTGGGCGGATCCAGTTCGCCGTCTATCACACGATCCATTTCCAGGATGAGATCCTGGTCCGCGATGGCGGGCCGGTCTTCGACCTGCTGCACGGCTCTGCCGCCGGTAGCGGCGGCGGCCAGCCGCGGCACGAGGTGCAGGCCCAGGCGGGCATCTCGCGCAACGGTCTAGGCGCGCGGATCAGCGCCAACTGGCAGAGCGCCACCACTGTAGACGCGCCGGCCTCTTCGCCCACCGGGGATCTGCATTTCGGCAGCCTGGCGACCGTGGACCTGCGGCTGTTCGCGAACCTGGGCGCCAACCGCGAACTGGTGGCCAAGCAACCGTTCTTCCGCGGCTCGCGCCTGACGCTGTCGGTGACCAACCTGTTCGACGAGAAGCAGGACGTGACCGACGTGACGGGGCGCACGCCGGCAGGCTACCTGCCCGACGAGCTGAACCCCACGGGCCGGGTCGTCAGCCTGAGCTTCCGCAAGCTGTTCTTCTGACCGTTCGCCTCCTCTCCCCGAGGCGCAGCCCGGGGGGAGAGGAGGCGTTTGAACACCTGTTTGGACAGACTCCCCGCCTCCGCGGACCGGTGCTAGGGTAGAAAAAACGGTATCCAAGGGAGGATGAGATGGCGGATTTCGGTGGCGCCGACGTGGACGCCTTCCGGGCCGAGGCGCGCGCCTGGCTCGAAGCGAACCTACCCCAGTCGATACGCGGCGACGTGAACGCGCCGCTGCGTTTCCAGGGCGCCGAGAAGCCTGCGGGCGACCATCTCCTCTGGAAGCAGCGCATGGGCGAGAAGGGCTGGGGCGTTCCCACCTGGCCCAAGGCCTATGGCGGCGGCGGACTATCGGCGGCCGAGGCGCGGGTGCTGAACCAGGAGATGGAGCGGATCGGCGCCTACAACCCGATCATGGGCATGGGCGTGTCGATGTTCGGCCCCACATTGCTGGAATACGGCACCGAAGAGCAGAAGAAGCGCCACATCCCGCCGATCGTGAAGGGCGAGCTGCGCTGGTGCCAAGGCTATTCCGAGCCGGGCGCCGGGTCCGACCTGGCCAGCCTGACGACCAAATGCGAGGACGCCGGCGACCACTGGAAGATCAACGGCCAGAAGATCTGGACCAGCGGCGCGCAGTGGGCGGACTGGTGCTTCTGCCTGGTGCGAACGGACACCACCAAGAAGCATGAAGGCATCAGCTTCGTCCTGATCAACATGCATCAGCCCGGCGTGGAGACGCGGCCGATCAAGCTGATCGCCGGGTCGTCGCCGTTCTGCGAGACGTTCTTCACCGACGCGCGCGCAGAGAAGGACGACATGGTCGGGCCGTTGAACGGCGGCTGGACGGTGGGCAAGCGCCTGCTGCAGCATGAGCGTTCGGGCCAGGGCGGCGGGCGAATGACCGGCGGCGCCGACATCGCCGACATCGCCAAGAAATACCTCGGCGTCGACGATCAGGGCCGTATCGCCGACACCGACCTGCGCACGCGGGTGGTGAAGAACAAGATGGACGCCCGCGCTCACGCCCTGACCATCGAGCGGGCCCGGGCGGAGTCGAAGGGCAACGTGAACCCCTCGGCCACCACGTCGGTGATGAAGAACTCCGGCACCTGGATCGGCCAGGAGCGCGCCGAACTGTTGATCGAGATCATGGGCAGCCAGGGCCTGGGCTGGGAAGGCGAAGCCTTCGGCAAGGACGAGCTGGAGGCCGTGCGCTCGTGGCTGTCGGGCAAGGCGTGGACCATTTTCGGCGGCAGCCAGGAGGTGCAGTCGAACATCGTCAGCAAGCGCATTCTGGGCCTGCCCGACACGACGGCTTCGAGCTAAGGTCTCAACTCCAACTTCGTCATTGGCCGGCCTTGTGCCGGCCATCCGGACACGCCGACTTTCGGGAATTTGCCTGAGCGGTCGGCGCATCTGGATCCCCGGGACAAGCCCGGAGATGGCGAGCAAGATTTAAGAACGAGGAATTTTCGAGAAATGGCGGATTTTGGTGGGACCGATCTGGATGCCTTCCGGAAAGAGGTCCGAGACTGGGTCGAGGCGAATTTCCCCGCTTCGCTGAAGGGCAAGCCCAACCCGATGGCGCGCGAGGAGCGCGGCAACGATCCGACGCCCGAACAGGAAGCCTGGCGCAAGGCGGTGGGGTCGAAGGGCTGGGGCACGCCCACCTGGCCGAAGGAATACGGCGGCGGCGGCCTGTCCGGGGCCGAGGCGCGCATCGTGCAGGGCGAGTTCGCCCGCGCCGGCGCCTACAACCCCATCGGCGGCATGGGCGTGATGATGTTCGGCCCGACGCTGCTGGAATACGGCACCGAGGCGCAGAAGCAGGAGCACATCCCGCCGATCTGCCGCGGCGACCTGCAGTGGTGCCAGGGCTTCAGCGAGCCGAACGCCGGGTCCGACCTCGCGTCTCTTCAGACCAAGGCCGAAGACAAGGGCGACCACTTCATCATCAACGGCAGCAAGGTGTGGACCAGCGGCGGTCAGTTCGCCGACTGGATGTTCTGCCTGGTGCGCACCGACCCCGCGAAGAAGCATGAGGGCATCAGCTTCGTCCTCTTCTCGATGCACCAGCCCGGCGTCGAGGTGCGGCCGATCCCGCTCATCAACGGCATGGCGCCCTTCTGCGAGACCTTCTTCACCGACGCGCGCGCCGAGAAGAAGGACCTGGTCGGCCCGCTGAACGGCGGCTGGACCATCGCCAAGCGCCTGCTGCAGCACGAGCGCAGCGGCATCTCCGGCATGGGCGGCGGCATGGGCGGCTCGTCGCTGTCGGACCTGGCCAAGAAATACGTCGGCGTCGACGAAGAAGGCCGCATCGCCGACCACGACCTGCGCAATCGGGTCGTGCGCAACGCGATGGAGACCAAGGTCTTCCAGCAGACCGCCTTCCGCGTGATGGCTGAGTCCAAGGGCAATTCCGGCCCCTCGGCGGCTACCTCGATCATGAAGAACGCCGGCACCTGGATCGCCCAGGAGCGCCACGAGCTGACCCTCGAGATCATGGGTCACCAGGGCCTGGGCTGGGAGGGCGACGACTTCGCCAAGGACGAGCTCGAGATCGTCCGCGCCTGGCTCTACGGCAAGGCCTTCACGATCTTCGGCGGCTCCCAGGAGGTGCAGTCGAACATCGTCAGCAAGCGCATCCTGGGCTTGCCTGACCTTACGCAAGCGCAGTGAGGATGCGGACCTGACGGGTCCGCACCCCCATCGATCATTTGAGACAACGAACGAATTTCACGAGGAACTAAGATGGCCGTTCTGACCGAAGAACAGAGCATGCTGCGAGACTCGGCCAAGAGCTGGGTGCAGGAAAAGAGCCCCGTCGGCGCCTTCCGCAAGATGCGCGACAGCGGCGCCGAGCTTGGCTACGACGTCGCCGCCTGGAACGAGATGGCCGAGATGGGCTGGGCCGGGGTGATCATCCCGGAAGAGTTCGGCGGGTCGAACTTCGGCTACCTGAGCCTGGGCCTGGTGCTCGAGGAACTGGGCCGCACCCTGACCGCCTCGCCGCTGATCGCCTCGGGCCTGGGCGCCGCCTCGGCCCTGATCCTGGGCGGCTCGGACGCGCAGAAGTCCGAGTGGCTCCCGAAGCTGGCCGACGGCTCGGCCGTGGGCGCGCTGGCGGTCGACGAGGGCCCGCATCACCGGCCCGAGAAGGTCGCGGCCACGGTGTCGGGCGGCAAGCTGACCGGTAAGAAGACCTTCGTGCTGGAAGGCATGGCCGCCGACGTGTTCGTGGTCTCGGCCACGGAGGGCGGCAAGGTCGAGCTCTACCTGGTGAAGGCCGACGACGCCGGCGTGAAGCGCAGCAAGCTGAGCCTGGCCGATAGCCGCGGCGCGGCGAACGTCGAGTTCAGCGGGGCCGCGGCCGAGAAGCTGAACGGCGGCGCGGCGCTGCTGGAAAAGGTCCTGGACCGCGTTCGCGCCGGGCTGGCCGCCGAGATGCTGGGCGCCGCCAACCAGGCGTTCGAAGTCACGCTGGAATACCTCAAGACCCGCGTGCAGTTCGGCCAGGTGATCGGCAGCTTCCAAGCCCTGCAGCACCGCGCGGCCAAGATGTTCACCGAGCTGGAACTGAGCCGCTCGGCGGTGGAGGCGGCCCTGGCGGCCATCGACGCCGACTCGCCGGACGTGCCGGAGCTGGTCAGCCTGGCGAAGGCCAAGATGGGCGACACCTTCCACCTGGTGTCGAACGAGATGGTCCAGATGCACGGCGGCATCGGCATGACCGACGCCCACGACGCCGGCTTCTACCTGAAGCGCGCCCGCGCGGCCGAGGCGGCCTTCGGCAACCAGGCGTTCCACCGCGACCGCTACGCGCGGATCCAGGGGTACTGATCGGTCGCTGACCGTTCAGGACTGAAATGACGCAAGCCCCGTCGGTCGCATGGCCGGCGGGGCTTTTGCTTGGCTGGCGCGGCGCGGACGGCTTTAGGCTTGGAGCCGCAGGAGGCTGACCAGGCCACCCGTCAGGGCCGCCGCCGCGGCGAGGCCCAGCGCGACCGGCAGGGCGCTCTCCAGCGGCGCGCCGGCGAACAGCAGCGCGGTCGCCAGCGCGCCGAGCGTCTGGCCAGACACGCGGGCCGTGCCCTGCATCCCGCCGGTCGCGCCGGCGCGCTCGGCGGGGGCGGCGAGGAACATGTTGCGGTTGTTGGGCGACTGGAAGAGGCCGAAGCCCAGGCCGCCCAGCGCGATCCAGGGCGTCAGCAGCTCGGGTCGGCTCGCGCCCGCCAGCACCGCGCATCCGGCAAGGCCCACGCACAGCGCCGCCGCCCCCAGGGCGCAGATCCAGGCGGTAGGCAGGCGGTCGGCGAGGCGGCCCACCACCGCCGCCGCGAGCGCGACGGACAGCGGCCAGAGCGTGACGCAGAGCCCCGCCGACAGCGGCGTCAGGCCCATCCGCCGCTGGAGGAGGAACGGCAGCGCCAGGAGGCCGGCGGTCTGCGCCGTGAAGCAGCAGACCGAGGCGATCACCGACAGGCGGAACGCGGCGCGGCGCAGGAGGTCCAGCGGCAGGAGCGGCGCGGCCTTCGGCGCCTCGCGCCGCGCAAAGACGGCGAAGGCCGCGACGGAAAGCGCCAGCAGGCCTGCCGCCCGCCCGGGATGGCTCGCCAGCGCCTGGGCGGCCAGGATGAAGGCGGCGAACGTCAGCCCGTTCAGGCCGATGCTGACGAAGTCCAGCGGCGCGGGGCGGCGGGGTGCGTCCGGCAGGGCGTGCGCCCCCAGCAGGGCGAGGGCGGCGACCGGCAGGTTCAGGGCGAAGAGACCGCGCCAGTCGGCGAGCGCGAGCACCAGGGCCCCGACGCTGGGCGCAGCGGCCGAGGCCAGGGCGACGGTGAGCGCGTTCCAGCCGATGGCGGCGCCGAGTTGCGCCTTCGGCACGGTGAAGCGCAGCAAGGCCACGCCCAGCCCCATGATCCCCGCGCCGGCGATTCCCTGGACAAAGCGGGCTGCCGCCAGCCAGGGAAGGCCCGGCGCGACCGCGGCCGAGGCGGAGGCCAACGCGAACAGGACGAGGCTGAGCCAGAAGACCCGCCGGTGGCCGAACCGCTCGCCCACGGCGCCCATCGGCAGCAGGGCCATGATCAGGCCGGCCTGGTAGGCGGTCACCACCAGGATCGCCGACGCCGGGGTCACGGAGAACGCGCGCGCGAGGTTGGGCAGGGCCGCGGTGGTCATGCCGGCGTCGAGGACGGCCAGGGTCATGGACGCGAGGACCGTCGCGATCGCCGCGGCGCGGCGGCGGCCGGCAAGCGGGCCGGAGCCCGTCTCGACCAGGAGGGCGGCGGTCACGCGGCCGGCCTCCAGACGCCGCCCCGATCGACATAGCGCGTCATCCGGCGCTCGACCTTGTCCTCCACCCGCAGGTCGCGCTCGGTGAAGCGGAAGAGCAGCGCGGTGTCGCTCAGGCAACGCGTGTCGTGGATGTCGCCCGGCAGGTAGGCCAGCGCCAGGCCGGGCCGCAGAACGGTGGCGTCGCGGCGGACCAGCCGCGCGCCGTCGGGCCCGTCGATACGAGCGTAGGTGCGGATCTCGATCTCGCCGCTCTGGACCGCATAGACGACCCAGGCGCGGCCATGGTCGTGCGGAGGGCGGAGGAGGCCGGCCTGTTCCGTGTGGGCCATAAGGACGAAGCCGTGGTCGGGGTCGCGGCAGAGCTCGCGGCCCGCGGGGGCGTCGCGGCGCAGGTCGGCCAGCCAGGGTTCGTCGGGGGAAGCGGCGGTCAGCCGGGCGAGCCGTCCGCAGGCCTCGGCGACGAGTTCGCTCGTCAGCGGCCCCCAGGCGGCGGCAAGGCCGGAGGCAAAGGTCTGAAGGGCGTCGGTCATCGCAGGTCCTCCTGGGTGCGGAGGCAAGCTAGGCCGGCGGCATTCATGGCGGAACGCGCACGGTTTGCAGGTTATCGTTGCGTTTGGCGCTATATATCCACGCCGAAGAAGAGCGCCGCATGTCCACGCCCGATCTGAACCTGCTCGTGACCCTGGACGTGCTGCTGGAGGAAGGCAGCGTCGCCGGCGCCGCGCGACGGCTGCGGCTCAGCCCGTCGGCGATGAGCCGCGCCCTGGCCCGCCTGCGCGAGGTCACCGGCGATCCGCTGCTGGTCCGCGCCGGCCGCGGGCTGACCCCGACCCCACGGGCCGACGCCTTGCGGGCCGAGGTCCGCGACTTGGTGCAGGGCGCCCAGGCCGTGCTGCGGCCCGCCGAGCGGACGGACCCGGCCACGCTGGTCCGGGCGTTCACGCTGCGCGCCAGCGACGGCTTCGTGGAGAACTTCGGCCCCGGCCTCATCGCCCGCGTGCAGGCCGAGGCGCCGGGCGTGCGCCTCAACTTCCTGCAGAAGCCGGACAAGGACAGCGCGCCGCTGCGCGAGGGTCGGGTCGACCTGGAGACCGCGGTGGTCGATCACGCGGTGGGCCCCGAACTGCGGGCGCAGGCCCTGTTCCGCGACCGGCTGGTGGGGGCGGTGCGCCACGAACATCCGCTGGCGCGCGGGGAGGTCACCCTGGCCGGCTACCGCGCGGCGCGGCACGTGGTGGTCTCGCGAAGCGGCCTGGAGGACGAGGCGGTCGACCTGCCCTTCCTGCCGCCTGGGCTGGACCGGCGGATCGCCTGCGTGGTGGGCGGGTTCGCCGCCGCCCTCGCCCTGGCCCGGCGCGCGGACCTGGTGGCCACCGTCCCGATGCGCCACACGGCCGTGCTGCGCGAGGGCCTGGCGACGTTCGAGCTGCCGACCCCGCCGGCGCCCTTCACCATCTCCATGCTCTGGCACCCCCGCCTCGACGCCGACCCGGCCCACCGCTGGCTGCGCGGCCTGGTGCGGGAGGTGTGTGGGGAATTTGCACGGGCGTGAGGCGGTACAGATTCCAACGGGGCTGTCGTTGCGGTCAGTAAAGACTCGGTAAACAGGTAACCGATGGTTAACAACTTCGGAAAATGCCGATCTTTTAAACAAGCTGAAATCTAACCGCGCTTATATCGCCGACGGATACGGCACGCGCGCGGAGGATTCCATGCGGATATTGTATATTTCAGTCGCGTTCAGTCCGCTTCTATTTGCCACACCTGCACTTTCAAGCCCTGCTCCGACAATCGCCGGGCAAGTCGGCGCAAAGCAGACTGCGATCGACGAGCGGTCAGCCGCGGTCGCGAGCAACGCGGCCACGAGCGCACCGGCCAATCGCGAAGAGGTCTTTTCCACCGGCGTCGCCAAGGGTCGCGACCGGTTGGACAGCGCCACCTCGACCAGTGCGCTGCGGGAGAAGGACATCGAGGCGCTGGGCGCCCGCTCGCTGGGCGACCTTTTGCGCAACCTGCCGGGGATCCGCACCGAGTCGTCCACCGGCGACGGCAGCTCGGCCTACACGGTCCGCGGCCTGCCCCTGGCGTCCGGCGGATCGAAGTACATGCAGATCCAGGAGGACGGCCTGCCGGTCCTGGAGTTCGGCGACTTCTTCAACGGTGCGTCAGACATCTACATCCGCGCCGACTTCAACCTGTCGGCCGTGGAATCCATCCGCGGCGGCTCGTCCTCGACCTTCGCGTCGAACTCGCCTGCCGGCGTCATCAACCTGATCTCCAAGACCGGCGACGTGGCCGGCGGCGCGCTCCAGCTCACCAGCGGGCTCGACTACGACACGAAGCGCGTCGACTTCGACTACGGCGCGCCGATCAACGACGCGTGGCGCTTCCACGTGGGCGGCTTCTACCGGGTGGGCGAGGGCCCGCGCCGGGTGGGCTTCAACGCCTTCAAGGGCGGCCAATTCAAGTTCAACGTCACCCGCCAGTTCTCCAACGGCTACGTCCGGCTGTCGGGCAAGTACCTCGACGACCGCTCGCCGCACTACCTGCCCGGCCCGGTGAAGATCACCGGCACGAACGACCACCCGGTGTATTCCAGCTTCCAGAACTACGACGTCCGGCGCGACTCGATGATCTCGGGCAATCTGGGCAATCTCATCACGCTCGACGCGGACAACACGCCGGTCCAAATGCCGATCTCCCAGGGCATGAGCGCCAACGTGAAATCGATCGGCCTGGAATCGCAATTCGACACCCACGGCTGGACGATCACCGAGCGCGGCCGGTACTCGAAGATGCACGGGGGCACGACCCGAAACCTGGTCGCGAACATCTATTCGGGCAGCGCCCTGCCGGCGTCGCTGGGCGGCGGAGCGGGGACGTTCAGCTACGCCACCGGCCCGCGCGCGGGCCAGGTGATCACGAACCTCGGAACCATGAACGGCAACGGCCTGGTCGTCGCCAGCTCGCTGAACCGGATCGAGTCGCGCTCGCTGGACAACTTCATCAACGACCTGCGGGCCACCCGCGTCTTCCCGTTGGGCGAGGCCGAGTTGACCGCGACCGGCGGGGTCTACAAGTCGCTGCAGGACTACACGAGCGACTGGCTCTACAGTAACCACCTGCAGGATGTGGCCGGCGACGGCGCCTCGGCGCTGATCAACTACACCAACGCTGCCGGCGTCCCACAGACGCAGGGGGGCTACCTGGGCTTCAACCGCTCGGGGAACACGGCGTTTTTCCGCCGCAGCTACGACGTCCGCTACAACATCACGGCGCCCTACGCGTCGCTCAACTATCGCCTCGGCAAGATCGCGGTGGGGGGCAGCGTCCGCTACGACTTCGGCAAGGTGAACGGCCAACTGTACGGCGCGGATCTGGGCGACGGGCGGATCGGAATCAAGTCGGTAGACTTCAACGGCAACGGCGTCATCTCGGTCGCGGAATCGAAGACGGCCTTCACGCCCTTCGACCGCCCGGCCCCCGTGGACTACGACTACGGCTATCTCAGCTATTCGGTGGGCGTGAACTACCGGGTTGCTGAATCGTTCGCGCTCTTCGCCCGCTATAGCCGCGGCGCGCGGGCGGGGGCCGACAAGCTGCTGTTCTCGAACAAGGTCAGCACTGTCGACGGCAGCCTGGTCAACAAGGCCGACGGGTACGACATCGTCAAACAGCTCGAAGGCGGGTTCAAGTATCGCGCCTCGGGTCTCACGGTGAACGTCACCGGCTTCTCCGCCGACACGGAAGACACCAACGTGCAGGCGGGCGCCATCACGACCGACCGGACCTACAAGGCCTATGGCGTCGAGGCCGAGGGCGCGTATCGGCATGGTCCGTTCAGCCTGCGGGCCGGCGTGACCTACACCCACGCCGAACTCGTCAACGACAAGCTGAATGCTGCGGTCGCCGGCAAGACGCCACGGCGGCAACCGGACTTCATCTTCCAGGCGACACCGCAGTTCGAAATCCGGCAGGTGACGGTCGGCGCCAACATCGTCGGCACGACCGATAGCTGGGTGCAGGACAACAACCTGATGAAGATGCCGGGCTACACGCTGGTCGGTGCGTTCGTGCAGTACCGCCCGACGGATCGCGTGGAGCTGATGCTCAACGTGGACAACCTGTTCGACAAGGTCGCCTTCATCGAGATCACCACGCCCTCGGTTCCGGCCAACGGCATCGGCCTGGGCCGCGCCGCCAACGGGCGCACGATCTCAATGTCCGCCCGCCTGAATTTCTGACCTGCCGACAACGCTGGGGCGCCTGAATCGCCGCCCGCAGCGAGAAGGGCGCGCCGCCCGAGGTGCGGCGGGCTTTTCCCGGGCGCGCGGGCGGGGCAGTTATGCGCCGGGCAGGAATCGGGGGCGCCGATGGACGGGAGCGTCGAGGGTCAGCAGGTTGCGGACGCGTCGGACGAACCGTTCCGGCCAGAGGCGTTCGCGGCGATCCGGGCGCATCCGGCTTTTCGCGAGGTGGTGACGCAGCTCGCCCGCGATCACCTGGCCGAGTACGGCGCGGCCTCACCCGCCGAGCGGTGGCTGACCAGCGACCTGGGGCGGGCGGCGCTGACGGGCGCGGCGTTCGCGCTCGAAGCGATAATGGGCGGCTTCACCACGGCGCAACTGGTCCAGGCGGCGCTGGCCAACCGAACGTGCAGCGAGGGGCGCGCACGGCTCTACCTGCGGCGGGCGCGCGCCAACGGCTTCCTGGACGTGGACGCGCGCGGCGTCCATCGGGCCTCCGAGCGGATGGACGGCGTGCTAAGGCGAGGCCTGGAGACGATGCTGCGGGCGACGGCGCGCTGCGACCCTCGACTGGAGCCCGCGCTGCAGCGGTTGGCGGACCGGAGCTTTCGCAGGGGTGTAGCCCTGCACTTGGGGCTAAACACAGCGGCGCGCCCGGACCTGTTCAACGGACCCGACAAGCCGGTGGTGCTGTTCCTTGGGCGCGACGGCGGCGCGCGGCTGCTGGAACAGTTGATCGTCGCCCAGCCGGCCGGAGGCGACCGCCTGCTGGAGAGCGCCCCCCTGTCGCAGCGCGCGCTCGCGCAGGGGGCGTTCGTGTCGCGCACCCACGTGGCCCGGCTGCTGGCCGACGGCGAAGCGCAGGGATTGCTACGGACGGACGGGCGTCGCCTGGTGGCTGCGCCCGCGCTTGCCGAGGACGTGGAGCGGCATTACGCGCTCGTCCTGGAAATGGCCCGGGTGTCGGCCCACGCCGCCCTCGCGGACGGCGGGGCCTGAGCGCGACCCGCCGTTAAGGCTCGAACCGGTCGCTACTTCATCTCGCGCAGGCAGACGAACTTGTCGGCGGTGAGATCGGAGCTGTCGCGGTATTCCTTTACGTAGGCGTCCCAGGCCGCGTCGCGCTTATCGGCGGGCACGCCGGGGGCGTCCATGTGGATCGAGGCGTATTCAGTTTCTGAAGCCGTCCAGCCCTCGCCGCGACTGCCGTTGATCACGGGCCCGACCAGCAGGCGGTTCTCCTTGAAGCCGTGCGAGCGGTACCAGGCGGCGTGATCCCGGGCGGCCTTCTCGTAAGTGGCCTTGGCGCCCGGCTTGACCGTGTTGAGCCGTACGACGACCAACTGGCCGCCCTTGCAGAGGTCGAGCGGCGAGGCCGCGCCGGCCGCTTGGGCGGCGCCGGCGGACAGGGCGAGGCAGGCGGCGACGGCCGCGGCGAGACGAACGAACATGGCGATGAGCCCCCGAATGGATGAAACCACCGCGAGGCTTCAGGCGCCGGGCCGCCCGGCGGAACTGCACATTTTTGCGGACGCCGCCGGTCCCAACGGGCTGCGAGCGCCGCCCCTGTGTGGTTAAGGTTGTCTTAGCGCTCCCGCTTCTAGACCAGGGCCATGGCGGACGCGCACGGTGAACGTTGGCGTAGGCTGGGCCGGGCGGTCCTGACAGCGGCGCTTGGGTGGTCGCTTGGCGGCGCGGCCCGCGCCGTCGAGATCGAAGACCTGACCGGTTGGCTGGCGCGCACGACGGATCTGCGGCCATCGCAGGTGGTCCTGATCGGGCCGGACAGCATCTACAGCCTCGAGCCCCTGGGCGCGCCCCTGCCCACCGGCGAGGTGATGGTGCTGGTGCGCACCGAGCCGCTGACCGACGACTGGCGCGCCCTTCATGGCTTTACGTCGTGGGACGCGAACCTGCTGATCGATTGTCCGCAGCGGCGCGTCCGCGTGATCCGCAGCGCGACCTACCCCCTTCGCAACCGCGCCGGAAAGCCCTCGCCGCAAGCCAGCGACGGGCAAGCTGTCAGTCCGCTCCGGAACGAGCCGGCGGCGCAACTGGTCGCCGCGGCTTGCGATGCCGACTACGTCTGGCCCTTGCGGAGCGGCAGGGCCCAGCGCGCATCGGCTCCCCAGGGCCCCGTCGCACCGCCGAAGACCACGCCGGTCGCGGAGGCGCCGACCCAGGCGATCCCGACGGAGGGCCCGCCGATGCGCTCCCGTCCGCCCCCGGCCGTCACCGCCTCTGCGCCGCTGGAGATCGTCTTGCCCACCGCGCCGATGGTCGTTGCCCAGGACAGCACGCCCAAGCCCTCGGGTTGGGCGCTGCAGCTTGCGCTTGGTCCCTCCCAGGACGGAGCGGATCGTGCGGTGAAGGCGGCGCGCAAGGCGCTCGGGCCCCCGGCGAAGCATCTGGTCGGCTGGACGTCTTCGAGCGCCGAGGGCGAGGTGCAGACGTACGCCGGCCTTCTCGGCGGATTCGGCACGTTCGTGGCGGCGAGCGCGGCCTGCGAGTCGCTGAAGCGCGCCGGACAAGACTGCGTGGTGCAAAAGGGAGCGCCCGCGCCCGAGGCCGGGATCACCCCGGAAGGACCGCCGTTGGCGACGCGCGCCCCGGAGCCCACGAGCCATGCGATCCAGGTCGCGCGCGGTCCGTCCGAGGACGGGGCGCGGCGCGCGCTGGCCAAGGCCCGCAAGGTGCTGGCGCCGCTGGCGCCCGACGTTCGCGACGCGCTGCCCACAAGCCGGATCCCGGGCGACCACATGCGGTTCGAAGCCCGGCTCGAAGGGTTCGCCACGGAGGCGGCGGCCCAGGACGCCTGCCGAAAGCTGACGAAGGCCGGGCAGGCCTGCTTCGTGCTCGCGCCGGCCGGCGTCGGGGGCGCCGAAGCCTCCGCCGACAGATAGCCTGCCCTCCGCCCAGCGCTGGACCGCTTGGCCGCGCGGGGAAGACCTTTCGTCGATGATGGACTGCCAGCGGGACGGCGGCGAGCCTCGTGCGGTAGCGCGGAGAAAACCTTTTGTAATCAAGTCGATTCGCCACACGCGGGAGGCGAATTTCCGACACAGAATGGGCAACGCCGTGCTTGCGTACGCTGTACGGCAGAGCTTCATGCCCGCGCTTGCCTCGCTGTGCTTCGACGCAGGCGCAGCCTCCGGCGCTGGGGAGCGTCGGAGGCATCCTGCGCCCGACCGGCGGGCGCTTTCCCATAGATCCAACGATCGCGACGTCCGCCAGTTGCGGCGAACTCCGGCGGCGCTATCGTCGCCCCCGGAGTTCGACGGGGGATATGATGGGGCGTTCGGCGGCGGCCGTGCGGCGGCTGGGAAGCCTGGCCTTTGCCTTGGCCATGGCGATCGGGACGGCGTTGGCGGCGACACAGCCCGCCCTGGCGCAGGCGCCGTCCGCCGCGCCGGTAGCCAAGCGGGTCATGCACCCGGCCCCACCACGCCGGACGAACGAAGGGCTGGGCCCCTATCGCAAGCTGGTGATCCGGGGCGTGACCCTGATCGACGGGACGGGCGCGCCGCCGCGCGGGCCGGTCGACATCGTCATCGAGGGCGACAAGATCACCGACGTGATCCAGGCGGGCTGGCCCGGCCTGCCGCTGAAGTCGAACCGCGCGCCGCTGGACGCCGACAAGGAGATCGACGCCACGGGCATGTACGCCCTGCCCGGCTTCGTCGACTTGCACGTCCACGGCGGCGACCCTGTGAAGTCGCCCGACCTGGAGTACGCCTACAAGCTGTGGCTGGCGCACGGGGTGACGACGGTGCGCGGCGTGAGCCTGGCGCCGCACGACATCGCGGTGTCGGAGAAGGCCCGCAGCGCCCGCGGCGAGATCGTCGCGCCGCGCATCTACAACTACCAGACCCTGGGCTCGGGCTGGAGCGGCGGGCGGATCGACGGGCCGGCCAAGGCGCGCGCCTGGGTGCAGTGGGCGGCGAAGAACGGCGTCGACGGCATCAAGTTCTTCGCCCTGATGGACGAGACGCCGGAGGTGATGACCGCGGCGATCGACGAGGCGAAGAAGCTGGGGCTGGGCACGGTGGCCCATATCTCGCCGCCCGGCGTGGCGGGGATGAACGCGCGGCAGATGGGCGACGCGGGGCTGGGGACCGTCACCCACTT
Organism: Phenylobacterium sp.; assembly: GCF_024508875.1. Classification (GTDB taxonomy): domain Bacteria; phylum Pseudomonadota; class Alphaproteobacteria; order Caulobacterales; family Caulobacteraceae; genus Phenylobacterium. The sequence continues at coordinate 18,497 of NZ_JANINU010000120.1, forward strand.
CTACGGCCACTTCGAGTCGATGCTGAAAGCCGGCCGGCTGCAGAAATTCCCGAACGACTATAACTTCTACGACGAGGCCAAGCGGTTCGGCGAGGCGGCCGAGATCTGGGACGAGGTGGAGCCGGGCTCGCCGGAATGGGTGGCCTACCTGGAGGCGCAGAAGGCCCACCACGTCGACTTCGACCCGACGATGACGATCTACGCGGCGTCGCGCGACCTGATGCGGGCGAAGAACGCCGACTGGCATTCGATCTACACGCTGCCCAGCCTGCGGGATTATTTCGTCTCCACGCGCGACAACCACGGCAGCTATTTCTACGACTGGACCACCGGCAACGAGGTGGCCTGGCGCAACTTCTATGCGCGCTTCATGCGGCTGGTGAACGACTATAAGAACATGGGCGGGCGGGTGAGCACCGGGTCGGACTCGGGCTTCATCTGGAAGCTGTACGGCTTCGGCTACATCGAGGAGCTGGAGCTGTTGCAGGAGGCCGGGTTCACGCCGCTGGAGGTGATCCAGGCGGCGACCAGCAACGGCGCGCGGACGCTGGCCGATCCCAAGGGCGAGGTCCCCAGCTTCGGGATCGTTAAGCCGGGGATGAGCGCCGACCTGGTGATCGTGCCCGAAAACCCGCTAGCTAACTTCAAGACGCTTTACGGCACCGGCCACGAGCGGCTGAGCGCAGACAACAAGGTGGAGCGCGTGGGCGGGGTGAAGTGGACCGTGACCCGCGGCGTCGCCTATGACGCGCACGCCCTGCTGGCCGACGTGAAGGCCATGGTCGACAAGCAGAAGGCCGAGCGCGCGGCCACCGGCAAGTAGGACAGGACCCGGATGAACCCCTTTCCCGACGACATCTTCACCGAGCCGGAGGACGTCGATCCCGACACCCTGGCGAACCTGGGCCCGCTGACGCCGCTGGCGGGAATCTGGGAGGGGCTAAAGGGCATCGACCTGAATCCAAAGGCGGACGGTCCAGAACGGCGAGCCTATCTCGAACGCGTCGAGATGCAGCCGATCGACCCGCAGCCGAACGGGCCGCAACTGCTGTACGGCCTGCGCTATCACGTGCACATCGCCACGCCGGAGGAGGACACCACCTTCCACGACCAGATGGGCTACTGGCTGTGGGAGCCGGCGACGGGCCTCATCATGCAGACCCTGGCGATCCCGCGTGGGCAAACGGCGCTGGCAAAGGGCCAGGGACAGAAGGGCGACGGCAGAATCGTGGTGCGGGCCGAGCGCGGCACGCCGGGCTACGGTATCTGTTCGACCGACTTCCTGGAGTGGGCGTTCCGGACGGAGTCGTACGAGCTGGAGATCGTCTTCAATCCGGACGGAAGCTGGAGCTACACCTCCGACACCATGCTGGCCGTGCGCGGGCAGGAGGCGCTGTTCAAGCACCGCGACCGCAACACGCTGAGGAAGGTGGGCGAGGCCACGCCCAACCCGCTGGCCCGGATCGCCAAGGGCGAAGTGGCGTCGCACCTGGCGGCGCACGGGATCAGCGAGTAGCGCCGAGGCCGTTTACGCGCCATGGTGACGGCGAGGCTGGAGTGGACGCCATGGAAGACCTGCCCTGCCGGCACGCCCAGGCCATCGCCGACGTGACGCCGAGCGCGCGCGGCTGCGAGGAATGCCTCAAGATGGGGTCGCAGTGGGTGCATCTGCGGCTTTGCCGGACCTGCGGGCGCGTGGGCTGCTGCGACGACAGTCCGAACCGGCACGCGACAGCGCATTTCCACGCGACGGGGCATCCGGTGATCGAGGGCTACGACCCGCCCGAAGGCTGGGGCTGGTGCTATGTGGACGAGGTGGTGTTCGACCTGGGCGAGCGGCGGACGCCGCAGCTCGGGCCGATCCCACGGTTCTACTGACTGGATCGAGAGGAGCGCGGCATGAGCGAGGTCACCTACCACCTGGTCCAACACGACGGCGGCTGGGCCTACAAGGTCGGGGGCACCTTCTCGGAGACCTTCCCGAGCCGGCAGGCGGCGCATGATGCGGCGGTGCGGGCGGCCGGCGAGCAGCGCGTGCCAGGGGCGACCACGGGCATCGTCTACGAAGACGACCAGGGCCGCTGGCGCAGCGAAGTCGAAGAGGGCTCCGCGCGGCCCTATACGCGCGTCGACGACTAGGCGGGCGCCTTCGTCCCGAAGCGTTCGGCGTTTCGGGCGCGGGCCTTGGCGGCCTCGACGTCGCGGTCGCGAGGCGGGGCCTGGGTTTCAAGATCGTGCAGCAGGCGATGGCCGGCCAGGAACACCGCCTCGACCGCGGCGTCGAAGGCGGCCTTGTTGGCCCTGGACGGCGTGTTGAACCCAGACAGCTTGCGCACGAACTGGAGAGCTGCGGCGCGCACCTCCTCGTCGGTGGCGGCGGGGTCGAAGTTGAACAGCGTCTTGATGTTGCGGCACATGGCGAACCTCCGGCGTAACCTCCAACATGGCGCGCGGACGCCGGCTGGCAAGCGTGAGCGTGCGCCGGCTACTTCGGCGCGGGCAGGCCGCCCGGCGGCTCGGGCGCGGAGGGCGGCGGTTGGTCGACCGGCGGGGTGGACGGGATCGCCTCCGCGGCGCCGTAGGGATCGAGGGTGGCCGGTCTTGCCGAGGCCGTGGCGTCCGGCGACGCCGTGGCGCCGTCTGCGGCGCTGGGCGGAGGCTCAGCCGTGCGGGGCTTGCCGCATCCGCTGACGGACACCGCGTTGAGGATGACGGCCAAGGCGAAGAGGCTCTTCATGACGTCCCCTCCGCCAAGGCAACGGCGGCCGCCGGGGCTAGTTCCGGTAGACGTTGGTCAGGCGGCGCACCTCGCCGGGCGTGAGGCCGGGCGGCCAGGCAAGCTCGGCCCGCCACTTCACGTGCGAGCAGGTCGGGCAGTTCCAGGCGACGTAGCGGGCGAGGCGCTGGATCGGCGTGGCATGGCCGCCCCGGCGCAGCTCCTGCAGGCGGGCGATGACGCGCTCGGGATTGTAGTCCTTGGACCAGGAGCAGAGCGCGCAGGTGATCAGGAAGCGGCAGCCCGGATAACGGCGGAAGTCGCCCATGGAAGCTTCGGGACCCAGCGGTATGCGCTTCATCGGGGTCATGGATTTCATTCGCGAACAAAAACAGAACAAATCGGGCTTGGGAACCACCCGGCGGTTGCGGCATGATCGCCCAAGGAGGTGTTGTGATGGCGCTGTTGCGGACAATCGGATGGAGCCTGGCGGCGCTGGCGCTCGCGGCGTGCGAGCCGGCGAAGACCACGCGCCAGCCCGAGCCGCGGCCCGAGGCCGCGCCGGCGGAGGTGCGGTACCCGCCGGGCGGACCGCCCCCGGGCGCGACGCCGAAGCAGGACGCCGAATTGCAGGTGGTCTTCCAATGGCCGCTATATCTGGCCCGCACCGGCCAGCGGGCGCGGGAGAGCGCGGTGGGCTATGTGCGCACCGACGGCTCTTCGGGCGGGGTGATCCTGATCAACGGCGACGGCGCGGTGATCCAGCCGATCCCGGGCACGCTGGGTCCCGACGCCGCGGAGCAGGCGCGGCGCTGGCTGACCGCGCGCGGCTGGCAGGTTCGCTGAAGCAGCCTATTTGGGCGGCGGGCTGAGCGGCTGCTCGGACTGCGCCGGGGACGTGGGGGGCGTCGGGTTGGTGGCCCCCATCGAGCCCGAAGGGTCGCCCGGCGTGGCGCCGGTGGTCGCGCCGGCCCCGGTCGGATTGGGATCGGCGACGCCCGTGGCCGCGCCGCCGGCGCCGGTGGTCGTCTGGGCGGGCGGCGTCGCACTCTCGGACGGCGCGGGCTCGGAAGCGTCGCCGGACGTCGCCTTGCCCTGGCACGCGCCCACGCTGAGCACGCCCGCCAGGACCGCGATGGGGATGAAGTGGCGGATCATACGGTGCTGAGTGCGCGAAGGCGGCGAAGGTTTCACCGGGGCGGCCCGCTCCGCCGCGCGCGGGCGACGGCGGAGGCGAGGGCGCGGTCGCCGAGGCCGCCCTGGATGAGGTATGGGCCGACAAGGTAGGTCGGCGTGCCCTGGAGCCCCAGGGAGAAGGCCTGGAGCTTGTGGCCGGAGAGCTGCTCGTCGATCTCGCGGGCGTGGTCGCGAAGGTCCGCGGCGAGGCGTTCGCGGTCGGCGCCCGCCTCGACGGCGACGTCGGCGATGCGGGCGGGCGTGAGCTGGCCGCGGGCCGCCATCAGGGCGTCATGCACGGGGAGGTACTGGCCCTGGCGATGGGCGGCCAGCGCAGTGCGGGCGGCGAGGTCGGACATCGGCCCGCGGATCGGCCAGTCCTTCCAAACCACGCGGACATTGGGATCGACGGCCAGCAGGCGGGTGATCGCGGGGTCGGTCGCCTTGCAGACCGGGCACTGATAGTCGGTGAAGACCACCACCGTGACGTCGGGCGTCGCGGCGCCGGCGGCGGGCGAGCCCCTGTCGCCCAGCACCTTGGTCACGGCTGGACTGGCCTCCAGCTTGCGGCCCGGCGGCGGCGACCACTGGAGCCACGCATAGCCGGCGAGGCCCGCGGCGACAGCAAGGGCGAGGGACAGGCGGGCGGGCTTCACCCGGCGGATATAGGGCCGCCTCGGTTCAGGCGCCCCATACCGTCTTCGCATAGCGCACGAAGTTGCCGCCCAGGATCTTCTCGATGCGGGCGGGCTTGTGGCCGCGCTCGGCGAGCAGGCGGTAGAGCTTGCGGAACTGGTCGGGGCCGCGCAGGTCGTCGACGAAGGGGTGGGTGTCGGCGCGTTCGCCCGGCGCGGCGATGCCCTTGGCCTTGCGGTCCTCGTGCTCCTTGCGCAGCGCCTCGGCGTATTTGTCGAGGTCGTCGATGGGCGTGATCGTGCCGTCGGTGCCGATGCCCACGTGGTCCTCGCCGCAGACGTTCAGCGCGTGCTCGATGTGGGCCACCACGTCGACGGCGCGGGCATGGCCCGACAGGTTCAGGAACGGCATGAAGTAGATGCCCACGAAGCCACCCTTTTCGGCGACGCCGCGCAGCTCCTCGTCAGTCTTGTTGCGCGGCAGGTCGGTGAGCGCGCGGCAGCCGGTGTGGTTGATCGAGATCGGCTGCTTCGAGGACTGGATGGCGTCGAGGCAGATCTGGCGGCCGGAGTGGCTGAGGTCGACCATCACGCGATTGGCGTTCAGGCGGTCGACGACCTTACGGCCGAACTCGGTGAGGCCCCGGCCCTCGGGCACGATCGAGCCGTCGCCGAGCTGGTTCCGCAGGTTGTAGGTGAGCTGGATGATGCGCACGCCGAGGTCGGCGAAGATGTCCACGCGGCTCGCGTCGTCGCCCATCATCGCGGCGTTCTGGAAGCCGTAGATGACGCCGACCTTCTTCTCGGCCTTGGCGCGGGCGATGTCGGCGGCGGTGAGGACCTTGATGACGTCCTTCGGATGGGCGCGGATCAGGGCGTCGTACTGACCGATGTCGGCCACAGACTTCTGGAACGGCTCGTCGGGCCCGGCCACGTAGCCGATGGTCCAGTTGACCGCCGTCAGACCCGAGGCGCGGGCGTCGGCCAGGATGCGCGGCGTCAGTTCGGGCCGCGTCCGCTCGGGGAAGTTGGGGTCGTCCAGGCCGCCCAGGGCGTTGATCACCGTCATGCCGGCGATCGGGTCGGCGGCTGCCGTGGCGACGGCGGGCGCGGCCGCTGCGGCGGCGGACAGGGCGAGCAGGGTGCGGCGGTTCATCGGTCTTCCAACTCGTCCTTGGTGAGGGGCTTGAAGTCGGCGCGGCGGTATTCGCGGCCGCGCTTCACGGTGAATTCCAGGGTCTTCAGGTTGGCGATGTCGGCGGTCGGGTCCTTGGCGACCACGATCAGGTTGGCGCGCTTGCCGGCTTGAATCGAGCCGATGTCGTCGGCCTGGCCGGCGGCGCGGGCGCCGTTTAGGGTGGCGGCGCGGATCACCTCGGCGGGCGGCATGCCCAGTTTCACCAGGGCGGCCAGCTCGTGGTGCAGCGTGGGCCATGGGTCGTCATAGGGGGCGACCCAGTCGGTGCCGGTGGAGAGCTCGATCCCCGCTTTCCAGGCCTGGCGCACCAGGGCGTCGGACATGGCGCCGGTGCAGAGCGGCTTCCTGGCCTTGGGGTCCTTCGCGGCCTCGGCCTCGATGTTGGCGTAGAGGCTGGTGGTGGCGTCCAGCATCGTGCCGTTGGCCTTCATGGTCGCCAGCACCTTGGCGACCTCGGGGTTATCGGACTTCAGGAAGGGCGCGGGGTCCATCGGCGTGCGCGACTGGTAGGTCTGGGGCGTGCCAAGCGCCTGGTGGCCCAGCGAGCAGGCGTGGCTCATGACGTCGGGCTTCGCGGCGGCCACCTCGGCGGGCGTGGCCGGGTAGACGGCGGTGTGGGCCCAGACCTTCAGGCCCTGGCGGTGGGCCTCGGCCGAGATCTTCGTCACCAGGTCGGCCGGCAGGTTCGCATAGATCTTGATGGCGGTGGCCGAGGTCCCGCGGGCCAGAGTGACGGCCTCGCGCAGGTCGGTCGCCTCATCGATGGACTGCATCCACGGCGTCTTGCCGGGCGTGTAGCCGTAGCTGACAGCGATGGTGCGCGGGTCGGCGAAGAACGAGGGGCCAGCCATAAGGGCGGCGTAGTAGATGTCGGGCGCGGGGATCTCAGCCCGGAGCGAGGCGCGGGTGAGCTCGGCCACGGAGCGCAGGTCGTCGGCCATGTCGCGGATCGAGGTGACGCCGCCGTAGAGGTCGCGGCGCAGGCTGGCCTCGGCCTGGCGGCGGTTGGGCGGGGTGGCCAGGTGCTCGTGGCTGTCGATCAGGCCGGGCAACAGATATTTGTCGGTGAGGTCGACGACGCGGGCGCCGGTGGGTGCAGGCAGGCGGTCGGTCGGCTGGACGTCCTTGATCCGCTCGCCCTCGACCAGGACACTCATGCCGCTCCGCGGTGGCGCGCCCGTGCCGTCGATCAGGGCGGCGTTGCGGTAGAGCACGGTCTCGGCCGCGGCCGGCCCGGCCAGGACCACGGCCAACGCCACGGCGGCCACATATCGTCTGAGCACTGAAGACGCCCCTCGTCGGTTCGGTCCCGAGGGTTAGGTCGCCCCGCGCCGCACCGCAATGGCCGGCATCTCACCGCCAAACCGGCCTTGCCCGAAATACGATTGTAGTTTACTCTATACAGAATTGTTACGGATAATTGTAACGCCGACGTCACATGGCGGCGAGGAAACATTACGTTTGATTTAGATAGACCAAAACCCCTCTCGAAGGTCTATCTCACATCCATCAGGCGCCTTTATCTTGCGCGCTCCACCCATGACTGAGACCAGCGCTAGACAAGTACGGCGGATGTTTTCCCTCCCATGAAGATCCTGGTCGGAACGCCCACTTACAACGGCCAGCTCACCACGCAGTACACGCGTTCGCTGCTGGAGCTGTGGACCGAAATCGGCGCCGAGGCGGACTGGCGGACGACCAAGGCGACCCTGATCGCCTGGGCGCGCAACGTCTTTGCGAGTCACGTGCTGGAGGAGGACTACACCCACCTGCTGTTCGTCGACGCCGATATCGACTTCCCGGCGCGGGTGGTGAAGCGGATGCTGGCGTTCGACCAGCCGGTGGTGTCGGCAGTCTATCCGCATCGCACCCTGGACCTGCAGGCCTTCTACGCCCAGGCGCGGCGACAGCCCGACGCCGGCTCGGCCATGGCCGCGGCGCTGAGCTATCCGTTCGAGCTGGCGCAGCCGCACGAGGCGCGGGGCGACTTCCACAAGGCGGTGATGGCGCCGGCCGGGCTGATGCTGATCCAGCGCCAGGCGCTGGCGAAGATGCGCGAGGCCTATCCGGAACTCTATCGACCGGCGGCGGGCAGCTACTATGAGTTCCAGGGCCTGAAGAACGTGCTGCAGTGCTTCGAAGCGCTGATCGACGACAACGGCATCGCCATGAGCGAGGACGTCTCGTTCTGCCGGCGCTGGCGGGCGATCGGCGGCGAACTGTGGGTGACGTTCGACCAGGCGGTGGGGCACACCGGCCCGTTCACGTTCCGCGCCACGGGCTGATCAGCCCCGGCAGTCGCCCTCGGGCGTGAGCTGGAATTCGGCGGCCGCACGCCAGCAGGCGGCGGTGTCGCGCTCGGTCTTCCAGGCGTGGGCGAGATAGACGCACATCACCGCGAGCGCCGCGCTGACCAGGGCCATGATGCGGACGGCCGCGACGCTGCGGGTGCGTTCGGGCGAAGGTTCCGGCTTTGGCGGACGCGGCATACCCAGGCTTTCGCCGATGCCTGCGGCCAGGGCAAGGCCGGCGTGCGTCAGGCCTCGTCGGCGACCCGGGCGACTGCGCCGATGCGGCGCTCGCCGCGCCAGACGACCACTTCGGCGGCGCTGAGGTGGTCTTCGAGCACCCGGCGCGCGCGCCTCAGGGCGGCAGCGTCATCGGCGCACTCGATGGTCTCGAAAGCGGGAGAGGCGCCATCGGCGCGGCACGGATAGAAGGTGAAGAGCGGCATGGCCGGCGCCTCCGACGGCCGACTATACACTCTTCGCCGGTCAGTTGAGTCGCCGAACCGACACTTTCGCCCGTCAGGCGAAAAAAAGCGTCAGGCCGGCGTGCGGCCGTTACGCTCGAGGGCTGCGGAGAGCTTCGCCATCGCGCGACCGAGCTGGACCCGCAATTCGTTGGCTGTGACGAGCACCGGCGCCGAAACGCCCCAGAAGATCATCAGCGCCACGACCGACCCGTCCTGCGGTACCCCATTCGCGCTAAGGAACAGGCGGAAGGCCAAGAGGCCGCCGCCCAGCATGACGATCGCGCCGCACAGCGGGCCGCGCACCAGGCCGGCCACCAGCACCGCCGCCACATAGAGCATGAAGGGTGACAGCGCGCCGAGCTTCGGTCCCAGCGCCGCGCGCGCCAGCGTGGCCGCGCCGATGAGCACCACGGCCACAGCCAACGAGATCAACGCCTGGAGAGCTATCCGGCCCGGGGGGATGCGGGTGGCCATGGGTGCAGATTTGGCGAACGCCGACGTCCAAGGCAACCGACTTCGCCCATCGGGCGAAGCAAGGCCGGAGCGTGGCGGGACGGAGTCGGGTCGGGTCCGACCACCCATGGAAGGCGAGCGACCGGGAGGTCGCATGGGGGCGAAACCCCGTCCGCGCGCCTGCACGGTTCCATGGATGGCCGGGCCCGACCCGGCTCCGAGGCGTCAGAGGCCGGTGGGCGCAGGAGACGCCGTGGTTTCGGCCGGGGGAACGGGCGGAGCGGCCGGCGGCGCGTCGCAGCCCTTGCCCGAATAGAGGCCCGCGATCAGCGCCTTGCGGGTGGTGGCGGTCTGGATCGTCTCCTGGGCCTGGGCCTGAACCTGGGCGGCGCGCTGTTTGGCGGCGGCGGCCATGTTGTTGGCGAACATGCCCGCGCCGGGGACACGGCCGAGGACGCCGGTGCGCAGCATGCCTTCCACCGCCACGGTGGAGGCGAGGTTCGCGCCCTGAGCCGTGCCGTTGGCCTTGGAGACCTGGGCGTTCGCGTCGGCCATGAGCTGATCCATGCGGGAGGCCTCGGTCGACAGGGCGGTGCAGGTCATGGACGCGTCGCCCGGATAGCTCACCTGCAGCGCCTGGGCGGAGGCCGGGCCCGCCACGAGCGCCGCCGCAGCGGCGCCCAGGATGATGATGTCGCGCATGGTCTCCCCCATGAAACCCCTGATGTTCCAAGGGTAAGGCCGGGCGTGGGACGACGGCCTCCCCCGATTGGGGGTGTCCGATCAGCGGCCGGCGGTGAGCTCGGCGAGCGCCTCGGCGTGGGTGAACTGAGGGAGGACGCCGGCGCCCTCCAGCCGCACCACGCGCAGGCCGGGCAGCCCGAGCCAGCCAGGATCCGGCGCGCCGCGCAGCTCGCCCGCGACCACCGCGGTCCAGTCGTGGTCGCCGAGGCCGGCCGGTGGGGTCCAGCCGTTGGCGTAGGCGGCGTGCTCGGAGGCGAAGCCCCACATGGAGCGGGCGCACAGGGCTTGGATGTCGCGGATGAGGAAGGCGCGCACCTCGGGATCGCAAAGCGCCGCCGCGTCGCCCGGCATCTCGGAGAAGACGCTGTCGAGGATTCGGTTGAGGAGCTGGGTCGTCGTCTGCCGGCGCAGGAATTCCGCGAAGGTGACCACCAGGTCCGGATTGCGCAGGAGGTGGCGCTGGATCCCGGCGCCGAGGGCCGGACGGTCGACCCCCAGGGCCATGGGCGGGTTGGGGTTGAGCAGCACCGCGCGGCCCAGCAGGCCGGGGAAGTCGCGGGCGAACTGCAGCGCGACCGGAATGCCGGTGTCGCGGGCGAGCATCCGCACCTTGCGCAGGCGCAGGCGATCCACCACCGCGGCCATGTCGGCGGCGCCGGTGGCGGCGTAGTCGCCGTGGGCGGGGTCGGAGAGGCCGAAGCCGGGGCGCTGGACGACGATCGGGCGCAGGCCCCGCTCGACCAGCGCGCGGCGGAAGTCCTCGGGGATGCGGCGGCCGGCGGCGGCGCCGTGGAACACCAGAAGGGGTTCGGCGTCGTAGGGCCCGTAGTCGATAAGGGCGACCCGCCGCGCGCCATCCAGGGCCGCCACGATGCGCAGGCGCCCGCCCCCCGCCTCTTCCCCGACCAGCGGCTCGGAGGCCGAGGCGACGGCGACCAGTTCGCGCGCCTCAACGAGCAGCCGCGCCAGGTCCTTTGCGCCCTTGGCCCCGGTCTTCTGGAGCACGGCCTTCATATGCGTCTTGACCGTCTCGGGACTGAGCCCGAGGGCCTGGGCCGCCTCCCGCGCCGTGGCGCCGCGGGCGATGAGCGCGGCGGCCCGCGCCTCCGCGGGGGTGAGGCCGAAGGCGGTCTCGGCCAGGCTCTCATCCCCACCGATCTGGTCGCCGGTGACGCACATGATGGCGATCAGCCGACCGATCAGCTCGGGCAGGCGCCGCACGCCGGCCTTGGCGTTGAGACGGCGCAGCGCGTCGCGGGCGGTCTCGCGCCCGACGCCGGCGTCGGCGGCGGCGACGTCCAGGTTGGGCGCGAAGAGCAGCGCCTCGGCCAGCCTCGCCTCCAGGGCGGTCAGGTCCAGGGCGCGGGCGGCCCGGCGGGCCAGCTCGGAAGAACGCGACGGCGCGCAGACCACCACCGCGAACCGATCGGGCGCGGCGCGCAGGGCGTCGGCCGCCTGGGGTCCGAGGGTCCAGCGCAGGGCGGCCTCGGCGTCGCCCACCCAGGCGGTGAACGCCGCGCCGGCGGCGCCTTCGACGAGACTGACGACGGGCCCCTCACGCTGTGCGCGGCGCAGCAGCGGACGCAAGTCGGCCGAATCCGGGAACAGTTCCAGGTAGCCGGGGTCGGCGAAGCAGGCGCGGCCCCGGGCGTCGACCACCGCGCAGGCCAGGGCGCGCCGGTCGGCCAGGGCTCCGGCCACGGGGGGCAGGGCGTCGGCTGCGGCCGCCAGGTCCTCGCGCGCGTGACCGCTGTGGGCCAGCACCGCGTCCTCCACCACCGGCCAGGAATCGAGCAGCAGTTCGAGCGGCGCGTCGCCGGATGCGCGCGCCTGCAGAAGTTCGGACAGGCGGAGGGCTCGGTCGTGCATACCCGTGGCGAATTACGGCGCGATTGTGGCGCGAGTTTCAAGGCTGGACGAACAGATTCGTCGAGCGCGGCGCAGCAAGGACCGCGCCAGCAGACGCCTCAGATGAACCTAAGCTGACGCTGGGGGTTCAGGACGGGTTCAGCGCGCCGGGCGTCCCCTGGCTCCGCTGGAACATCTCATCCGAGGATCCGTCATGAAGAACCTGTTGTACGCCGCCGTCGCGCTGGCCGCCGTCGCCGCCCCGATCACGGCGTCCGCCCAGCCCGGACACGAGCGCCACGAGGACCGCCGCGAGCTGCGCGAGGACCGTCGCGAACTGAAGGAAGATCGCCGCGACGCGCGCCGCGACGGCGTTATCACGGGCCGCGAGGCCCGAGAACTCTCGCGCGACCGCGCCGAGGTGCGCCGCAGCCAGGCCGAGGTCCGCTACAACCGCGCCCGCGCCGACACCTGGCGCAACCGGACCGAATGGCGCGGCTACCGCGGCGTGCGACCCGGCTACTGGTATGCGCCGGGCTACGGCTACTACCCCGTCGTGCGCGGCCACGTGTGGCGGCGCGGGGCCTACGTGCCGGCCAGCTATCGCCGCTACTACGTGCAGGACCCCTACTACTACGGCTTGCGCGCCCCGCCCCCCGGCTATCGCTGGGTCTATGCGGATGGCAATTTCGTGCTGATGGCGCTGGCGACCGGCCTGATCGCCGAGGTTCTGCTCAACGGCTACTAGGCAGCCTGGCGGGGGAAGGCGCGCCTTCCCCCGAACCGGTCCACGCGACTAGTGGAGCGTGGAGGTCGCCGCCTCTGGGCGGGCGGCGCCGCCACGCGGAATGGACAGGACGAGCGCGGACCCCTCGGAATCCGCCCGCAGGGCCACCGCGGCGCCCAGTTGCTCGGTCATGGCCCGCAGCAGGTAGCCATTGGTGACCGACACCAGCATGCCCTCGCCTTCCCCTCCCACGCCGGAGATGGCCACCTCGGCCTGGCGGGCCCGGGCGTCGAAGCGGATGCGCAGGATCCCGGCGACCTCGGCCGTCAGCAGGGTGTCGATGCACTCGGCCAGCGCGACCCCGAGCGACGTCGCCTCCTCCACGCCCAGCCGCAGGCCGGACGGCTGGACCAGCACGCGGTCGGCGGGCTGCTCGCGGGCCGTGCAGACAGCGCGGGCCAGGGCCGCGGCAAACGCATCGAAATCGACCGACTCGCGGCCGCGGCCGCCAAGTTCGAGGTGCACGCGGGAAATCAGCAGGGTGCGTTCCATGGCGCGCTTCAGGCCGTCCGCCACCTGGGGCTCGGGCTCGCCCTTGGCCTGCAGCGCCAGCACGCCCGCCACCAGCCGCATGTGGTGGCTCATCCGTTCGTTCAGTTCGCGGAACAGGCCCGCATGGCTCTCGGCGACGGCCTGAGCGCGGCCGAGCTCACCGGAGACCGACCGGAGCGCCCCGGTCAGGCCCGTGATGACGATGATCGCAACCGCGCACGTGACGGCGAAGAACACGAAGGCCGTCAGGATCTGGGGCGTCACCTTCCAGGCATAGGCGGGCTCGACGAAGACCCAGAACGCCAGAACGCCGGAGACGACCGCAGCCACCGTCGCCTGACGGCGCCCGAAGGCGTAGGCCGACAGGATCACGGCGGGATAGAAGGCGGAATAGGCCAGGCCGCCGCCGAGGACGGGCTGCATCGGCAGGCGCACGAAGAACGCGACGGCGACGAGCACGCCAGTCCAAAGCCACGGTGACCCCAGTGCGCGAAGCCGCGCGGGAAGTTGATCGGAAAGCCGGGAGAGCATGCGACGGGTCTAGCACAAGCCCGCGGGCCGTGCTTGAGCAAAGGACATACCAAGGTGCGGGCCATGAACGACCGGGACGTCTATCTGAAGCTGTCGGCGATCGCCGAGGAACTGCTCGGCCTGTCGCAACAGGCCGACTCGATGATCGGCCAGACCGCCCTGCACACGGCCGCCGTGACCCTGGCGGGGACGGCCAAGGCGGTCTACGACCACTGCCTCGGCGGAGAAGAGCACTAAGGCGCCCGGCCCCTGCGCACAGGCCGGCCGGTCGCGGAGGAACGCGTGCGCAGGCTGGCTCCGGCGGAAATCGGCCGCTAGCTTCGCAGCATGAAAGCCGCCTTGTTCGCCGCCGCCGCGACCGTCGCCCTGACGGCCGGCCCCGCCCTCGCCCAGAACCTGTGGATCTCGGGCGGGCCCATATACACCGGCGTGGCCGACCACCCGACAGCCGAGGTGGTCGTGGTGCAGGACGGCCGGATCACCTTCGTGGGCGATCCGAAGACGGTGCGCCTGAAGCTCAATCCCGGCACCGAGACGATCGACCTGAAGGGCGCAGCCCTGTTCCCCGGCTTCACCGACGCCCACGCGCACCTGCGCGGCATCGGCGAGCGCGAGCTATCGCTGAACCTGGAAGGCGCCCAGTCCGCCGCCGAGGCCGCGGAGCGCGTGAAGACCTATCTGGCGACCCGCAAGCCGAGCGGACCGGTGTGGGGCCGCGGCTGGATCGAGACCGGCTGGCCCGAAGGCCGGTTCCTGAGCCGTGAGGACGTCGATGCCTTCTCGACCGGGCAACCCGTCCTGCTGGTGCGCGCCGACGGCCACGCGCTGGTGGCCAACACGGCGGCGCTGAAGGCAGCCGGCATCGACGAGACGACCAAGGCGCCGGCGGGCGGCGAGATCCTGAAGGGCCCCGACGGCAAGCTGACCGGCATGCTGGTGGACAACGCGATGGCGCTGGTGAGGAAACTGCAGCTCCCGCCGACCGAAGCCGATCGGCGCGCCGCCTTCGACGCAGCGTTCAAGGTGGAGGCTGCCTACGGCTGGACCGGCGTCCACTCCATGAGCGTCGATTGGAAGGACGTCGGCCTGCTGGAGGCGCTCAACGCCGAGGGCAAGACGCCGCTGCGGGTCTACAACGCCGTGGACGCCGACCAGGCCGGGCCGCTGTTCGCCGGCGGGCCGCGCGCCACGAAGGACGGGCGGATCACCACCCGGGCCATCAAGTTGTACGAGGACGGAGCCCTGGGCTCGCGCGGGGCGGCGCTGTTCGAGCCCTATGCCGATGCGCCCGGGACGAGCGGCCTGGTGCGCACGCCGCCGGAGACGATGCGCGCGGCCATGACCAAGGCGAAGAAGGCCGGCATCCAGGTGGCCAGCCACGCGATCGGCGACCGCGGGAACGCCAACGTGCTCGACCTCTACGCCGAGCAGGGCGTGGACGGCCTGCGCTGGCGGATCGAGCATTCGCAGATCGTGCGGCCCGCCGACATCCCGCGCTTCGCCAAGCTGGGCGTGATCGCCTCAATGCAGCCCAGCCACGCCATCGGCGACCTGCACTTCGCCCCCGCCCGCCTGGGGGAACAGCGGCTGAACGGCGCCTATGCCTGGGAGAGCTTCCTGAAGTCCGGCGCCGTTGTTGTGGGCGGCTCGGATGCGCCGGTGGAGCGGGGCGACGCGCTGGTGGAATTCTATGCGGCGGTGGCGCGCAAGGACCTCAAGGGCTTCTCCGCGGCCGACTGGCATCCGGAAGAGGCGCTGAGCCGGGCCGAGGCGCTGAAGCTGTTCACGTCGAGCGCCGCCTACGCGCGGTTCGCCGAAAAGGAGCTGGGGACCCTCGAGCCTGGCAAGCGCGCGGACCTCTCGGCCTTCTCCGTCGACCTGATGACCGCGCCCGAGGCGGAAATCCCGAAGGGCCACGCCGTGCTGACGATCGTGGACGGCAAGGTGGTCTATCGCCGGCCCTGACGCGCGGGCCTCAGGGCGTCCACTGCGCGAGCGGGTTGACGAGGTCCAGGCTAAGCGCCCCGGCAGCACAGCGGCTGAAGCATGGCCCGGAGCCAGCCGGTGGCGTCGCAGACTTGATCGCGGAAGAGCAAGGCCAGCAGCGCCAGGATCCCAACCCAGACGAGCACACCCAGGACCCGCGCCACGACACGGTAGAGGGGCGTACGCTGAACCGAGCCGGTGAAGCGCTTCAGGGTCCTGGGCCGGTAGTTCGCCTCCGCGGACTCCATCCGCGTCCGCGCCGCCCAGGACAGCTCGTAGGGCTTGGTCGGCCCGTGGCGGTCGCGGTAGCCGGTGAGGAAGCCCAGGAAGTCGAAGGCCCAGGGCGGCAGCGCCCGGCCCGCCTTGTCGATCCGCCAGTCGGCGAAAGGGGTGCGCTCGGACTTGGCCTTCGCCAGCTCGGAATTGCCGCCCCACTCGAACTTCAGCCCCGCGCGCAAGGCGCCCACGGCCACCCAGACGAGGGCGCCCGACGACAGGCCGCGCTCCGGGTTGCCGCCGCCGACCGATCCGTGGCCGCCCGGGAACCAGCACTGTTGGAACGGGCGGTCCCAGGGCTGCACGAAGCCGGGGCGATCGGCGTAGTCGATCTGAAGCCCGTTGTTGATAGCCCACTCACCGTTCAGCCGGTCGATGTTGGTCACCTCGGTGATGTCGAAGACCTTGCGGTCTTCGTCGAGCGCGCAGGCGTGCCGCAGCGACGAAATCAGCGAACTCGCTCGCGTGTCGTGGAACCGGTACTTGCGGTTCAGCAGCCGGGAGAGGATGGGGATCGAGGGCGGCAGGCCCAGAGAACCGACCGTGTCCCACAGCCCCACGTACATCATGCGGTAGATTTCGAGCGGCGGAGGCTCAGGCGGCGGAACCTCCTTCTCGGCGCCTTCGGAATCCACCTGGCTCATGCGGATGGCGCGCCGGGCCCAGACGTCGGGCGGATGGCCCGACGCGTCGCGGGCGGTGTCGAGCGGAGCCTCCGAGAGGTCCTCCGGGCCGGTGGCGATCGGCCGGCCCGTACCGGGCACGCGGGCGCCGTAGCTGGCGCGAAAGTTGATCAGCTCGGAGTCGGACGGGGCGGCCTTGCTGCGGTAGAGGCGCAGCGCCTCCGGGATCTGCTCGAAGCAGTCGCGCCGGACGATGCCGCACTTGCGGATCAGCCCGACCAGGCTGCGGGCCGTATAGGCGCCGCGGCTGAAGCCGAAGACGAAGATTTCGTCGCCGGGCTCGTAGTTCAGGACCAGGAAGCGGTAGGCGGTCTCGATCTTCTCGTCGATGCCGCGGCCCAAGGCCCCGCCGAGGAGGCCGACCAGGCGGTCCACCAGGGGCGAGACCCCCGTCGAGACCCCGACGCCGGCATCGTAGAACACCACCTGCGCGCGCCCGTCCCAGCCCTCGCGCGAGACGCATTTGGCCAGCCGGGCCACGTTCGTGAGGCTGGGCATCCGCAGGTCGTTCCAGGTGCCGTCGCAGAAGACGGCGAGCCGCTTGCGGTTGTCGCGCGGGACCCGCGCGGTCGTCCTTGCTGCAGGCATCGGAGCCCCCTCCGCCAAACCCGTCACACCCTAGGTTGTCGGATAACTCTGTTCAACCTTGATCGAGCAGCGTCGGGAACGCCACGCAACCGCAGCGTCCGTCGCGGGTTTGGGCAGCGCACAATTCTCAACCCGGAGAGCGCGATGACCGACCGAATGACCGACGCCGAAGTCCAGGATCGCCTGTGGAAGGCCGTGGACGATCACCACACCGGCATGCTGGGCCTGACGCACGACAGCCACCACTTCCAGCCGATGACCGCCTTCGTGGAGAAGGACACGAACACGCTGTGGTTCTTCACGCGCGATGACACCGACCTGGCGCAAGCGGTGGCGGCGGGCGCCGGCGCGGACGCCGCGTTCATATTCCTGGACCGCAAGCTGCAGGCCTGCATCGATGGGCGGCTGACCCGCGCGCACGACCGCGAACGCATCGACCGCTACTGGAACGCCCATGTGGCGGCCTGGTACCCCGAGGGCAAGGACGATCCGCACCTGACCCTGCTGCGGCTGGACGTGTCGGAGGCGGCGGTGTGGATCACCGAGGGTGGCCTGCTGAAGTACGCCTTCGAGGTGGCCAAGGCGAACACGTCCAAGACGACGCCGGACGTCGGCGAGCGGCGGGACCTCAACTTCCACTAGATGCAGGCGGCGGAGCGGCGGCGCGAGGAACTCGGCCGTCGCTTCCCGCTCTCACAATCAATGCCGAACCGATTCGGCCGCGTCGACCCATCCAAGCTATAGTTGCGTCGACTATCCGACGCCCGGCGCGGGCCGTGGTGACGTCTTATGTTAAACTCGCGCGTCCCAATCGAAGCTGAATTCATCACCGAGCGCCAGAAAGTGTCGAGTACTCGACAGTCTTGTGGCCAAGGCGTCGATAACTTGAAACCCGAGCCGTGCTGCGGCGTTTCGAGTCCCCGATGCAGAGGCCCGCACCCCTGTTACAGAACAGATTGCTAGACGCGCTTCCCGCTCAGGACCATGCGCTCGTCGCCCCCGGCCTAATCCAGGTCGAACTCGAGCGCGGACGGCTGCTGTACGATCCCGGCGATCCGATCGACTACGTTTACTTTCCGCATGATGGCGTCATCTCCCTGATGACGCTCATGGAGAACGGCGCGGCCATCGAGAGTTCGATGATCGGACCGGAGGGGGCCCTGGGCCTGATGGCGGCGGTGTCGCCCCGGCAATCCCTCTCGCGCGCCATCGTGCAGACGCCGCTGCGCGCCGCCCGCATCGCCGTAGAGCGGCTGCATGAAGCGTGGGAGAAGAGCGCGGCGCTTCGCGACCTGATCGACCGCCATACCGAGGCGCTCTACGGCCATTCAGTCCAGTCGGTGGCCTGCAACGCCCTGCACTCGGTGGAGGCGCGCTTCTGCCGCTGGCTTCTCACCTGCCACGATCGCATCTCGACCGACACCCTCGCCCTGACGCAGGAGTTCCTGGCGGACATGCTGGGCGTGCAGCGCACGACGGTCACGGCCGTCGCGCGCTCGCTGCAGGAGAAGGGCCTGATCCGGTATCGCCGCGGGGTGGTGGACATCGTCGACCGCGCGGGACTGCAGGCCATGACCTGCGAGTGCTACAGCGTGACCCGCAACCACTACCGGCGGCTGCTCGGGACCTGAACCGCAGGCCGCAGAACGGCGCTCGCCGCTATCCTGTTGCATGGGATCGGTTTTCCTCGTTTGTTGCGCCCCCGATGGGGAGTTTGAGGCGCAGACGCCTCCGACAAGTCGAGAAGAGACCCGATGATTTCCGAAACGCGCAAAATCCTGCTGTCCGCCGGGGCGGCGGCCGCCCTCGTGTTCGCGGCCAATGCAACGCAGGCCCATGAACAGCACGCCTGCGCCGACACCGCCTGCACGATGGAGCTGCTGTTCGCCGCCGACGCGCCTGCGAGCAGCGGCGCGATAGACCCGGCGTCGCTGACCGCGCCGAGGTACGGGACCTGGGGCTTCGACGTCTCGGGCATGGACCGCAGCGTCAAACCGGGCGACGACTTCTTCAAGTTCGCCAACGGCAAGTGGGACGAGCGCACCGAGATTCCGGCCGACCGCGTGCGCTACGGCAACTTCAACAAGCTGCGCGAACTGTCCGAGAACCGCATGCACGCGATCCTCGAAGACGCGGCCGCCGGCAAGCTGAGCGACCCCGACGCCGCCAAGATCGCCGCCGGCTATGCGGCGTTCATGGATGAGGCGCTGGCCGAGAAGCTGGACGCCAAGCCGCTGGCGCCCGAGCTGGCCCAGATCCGCAAGGTGAAGAGCAAGGACGAGTTCACCGCCCTCATGGGCAAGGCGAACACCAGCGGCTTCAGCTCGATCTTCCCGGTGGGCATCAGCATCGACGCCAAGGCGCCCACCAAGTACGCGGTGATGACCTTCAACGGCGGCCTGGGCCTGCCCGACCGCGACTACTACCTGCAGCCCAGCTTCGCCGAGAAGAAGGCGAAGTACGAAGCCTATGTGGCCCAGTTGCTGACGATGATCGGCTGGGAGACGCCGGCCGAGAGCGCCAAGGCCATCGTGGCCTTCGAGACGCAGCTCGCCGAGGCGAGCTGGACGCGCGTGGAGCGCCGCGACCGCGACAAGACCTACAACCCCATGAGCCCGGGCGAGCTCAACGCCTACACGCCCGGCTTCGACTGGAACCGCTACCTTGCCCAGACGGGGCTGCCGAAGGTCGAACGCCTGGTGGTGACGACCAACACCGCCTTCCCGAAGGTGGCGAAGGTCTATGCCGACACACCGCTCGAGACTCTGAAGGCCTGGCAGGCCTTCCACGTGGCCGACAGCGCCGCGCCCTACCTGTCGGACCGGTTCGTCCAGGCCAACTACGCCTTCCGCAACAAGGAGCTGGCCGGCCAGCCGCAGATCCAGGCGCGCTGGAAGCGGGCGGCGGCGTTCATGGACAACGCGATCGGCGAGTCCGTCGGCCGCGTGTACGTGGCTCGCTACTTCCCGCCGGAGTCGAAGGCCAAGATGGACGCCTTGGTGGGCGATATCCGCACGGCGCTGCACGCTCGCATCGAGAAGCTGGACTGGATGGGCCCGGACACCAAGCAGCGGGCGCTGGAGAAGCTGTCGAAGTTCACGGTGAAGATCGCCTACCCAGCGACCTGGCGCGACTACGGCAGGCTGGAGCTGAAGAAGGACGACCTGTACGGCAACGTGGTGCGCGCCGGCGCCTTCGACTGGCAGCGCGACGTGGCGCGGCTGAACCAGCCGGTCGACAAGGCCGAGTGGGGCATGACACCGCAGACGGTGAACGCCTACTACAACTTCGCCAACAACGAGATCGTGTTCCCAGCGGCGATCCTGCAGCCGCCGTTCTTCGATCCCGATGCGGACCCGGCCATCAACTACGGCGGCATCGGCGGGGTGATCGGCCACGAGATCAGCCACGG
>NZ_JANINU010000121.1:0-811 GCF_024508875.1 Phenylobacterium sp.
TGTCCTGGCCGCAGCCGAACGAGGTGCGGTCGGGCCGCGCGGCGGTGACCACCATGCGGTTCGGCAGGGCCAGGGTCGGCACGAAGACGCCCGAGAAGCAGGCCGAGATCACGACGATGGTCGGGCGCTTGCCGCAGGTGCGGTCCAGCATGTTGGCCAGCACGCCCGGCCGCAGCAGGCCCTGGTCGAGTTGGGCGCCTTCCGGCGCGCCGTGCGAGGTCATGTAGAAGATGCAGCCACCGGCGGTGCGGCCCGACAGGTCTACGAGGGCGTTGTAGATGCCCCGCAGCTCGCTCTTCTCGGGACGGGTGTCCTTGTAGCGCTCGGGCCGGACGGAGAACTGCCGGATGTTCTGTGTCTGGACGCCCGCCCGGGTGAGGGCGGCGCTCACGTCGCGCCGCGCGTTGTCGAAGCCCTCGGACGGCGCTCCGTCGTGCGCATGCCAGTCCCCGGCCACCACGACCGCCGACCAATCCGAGAACGCCGAAGCCGCCTGCGCCGCGCCCGCCGCCGTCGCGAGCCAGAGGCTTGCGATGAGGGCGAGGAGGCGGGCCATCCGCGGCGCCTACTTCTTGTAGTTGGTGAAGGGCGTGGGGATCGCCGTCCCCGTCGCCTTGGCCAGGAGGCGACCTTCGGGATCGTAGAGCTCGCCCTCGGTGAAGGCGACCTGGCGGCCCCACTTCACCACCTTGCCGATCCCCTTGATCTTCCCGGGCTGGCCCGGGCGGAAGAAGCTGGTCTTCATCTCCAGCGTGGGCGCCACGGCCGTCATGCCGGACGCGACCATGCAGGCCACGCTCATGGCCTCGTC
>NZ_JANINU010000121.1:821-1120 GCF_024508875.1 Phenylobacterium sp.
ATGCGGAAGCCCAGGGTCTGGGATCCGGTCGGCTGGTTCTTGGTGCGCAGGAACCGCTGGAGGATCGCCTCGTCGGTCAGGGCCCCGTCATCGGCCTGAGGGGGCACGGGCGCGGCGACATCGCTCATGCGGTCATTTCTTCCGGAACTGGTCGAGGGACACGATCGTGGCCTCGGATGCCTTGGCGGGTGGCTCCCCGGCCTTGGCGTCGGCCTTCGCGTCGGGCGCGGCCTTGGCCTCGGGCGGCGCCGCGGGCGGCGGCTCGAAAGCCTGCAGCGCCGCATGCGGATCGGGCGCTT